>JBHOQO010000064.1:0-14594 GCA_042408925.1 Chloroflexota bacterium | reverse complement strand
TCCGCCCCCGCCTCCGCTCGCCCCGCGGCCTCCACCGCCGCCCGCGCCGCCGCCTCCGCCTCGTCCCGCCGCCCGCCGGCGAACCGCGCCTCGGCAGCGATGACGAAGGCGACGAGGGCATCGCCTCCACCCGCCAGATGCGCCTCGGCCGCCACCCCGGCACCCACGAGATCACCCGTCCGCCAGCGGGCCTCGGCGAGGTCGGCGAGCCCGTCGCCGTCGAGGATCCCGAGCCCGGCCGCCGCTTCGAGCTCGGCCCGGGCGAGGGCGATGAGCCCGCTCCGAAGGTGGAGGCGGGCGAGCCGGAGGTCGAGGTGCCGGTCCGAGGACGCGGACGTCGGCCGCTCCGACGTCACCGGTCGACCGCCGTCGGCCATCACGGGATCCGGAGGAGCCGGTCCAGGCTCCGCCCGTGCCCCGGCGGTGCGACGACGGCGAGCCGGAGCGCCTCGTCCCGGAAGAGCTGCCCGGCGAGGCGCCCGACGTCCTCGGCGGTGACCCGCTCGATGGCCGCGAGCGCCTCGTCGACGCTCAGGACCCGCTCGTGGAGCGCCTCCTGGACGCCGAGCCATGCGGCGACGCTTCGGGTGTCGTCCATCCGGAGCTCCAAGCCGCCGCCGAGGTATCGCTTCGCCTTCTCGAGCTCGGCCGCCGGGACCGGCTCGTCCCGGAGCCGGGCGAGCTCGGCGAGGATCGAGGTCAGGGCCGGCTCGAGGGCCTCGGGGTCGACCCCCGCCGAGATCTCCAGAGCGCCCGCGTCGGCGAAGTCGACGGCCCCCGAGCCGATGTCGTAGGCGAGGGCCTGCTCCTCACGGACCCGGAGGAAGAGCCGGCTGCTCATCCCGTCGCCGAGGATCGTGTTCAGGACGAGGAGCGCCCAGCTGTCGGGATGGTCGCGCCGCAGCGCCGGGACGCCGACGACGAGCTGGGCCTGGGCGGTGTCGCGCTCGGCGAGGAGGTAGCGCGGCCCGGCCGGCAGCGTCGGGGCGGGCGCCGGCGGCGGGAGGCGACCGTCCCCGCTCCCGAAGGCGGCCGCGGCGAGCTCGACGGCCGCCGGGTGGTCGATGTCGCCGGCGACGGCGACCACGACGTTCCCCGGCCGGTACGCGCGGGCCCAGAAGCCCCGGATCGTCGCGCTCGGGAGGCGCCGAACGGACGACTCGTCGCCGCAGATCTCGCGCCCCAGCGGGCCGTCGCCGAAGAGGGCCCGGGCGAAGAGGATGTGGACGTGCTCGACCGGATCGTCGAGGTAGGACCGGATCTCCTCGACGATGACCGTCCGCTCCCGTTCGATCTCGGCCGGGTCGAGGGTCGGGCGGACGACGAGCTCCCCGAGGACCTCGAACCCCCGGGCCGCCTCGGAGCGCGGGACGCGGACCCAGTAGACCGTCGATTCGCGGTCGGTCGCGGCATTGAAGGAGCCGCCGACGCCCTCGACGGTCTCGGCGATCGCTCGGGCATCGCGGTAGGCCGCGGTCCCCTTGAAGGCGATGTGCTCCATGAAGTGGGCGACGCCGATCTCGTCGGCGCCTTCATGGCGGGCCCCGACGAGGACGTGGGCGGCGATCGCCACCGAGCGGGTCCCCGGCAGACGGGCGCTGATGACCCGGGGGCCCTCGGGGATCGTCGTTCGCTCGAACATCGCCCCGATGGTAGCCGACGCCGCGCCGTCGCTCGGGTGCCCAGGGCGCCGGAGGGGCCGAACGCCGGGTCGTGGATGGGCACGGGCGCCCGCGGCGGCCGATTTGTCGGACGCCGTGGCCCGTCCGCCGGGCACCCGTGGCCCGTCCGTCGGGCACCCGTGCCGCTCCCTCGGTTGCCGGCGGCTCAGGCGGCGCCCCTCAGAGATTGAACGTCTGCTGGAGCCAGGGGATCGCGAAGTAGATGACGAAGGCCGCCGAGACGACCCAGAGGAGCGGGTGGATCTCGGCGCTCCGCCCCTTCACCGCCTTGAGGAAGACGTAGCTGATGAAGCCGGCGGCGATCCCGTCGGTGATCGAGTACGTGAGCGGCATGACGATCATCGTCGCCAGGGCCGGGAAGACGTCGTCGATGTCGCCCCAGTCGAGGTCCTTCGCGATCGTGAACATGAGGTAGCCGACGACGACGAGGGCCGCCGCCGTCGCCTGGGCCGGCACGATCCCGGCGACCGGCGCGAACAGGATCGAGACGAGGAAGAGGATCCCGACGACGACCGAGGTCAGCCCCGTCCGGCCGCCCTCCGACACGCCGGCGGCCGATTCGATGTACGTCGTGTTCGAGCTCGTGGCAAAGAGCCCGCCGAGGATCGCCCCGACGGAGTCGACGATGAGGACCTCCCGGATCCCCGGCAGCCGGCCCTCGGCGTCGACGAGCCCGGCCTCCTCCCCGACCCCGATGACCGTCCCCATCGTGTCGAAGAAGTCGGCGAGCATGAGGCTGAAGACGATGAGGGCGACGGTGATGACCGAGGTCTCCGGCCGGGTCCAGACCGAGAGCATCGCCCCCAGCGGCGCAAGGAGCGTGCTGAAGTTGTCGGCCCCGACGTCGAGGATGACCCGCTCGGGGAGGACGGCCTGACCGGGCCCAAACCCCGCCGCGTCGCCGAAGGCCGCCCGGAGGACGATCGCCGCCCCGGTCGCCACGAAGATGCTGATGAGGAGGGCGCCCTTGACCCGCCGGGCCATGAGGGCGAGGGCGACGACGAGGCCGATGACGAAGGTGAGGAAGGCGGGCGTCGTCAGGTCCCCGAGGGTGACCGGCGTCCCCTGCCCCGCCTTCACGAAGCCGCCCTGGACGAGGCCGATGAAGAGGATGAAGAGCCCGATCCCGACCGCGATCGCCCGCTTGAGGGCGAGCGGGATCGCGTCCATGATCGCTTCGCGGAGCCCGGTCAGGACGAGGATCAGGATGATGATCCCCTCCCAGGCGATGACGGCCATCGCCTCCTGCCAGGTAAAGCCCCGGGTCAGGATGAGGTTGAAGGCGACGACCGCGTTGAGGCCGAGCCCGGCGGCCAGGGCGAACGGGTAGTTCGCGATGACACCCATGGCGATCGTCAGGATCCCGGCCGTCAGGGCCGTGGCGACGACCGTCGGCAGGAACGGCGGCCCGGATCCCTCGAGGGGCCCCGTCGAGAGGATGTTCGGGTTGACGAAGATGATGTAGGCCATGACCATGAACGTGGTCAGGCCGGCCCGCACCTCGGTGCCGATCGTCGTCCCGCGCTCGTCGAGTCGGAAGTAGGCGGCGATGGCGTTCACGTTCGATCCTCCAGCTCCCTCGCGCCCCCCGCACGATTTCCGGATCTGATCCGAACCTGACGGCGGCGGGCAGGATGGGCGACCCGCCGCCCTCGAATCCGTCCGACGGGTTCCCGCTAGGCGCCCTCCTCGCCGGGCTCGAGCCGGAGGAGCTCCATCTGGACGAAGCCGCTCGTGTCGAACTCGAGCTGGCGCGGCTCCGGCGCCGGGGCCGCCGGTTCCGTGGGGACGAACTCGAGGACGACCCGTTCGTCGCCCTGGACGAGGACGTAGACGAGGAGCTGGTCGGCTCGAGTCTCGAACTCGAGGTGCTCGAAGGAATCGACGTTGATGCAGATCGCCAGCGGGGTGAAGTAGGTCGAGACGTCGGGCTTGTCGGCGACGATCCGCTCGACCCAGCCGGTCCCGCTCGCCACGAGCTCCCGACCCCGGAAGTACCGGTAGCCGACGGTCTGCTTGAGGAGCGGCCGAAGGAGGTTCTGCATGTCGGCCCGGGAGCCGACGATGCCGCGATTCACGAAGAACTTGGCGGGCGGGGTCGGGGCGGACTCCTCCACGGCTCCTCTCCGGCGCGCTACGGGCTGACGGGGTCCTCGGCCGTCGGGCCGCGGCCGCGGGGCCGGGCCGACGCCGGGCTCGATGGTAGCGCACCGGTCGCGGCGTCGGACGGCGTTCCCCGCACCCCGTCGCGGCGGGCACGGACGCCGGAGGCCGGCCGGCCGGGGCGCGTATGATCGAGGCATGCTCCTCGTCCTCGACGTCGGCAACACGGCCACGAGCCTCGGCCTGGTCCGCCACGGGGCGCTCGTCGCGACCCGCCGGGCGACGACGCATCCGCGCGCGACCCCCGACGAGCTCGAGCACCTCCTCGAGGCGCTCCTGCGGCTCGACGGCGCCGGCTTCGCCGAGGTCGCCTCGGTCGCGGCCGCCTCGGTCGTGCCGAGCGTGACGGCGAGCCTCGAGGTCGTCGCCGCCCGGCGCGACCTCCCCCTCCTTCTGGCCGGCGCCGGCACGATCCCCCTCCCCGTCCGGGTCGACCGCCCGGCCGAGGTCGGGGCGGACCGGCTCGTCAACGCCCTCGCCGCGGCCCGCCTCTACGGGACGCCGGCCGTCGTCGTCGACTTCGGCACGGCGACGACCGTCGACTGCGTCGCCGCCGACGGCGCCTACGTCGGCGGGGCGATCGCGCCCGGCCTCGAGCTCGGCCTCGACGCCCTCGCCGCCCGGACGGCGAAGCTGCCCCGGATTGAGCTCCGGACGCCGGACCGGGTCATCGGCCGCGACACGGTGAGCGCGATGCAGGCCGGCACGATCTTCGGCTATCAGGCCCTGGCGAGCGGCCTCGTGGCCCGGGCCCGCCGGGAACTCGCCGCCGAGGCCGGCGTCGGGATCGAGGCGGTCCGGACGATCATGACCGGCGGCCTCTCGACTGCGCCGTGGGCGGCCGGCGTCGAGGGGATCGAGGTCGTCGACCCCGAGCTGACGCTCAAGGGCCTCGCGATCCTCCACGCCGAGGTGACCGGCGGCGAGCCGCTCCGGCTCGGGCTGGCCTGACGGGGCGGGCGATGGCGGGTACGAGCGGAGCCCGCGGGCGCCCCGCGGGGCGCCTCGCCGGCCGCCTCGTGGGCCTCGGGGTGACCGGCTCGATCGCGGCGTACAAGGCGATCGAGCTCGCCCGCCGCCTCGTCGAGGAGGGCGCCGAAGTCGTTGCCATGCTCACTCCGGCGGCGACCCGCTTCGTCGCTCCCCTCACCTTCGAGGCCCTCACCCGCCACGCCGTCGACGCCGACGTCCTCGAGCTCCTCCCCGACGGGCGGATCGGCCACATCGTCGTCGCCGACACCGCCGACGCCATCGTCGTCGCCCCGGCGACGGCCCAGTGGCTCGGGGCGATGGCCCACGGCCTCGCCGCCGATCCGGTCAGCGCCGCCTGCCTCGCCACGACCGCCCCCGTCGTCGTGGCCCCGGCGATGGACGGCGACATGTACCGCCATCCGGCGACGGTCGCCAACGTCGCCCGGCTCCGGGAGTTCGGCTACCGGATCGTCGAGCCGGAGGTCGGACCGCTCGCTTCGGGCCAGGTCGGCCTGGGCCGCCTCGCCGATCTCGAGCGGATCGTCGAGGCCGTCGTCGAGGCGATCGGCGAGCGCCCGATCAGGGCGCCCGACCCGGCGGCGCGACCGCCCCGGACCGAGGGGCCGCCGCGCCCCGAAGACCTCGCCGGGCGACACGTCGTCGTCACCGCCGGCGGGACGGCCGAGCCGATCGACCCGGTCCGCTTCATCGGCAACCGCTCCTCGGGCCGGATGGGCGTCGCCGTCGCCGAGGCGGCCCTCGACCGCGGCGCCGCGGTCACCCTCGTCGTCGGACGGGTCGAGGTTCCGCTCCCCGCGGCGGCCGCGATCGTCCGGGCCGAGACGGCAGCCGAGATGGCGGCCGCCGTGGAGCGGGCCGTCCTCGGACCGGCGGCGGGGGGCGCCGACGCAGCCGAGGGGCCCGCCGGGCGGGGCGCCGATGCCCTCGTCATGACCGCCGCCGTCGCCGACTTCCGGCCGGCGCACCCGGCGCTCCGGAAGCTGACTCGCGGCGAGCGGCTCGTCCTCGAGCTCGAGCCGACGGAGGACATCCTCGCCGGCCTCGCCGAGCGCCTCGCCGACCGACCCCGCCGGGAGCGCCCGGTCGTCGTCGCCTTCGCCGCCGAGACCGGGGACCTGGGGCGGGCGGCGGCCAAGCTCGCTGCGAAGGGGGCCGACTTCCTCGTCGCCAACGACGTTCTCGCCCCCGACGCGGGCTTCGGGGTCGCCACGAACCGGGTCACGATCTTCGCGCCGGACGCGCCGCCGGAGCCGTGGCCGCTCCTCTCCAAGCGGGAGGTCGCCGAGCGGATCCTCGACCGGGTCGTCCGGCTCCTCGACGAACGGAGCGTCCCGGCCGGCGAGCCGGCCGGGACGGGACGCCAAGCAGCGAGCGGGAAGGGAGGCGCGATTCGATGAGCGCAACGGGTTCGAACGACGCCGTCCGGCGCCTCACGGTGACCGACATCGCCCGGATGCACGCCGAGGGCGAGCGGATCGCCATGCTCACCGCCTACGACTACCCGACGGCCCGCCTCCTCGACGAGGCGGGGATCCCGATCATCCTCGTCGGCGATTCGGTCGGCCGGGCGGTCCTCGGCTACGAAAACGAGATCGCGGTCTCGATGGCCGACATGCTCCACCACACCCGGGCCGTCAGCCGCGGGACCCGCCGGGCCCTCGTCGTCGGCGACATGCCGTTCCTCTCGTACGCGACCCCGGACCGGGCCCTCGAGAACGCCGGCCGCTTCCTCGCCGAAGGGGGCGCCCAGGCGGTGAAGGTCGAGGGCGGCGTCCGGAGCGCGAAGATCATCGAGACCCTCGTTCGGGCCGGGATCGCCGTCATGGGCCACATCGGGCTCACCCCCCAGGCGATCCACACGATCGGGCGGGTCCGGGTCCAGGGCCGGACGAAGGAGGCGGCCCGGCGCCTCCTCGCCGACGCCCAGGCCGTCGCCGAGGCCGGCGCCTTTGCCGTCGTCCTCGAGCTCGTTCCGGTCCAGCTGGCGGCGGCGATCACCGAACGGCTCCGGATCCCGACGATCGGGATCGGGGCCGGGCCCGGCTGCTCGGGGCAGGTCCAGGTCATCACCGACCTCTTGGGCCTCGACGCCTGGCGGCCGAAGCACGCCCGCGCCTACGCCGACCTCCGCTCGACGATCCTCGAGGCGGTCCGGGCCTACGCCGCCGACGTCGCCGCCGGCACGTTCCCGAGCGAGGCCGAATCGGTCCGGATGGACGACGCCGTCCTCGACGAGGTCCTGGGGCGGGGCGGCCTCGACCGGGCGACGAACCCCGAGGACGCGGCCCGATCGCGGACCGGGTCCGGCGGCGCGGAGGCGGGCTGGATCCCGCTCGATCGCGACCTGTGAGGGACGCGTCGACCGGTCCCGACCTCGAGCCGGCCGCCGGCGCAGTCGCGGTCGTCGCGACCCGGGCCGAGCTCCGGGCCGCCGTCGCCCGTCGGCCGCGACCGGTCGGCTTCGTGCCGACGATGGGCGCCCTCCACGACGGCCACCGCTCGCTCATCCGACGGGCCCGGGCCGAGAACGCCACGGTCGTCGTCTCGATCTTCGTGAATCCCCGGCAGTTCGAGCGGCCCGACGATCTCGCCGCCTACCCGCGGACCGAGGCCGCCGACCTGGCCGTCTGCGCCGCCGAGGGGGTCGACGTCGTCTTCGTCCCGTCGGTCGAGGAGGTCTACCCGCCCGGCTTCCAGACGACGGTCCGGGTCGGGCGGCTCACCGAACGCCTCGAGGGCGCCACCCGGCCGGGCCACTTCGAAGGGGTGACGACGGTCGTCGCCATCCTCCTCGGCCTCGTCGGGGCGGAGCGGGCCTACTTCGGCGAGAAGGACGCCCAGCAGCTCCGGGTCGTCCGGCGGATGGTCGCCGACCTGGCGATCCCGACCGAGATCGTGGCCTGCCCGACGGTCCGCGAGGCCGACGGCCTCGCCTGCTCGTCGCGGAACGTCCGGCTGTCGCCCGCCGGTCGGGCCGTCGCCCCCCGCCTCCATCGGGCGCTCCTCGCCGGACGGGCCCGGATCGAGGCCGGCGAGCGCTCGGCCGAGGCGGCCCGGGCGGCGATCCGGGCGGTCCTCGCGGCCGAGCCGGCGATCGAGGTCGAGTACGTCTCGGCCGCCGACGAGGCGACCCTCGAGGAGCTCGAGACCATCGACCGCCCGACGCTCCTCTCCCTCGCCGCCCGGATCGAGGGGGTCCGGCTCATCGACAACGAGCTCGTCGTCCCGCCCGGGACCTGAGGCCGCCGCGGCACCCCTGCCCGCGGCCCGAGGGCGTCAGGCCGGGACCGGCGTCGCCGCCTCGAGGACCCGGTCGATGGCGAGGTGCTCCCAGACGAGGTCCTTGATGAGCTCGATCTTGCCCCGGTCCGAGGGATGGGTCTTGACGAGGAGGTCATGGATCTCGGAGGCGACGGCGTACGTGTCCGCCTCGACGAGGGTGCAGAAGAGGTCCGCCCGCCGGATCGCGTCGAGGACGGCCCGCCGCGGCCGGTAGCCGCCGGTCAGGACGAGGCCGAGGGCGACCCCAGGCCGCCCCCGGGCGCCGGCGCCGTCGGGCGTGCCCGCCCCAACGAGCGCGGCCCGGCCGCCGCCCGGGGGGCCCACCAGATGGGTCGTCGCGATGGCGAGGAGGACGTCCTCCCGGTCGCCGGGGACGATGACGAGGGTCCCGGGCCCGATCCGCTCGAGGACGTGCTCGGGCTCCATCGCCCCGATGGCGACCTCGTCGATGACCGCGTCGAGGTTCGGGCCTTCGTGGATCCGCTCGCCCTGGACCCCCTCGAGGACCATCGCCAGGGTCGGGTTCGAGAGGATCGGGCGGTACGGGAGGACGCCGAGGAGCCGGATCCCGTGGAGGGCGAGGCCGCGCTCGAGGATCCGGGGCAGGTCCGGTCGGGCGTCGACGTCGACCTTGTTCACGATCGCCCCGGCGACCCGAACCCCCTCCCGGGCGAAGAGCGCCGCGTTCACGACGATCTCGTCGATGGGGCGGCCGACGCCGCCCTCGGAGACGATGATCGCCGGGGCCCCGAGGAGCGCCGCGACGGTCGCGTTCGAGAGGCCGATGACGGCTCCGACCCCGGCGTGCCCGGTCCCCTCGATGAGGAGGATCTCGCGGCGGGCGGCGAGCTCGGCGTGGGCGGCCCGGATCCGGCCGGCGAGGTCGTCGACGACCCGGCCCTCGATGTAGGCGCGGGTGAAGCCCCGCGGGATGTGGACCGGGCTCATGAGCGAGAGCGGCTCGGCGAGGCCGAAGACGCTCTTCATGAGGACGGCGTCCTCGTCGGCCGGCGCGCCGTCCTCGATGACGTACCGCTGGCCGACCGGCTTGATGAAGCCGGCGTCGAGGCCGCGCCGTCGGAAGCCGTCGAGGACGCCCAGGGCGACGGTCGTCTTGCCGCGGTTCTGGCCGGTCGCGGCGAGGTAGATCTGGCGCATCATCGGGGTCGGGTTCGGCTCGGGCCGTCCGTCGGGGTCGGCTCGCCCGTTCGACCGTTCAGCTCCGGCCGCGGGCCCCGGTCTTGCGTTCGATGAGGGCGATCGCGTCCCGGAGCCGGGTGATCGTCTCCTCCTCGACGACGTCGGGCTCCAGATACGGCCCGAGCCGCTCGAGGACGTCGGCGACGAGGCCGAGGAAGACGCTCGCGTCGGCGACGAAGAACTGGGGCTCGTTGTTGTAGCGGACGAGGGTGAGGCGGCCCTGGAGGACCCGCCGGTCGTCGACGTGGGCGATCTGGGTCGAGAAGTTGTGGCCCTGGATCCCGTCGGGGTTGTTCAGGAAGTTCAGGGCGTTGTCGATGGCGAGGCCGAAGCGGGCCCGCCAGGCGACGAGCCGCTCGTGGACCTCCGGCGGGATCCGAACCTCGGCGACCTCGTCGAAGACCTCCGGGGCGACGGTCAGGAGCCCGACGAGGGTCGTTCCGGCCCGCGGCCCGAGCATGACCTGGAGCGACCGCTCGAGGGTGAAGACCTCCGAGTCGAAGCGGGGGCTCGTGATCACGTCGGTCAGGAGGTCCTCGACGTTGTCGAGCATCCCCGGCTCGTTGAGGGCGTTCGCCAGGTGGAGGATCTCCTCCTTGAAGAGGAACTTTTCTTCGTGGTCGAGCATGGCCCGAACTCTAGCACTCGGGCCTCGACGGGCGAGCCCGGACGGTCGGGATCGCGGGCGGCCGCCTCGCTCGACCGCCGCGGGCCCGGTCGCCTACGGGTAGAGGCCGCGCATCGCCGTGGCGTCGGCGACCCGCTCGACGGCGAGGAGGTACGCCGCGAGCCGGTTGTCGCAGCGCTCCCGGTCGGCGACCGAGCGGACCTCCTTGAAGGCCTTGACCATGATCTCGCGAAGCTTGGCGTTCACGATCGCCTCGCTCCAGTGGTCGCGGTTGAGGTCCTGGACCCACTCGAAGTAGCTGACCGTCACCCCGCCGGCGTTGCAGAGGATGTCGGGGATGACAAAGACGCCGCGCCGGAAGAGGATCGCGTCGGCCTCGGGGGTCGTCGGGCCGTTCGCCGCCTCGGCGACGATCCGGGCCCCGACGCGCTCGGCGTTCCGCTCGGTGATGACGTTCTCGAGGGCGGCCGGGATGAGGACGTCGCAGGGCAGCTCGAGGAGCTCGGCGTTCGAGATCGGCTCGGCGCCGGGGAAGCCGACGACGGTCCCGTGCTCGCGCTTCCAGGCCATGACCCGCTCGACGTCGAGGCCGTCCTCGCGGTGAATGCCGCCGGCCGAATCGGAGACGGCGATGACCTTCGAGCCCTCGGCGGCCATGAGCCGGGCGGCGATGGAGCCGGCGTTGCCGAAGCCCTGGACGGCGACGGTCGCCCGCCGGAGGTCGATACCGAGCTCGGCGGCCGCCTCGACGATCGTGTAGACGACGCCCCGGGCCGTCGCCTCGGCCCGGCCCTCGGAGCCGCCGAGGCTGATCGGCTTGCCGGTCACGACCCCCGGGACCGTGTACCCGACGTGCATCGAGTAGGTGTCCATGATCCAGGCCATGACCTGGGCGTTCGTGTTGACGTCGGGGGCCGGGATGTCCCGTTCCGGGCCGATGAGGACGCTGATCTCGGTCGTGAAGCGGCGGGTCAGCGCCTCGAGCTCCTTCATCGAGAGCTTCTTGGGGTCGACGACGACGCCGCCCTTGCCGCCGCCGAAGGGGATGGCGACGACCGCGCACTTCCAGGTCATCCACATGGCGAGGGCCTTGACCTCGTCGAGGGTGACGTCGGGGTGGTAGCGGATCCCGCCCTTCGCCGGTCCGCGGCCGAGGTTGTGCTGGACGCGGTAGCCGGTCAGGACCTGGACCGAGCCGTCGTCCATCTTCACCGGGAAGTGGACGGTCAGCTCGCGACGGGGCTCGCGGAGGACGCGGCGAAGCCCCGGGTCGAGGTTCAGGCGGTCGGCGGCGAGGTCGAACTGACGCTGGGCGACGTGCCAGGGGTTGATCGCCGCCGCGGCATGCTCGGTGGCCATCGGGTTGCCTCCATCTCCGGATCCCCGGGTGCGCGGGCGATCCGGCTGGTGAGTCGTCTCCCGGACGACTCCACGGGGCGCGGCGCCGCCCGCTGCTCGGGGGCGGACGGCGGAGCGCGTCCGAGAACGGGGCGAGTATAGCCAGCGGCTCGGGTGGCTCGGACGGTCGGTCCGCCCCGCGGAAGGGGGCCGTTCGGCCCGCCGCGCGTCCGTCGCCGGCGCGTCGGGGCGGGACGGCAGACGGCGCTTCGGGGCGGGACGGCAGACGGCGCTTCGGGGCGTGCCGGCGTCAGGCGCTCCGGCGTCCGGCGGGACCGGCGTCAGGCGCTCCGGCGTCAAGCGGGCCGGAGGACGACCCCGCCGACGCAGCCCGGCCCCAGGTGCGGCCCGACCGAGGCGCCGACGAGCTGGACCGTCACCCGATCCTCCGAAAGGCCGCCCGGGACCCGCTCGAGGAACGCCGTCCGAAAGGCGTCGATCTCGCCACCGGGGGTGTAGAGGAGGGCGGCCCGCTCGACCGGGGCCGCTGCGAGGAGCTCGAGGACCCGTTCGCGGGCCTTGCCCCGGGTCCGGACCCGATCGGCCGTTTCGACGACGCCGTCGCGGACCGTGATGATCGGCTTGACCGAGAGGACCCCGCCGATGGCGGCCTGGGCGGCGCTGATCCGCCCGCCGCGCCGGAGGTACTCGAGGGTGTCGATGGCGACGTAGAGATCGATCCGCGGAACCGTCGCCTGGACGGCCCGGGCGATCTCGGCGGCCGGCATCCCGCCCGCCGCGAGCTCGGCGGCGATCTCGGCGAGCATCCCGACGCCCATCGAGGCGAGCTGCGAGTCGACGACGTGGATCTCCCGATCCCGAAGCAGCCCCCGGGCGATCTCGGCGCTCTTGTGGGTCCCGGAGAGCTTGCTCCCGACCGTGATGCAGACGACCGCCTCGGCGCCGGCGGCGAAGGCCCGCTCGAAGGCGGCCTGGAAGTCGCCCGGGGCGGCCGCCGCCGTCGTCGGGAACGGCGCCCCGGGAGCGAGGAGGCGCTCCCAGAACGCCTCGGTCGAGAGCTCGACCCCGACCCGGAAGCTCTCCTCGCCGAAGCGGACGATGAGGGGGACGATGGCGATGCCGGCCCGTTCGGCACGGTCGGGCGGCAGGTCGGACGCGGAATCGGTGACGACGGCGACGCGGCCCACGGCTCCTCCTCCATTCCCCCCGCTGGTCGGTCCGATGATACCCGCCTCGAGGACCGCCTCGGGAGGGTCCGCGGGTGGGTCGCCCGTGGCCTACGGTCCGTCGACGACCTCGACCCGGCCCTCGGATCTCGCCGGGCCGACGACGTGCTCGAGGGAGCGGAGTCGGGCGAGCGGGACGAGGGCGACGAGGAGGAGCCCGACCGTCGCCCCGAAGAGCCCGTCGATCCCGGCCCGTTCGGCCGCCAGCCCGCCGACGAGGGCGCCCCCGATCTGGCCGACGGCGAGGAAGACCGAGTAGAGACCCATGATCGCGCCCCGGTCGGCGGGGAACGCCTCGCTGATGTCGGCGAGGAGGCCGAGGGCCGCCGGCGTCGCCCCGGCGAGGACGAAGAGCCCGGCGAGGAGGACGACGGCGCCACCCGCGAGGAGGAGCGGCGCCCCGCCGCTGTGGTTGACTGCGGCCCCGGCGAGGGCGACGACGCCGCCGCCGCAGATCCCGTAGAAGATGATCGTCGTCCGGCGGGTCGTCTTGAAGCGCTCGCCCCAGAAGGCGAGGCCGGCGAAGAAGACGAGGAGCCCGACCGCGAGCCCGAGGCTGATCTCGACCGGATCGAGGCCGCCCATGAGGAGCTGGTCTTCGAACCCGGGGCGCGGTTCGCTTACGAGCTGGAAGATCGACTGGCTCGTCCAGAGCCCGATGGCGGCGTTGACGGCGATCCAGGTCGGGGCAAGGAGCCAGACCTGGGCGCTCCGGAGGAGGGCGCCGTAGCGGCGCCAGCCATAGTGGGGCGCCCGGAGCGTCGCCGCCTCGCCGGCCGGGTCGGCGACCCCGAAGCGATAGATCGCCCACGAGACGCCGTAGAGCCCAGCGTTGACGAGGAAGGCCTCGCGGCCGAAGACCTCCCAGAAGAAACCCGCCGCCACGAGGCCGCCGCCGAGGCCGGCGAGGGTCGCGCCCTCGAAGCGGGCCGAGGCACGCCCGCGGAGGAGCTCGTCGCCGGCGGTGACCATGGCGATGTAGCCGAGGATCGAGGGGACGGAGGCTGCCGTCGAGGCTCCCTCGAGCCAGCGGGTCAGCCCGAGGACGACGAGGTTCGTCGTCGCCCAGGTGAGGACGACGGCGAGGATCCCGAAGAGCGGCCCGAGCTCCATGACCCGGTGGTGGCCGAGGCGGTCCGAGAGGAGGCCGAAGGGCGGCGAGAGGGCGAGCTCGGCGACGAAGAAGGTCGCCGCGAAGACGCCGACGACGAGGGCGTCGACCCGCGGTCCGCCGTGGCTCGGCAGATCGGCGAGGTAGTAGACGAGGAGGGCGCCGGTCAGCCCGGTCGAAAAGCGGAGGCTGAAGGTGCCGACGATGACCGAGCGGAGCGAGCGATCCATCGGCGGAAGGGTAGCGCCCGGCCCGCCGTTCGGAACGGTGCCGCGGGCTGGGCAGCTCCCTCCGGTCCGGCGCGGCCGAGATTGCGGCCAGCGAACCAGGGCCGCTTCCGCGCCTCGGGGGCGGACCTCTATCGTCGGCGTGAACAGGCTGCAGCAGCCGGACACCGCCGCCGCCCCTCGCCGGGCCGCTGCGGGCCGGGCTCAGGCGGGCGGCATCTCGTCGAGGATCGGGACCCGGCGGACGAGGTCGATGAAGTCGGCGAAGGGGAGCCCCTCGAGACGGCCGAACTGGGGATCGGTGGCGAGGCCGACGGGTACGGTCCGGCCGTCGAGCTCGCGGAACGTCCCCCGGCCGAGACCGGACTCGACGTAGAGGGCCCGGCCCCCGGCCATCAGCCCGCTCCGCTTCCGGTCCACGAACATGACCGTCCGCTCGGTCGGGAGCGTGGTCTTCAGGGCGGCGATCTCGTCCGGTCCGGCGACGAGGTACTCGAGGAGGAGGTCCGAGGCGTCGGCGGCGGGGAGGTTCCCGGCGAGGACCGCCTCGACCCGGAAGCCGACGTTTGCAAAGTAGACGTCGTACTCGGGCCCGAGGCTCGACTCGGGATCGCCGACAACCCGGCCCGGCTCGACCCGCCCGTCGAAGCGGCCGAGGACGACGGCCTGGCTGTAGCGGCCGAGGTCGGCGAGGGAGGTCGGGACCGGGCCGCTGGCCTCGAA
>JBHOQO010000061.1:0-8573 GCA_042408925.1 Chloroflexota bacterium | reverse complement strand
CTCCCCGACGACAAGGTCGTCTAGCCGTGGAGCCGATGACCCGAACCCCCACGACGGTCGCCCACCACCTCGAGGGCCGACGCGACGGGCGACGCGACGGGCGACGCGACGGCCGGCTCGACGGCCTCGAGATCCACCCCGGGCGCCATCGACCCGACCCGACGACGGTGGAGACCGTTCTCACCCCCGAGGCCCTCGCCTTCGTCGCCGAGCTCGAGCGCGAGTTCCGACATGCCCGTCGGCGGCTCCTCGCCGCGCGCGCCGAACGACAGGCCGCCATCGACGCCGGCGAGCGCCCGTCCGAGCCGCCGCCGGGCCCGGCCCGCGCGCCGGGTTGGCGGGTTCCCGCGGCGCCGCCCGACCTCCGCGACCGACGGGTCGAGATCACGGGCCCGGCCGAGGCGAAGATGATGATCAACGCCCTCAACTCGGGCGCCTCGGTCTTCATGGCCGATTTCGAGGACGCCCTGAGCCCGACCTGGGCGAACGTCGTCGAGGGCCAGGCGAACGTCGCCGCCGCGGTCCGTCGGCGGCTCACCTACGACGCCCCCGACGGCCGCCGCTATCGGCTGGCCGAGCGGACGGCGACCCTCGTCGTCCGGCCGCGGGGCTGGCACCTCGAGGAGCCACGGATCCGGCTCGATGGACAACCCGTCAGTGCCTCGCTCTTCGACGCCGGCCTCTTCCTCTGGCACGACGCCCGCGAGCTCCTCGAGCGCGGCTCGGGCCCGTACCTCTACCTCCCGAAGCTTCAGAGCGCCGCCGAGGCCGCCCTCTGGCACGACGTCTTCGCCTTCGCCGAGACGCGGCTCGGACTCCCGCCGGGCTCGATCCGGGCGACCGTCCTCATCGAGCACGTCCTCGCGGCCCTCGAGATGGAGGAGATCCTCTTCGCCCTCGGCGAGCACGCGACGGGTTTGAACGCCGGTCGCTGGGACTACCTCTTTAGCGTCATCAAGACGTTCCGGGCGAGCGGCCTCGCCCTTCCCGACCGGGCGGCACTGACGATGACCGTCCCCTTCATGCGGGCCTATACCCGCCGGCTCGTCGAGGTCTGCCATCGCCGCGGCGCCCACGCCATCGGCGGGATGGCCGCCTACGTCCCGAGCCGCCGCGACCCCTCGGCGAACGAGCTCGCCTTCGCCAAGGTCCGGGAGGACAAGGAGCGGGAGGCGGCCGACGGCTTCGACGGAACGTGGGTCGCCCACCCCGATCTCGTCCCGGTGGCCCGGGCCGTCTTCGACGCGACCCTCGGCGAGCGACCGAACCAACTCGATCGGCCGGGCGAACCCGTTGCGGCCGAGACCCTCCTCGACTTCGCCGTCCCGGGGGCGAGCGCCACCGACGCCGGGCTCCGCTCGAACGTCTCGGTCGCCCTCCAGTACCTGGCGGCCTGGCTCGCCGGGAGCGGCGCCGTCGCCATCAACAGCCTCATGGAGGACGCCGCCACGGCCGAGATCGCCCGTTCGCTCCTCTGGCTCTGGCGGCGGTCGGGAGTCGCGGTCGACGGCGAGCCGCTCACGGCCGACCGATACCGGCGGGTCCGGGAGGAGGAGGCCGCGGCGGTCGGGCTCGGGCGGCTCCCGACGGGGCCGGCCGCGGCGGAGCTCCTCGATCGGCTCGTCCTCGCCGACGCCTTCGTCGAGTTCCTGACCATGCCCGGCCTCGCCCTTCTCGAAGCCTGACGGAGCTCTCGGGTGGCGGGCCCGGCGGGACGCGGTCAGCGGGCCGGGTCCGGGCCGCTCGGACGGGTGTTCGCGATGACCCGCCGGAGGAGCCGGGTAACGGCGGCGGCCGTCGTCGAGAACGGAGCCGGGTAGACGAAGGCCGGTCCCGGGACGAGGATGAGCCGTCCGACCAACGGCGAGAGCGTGAGGGCGAGCCCGGCGAGGTCGGCCGCCAGCGTCCGGGCGACCCCACCCGGCCTTAGGTGCGCGGCGCCCCACTCGAAGACGGCGAGGGCCGACGCGTCGCGCGCTCCGGGCCGACGGGGACTGAAGAGGAAGCCGAGGACCTCGCCGAGCTCGCCCGCCCGCTCGAGGAGGACCTCCGCCGCCTCCCGCTGGCGAAAGCGGTCGGCTTCCTCGAGATCGGCGGCTCGGGCGACGAGGTCGTAGCGGCGGACCGGCCGGCCGCCGGCCCCGTCCGGCGTGAAGCGCTCGAGGAGGACGGCGAGGACGTCCGTCTCGGCCGCGGCCTCGACCGGCAGCTCGTAGCTCCGGAGGCCCGCCGGGCCCCCGACGTCGGTCTCGACCGAGAGCCGGATCGCGTCGCCGGTCGTCTCGCGCCGGACCCGGGCGAGGCGCTCGAGGGGCAGGAGCTCGACGTCGACGCCCCACTCGACGAGGAACTGGCCGGGCTCGGCGTGATCGACGACCCAGACGAGCTGACGGTCGGTGAGGAGGAGGACGGCCTCCCGCCGGTCCCGCCGCCGGCCGGCGCGACGGAGCGCGTCGAAGAGGCCCGCCTCGGCGAGGCCCGGTCGCCGGACCCAGGCGAGGATCCGCTCGTCGTCGTCGAGGATCCCTTCCAGGCCCCGAACGATCCGCCGCGGCAGTTGGGCGAGCCGGTACTCGGCCGGCGAGTGCGGGGTGGCGAACCGGGCGAGCTCGGGCGGGAGGATGCCGATCGCCGCCCAGGCCCGGCCGCCGGTCGGGCGGCCCGCGCGCTCCCGCTCCCGATAGCGAACCTGGGCCTGACGGACGAGGGCGGCCGCGGCCGCGGCATCGAGGACGTCCGCCTCGTCGACGGCCGCGGCGGCCCGGGCGAGCCCGAGGGCCGGCATCGCCGTTCCGGGGAGGGCGGCGAGGACGACAACCCGCTCCCCGGCCAGGAGCGCCCCGACCAGCTCCGCCTCGATCCGGCAGCCCGAGAACGTCGAGGCCGGCAGGGCAACGAGGGCGGCGAGGCTCCGCCCGCGGCCGTCGTCGGTCTCGGGCACGACGCCGTGGTCGAAGCCGAGCCAGAGCCCCTCGGTCCGGAACCGGCGGACGACCGGCCGCCCGCGATCGTCGAGCTCGACGACGGGCCCCGGGCCCGAGGCCCGCTCGACCTCGACGACGATGCGCCGCGCTTCGACGGCGTCCGCGCCTCCCGCCGTGGCGTCCGCGCCTCCCGCCGTGGCGTCCGCAACCAGCGGGTCCCGGTTGAGGCTCCGGCCATCGGTCATCCTCGCGTCCTCACACCGCCCGTTGCGGCCGGTCCGGCTCGCCGACCGGCCACGGTTCCGATCCGTCGCCGCCCTCGGGGAGCGCCGCCTCGCCGAGGACGAGGCGGGCCGCCCGGCGCCAGGCCGTCGCTTCGGGGCCGGCCGGCTCATAGCGGACCGACCAGCTCGACTTGCGGAGCGCCTCCTCGAGCTCGAAGCGGACGGCCGCAACCCGGCCCTCGGCGACGGCCCCGACCAGACCGACGAGCCCGGCCTCGAAGCGGGGGTCACCCGCGGCGAGGACGGCATGACGGAGACAGAGCCCGTCGCTCCGCTCGAAGGCGTCGCGACCCGGGCGGCTCCGGAGGGTCGCCGCGAGGAGGGCGAGCGCCCGGCGGCGAGACGTCGCCGCTGCGACGCAGGCCGCGCACGGACGGTCGGCGGTGAAGCGGGCGCGCCGGAGCCGCTCGGCGACGAAGCTGGCCGGCGCTCGAACTGCCCGCCAGAGCGAGCCGACCCGCGCGCCGACCCGAACCCGTCGCCCGGCGCCGGCGTCGACCTCGGGTCGCCGCCAAGCCCAAGCCAGCCGGTCGGCGATCCGGAGCGGTGGCCGATCGTCGATCGTCGGCAGGCCGGCGAACATGGCCAAGCGCCGCTCGACGGCGCTCCGCGTCGCGGCCGCCCCGTGCTCGGGATCGAGGGCCCAGAGGGACCGCAGGTGGCGGCCGCAGAGGGCGTCCAGATCGCGGCGGTCGTTCGCAGTCCGGCCGGGATCGACGAGCCAGGCGAGGAGCCGTCGCTGCCCCGCCGTCGCCGCCGTGCAGATCGGGCAGACGCCGCGCTCGAATTCGGCGCGGAGACCGGCCTCGCTCAGGAGCCCGGTCCGCCAGCCGTCCGCCTCCGGCGCTGCCGCCGAGCTCCCGACCCCGACCGCGCCGTCCTCGCCGGCCCGCCCGGCGAGGATGTCCAGGGCTCCAGCAATTCGGTCGGCGGCCGATGGATCGGCAAGCGCTTCGCCCGCCGCCTCGAGGAGCCGTGCCCGCCAGCGATCGATCCAGGTGACCTGCTCGGTCCACGGAACCCGGTCGATGAGTCGGTCGAGGTGGGGCAGGCAGATCGGCCAGACGCCGCCGAGGCCGGTCTCGATCCGCCGCACATCGCCCGAGGCGAGGAGGCCGAGGGCGTGGTCGGCCGCCCAGCCGGCCGTCTCGCAGATCGGACAGGCGGCCCCGACGACGGGGAGCGCCGGCCCACCGGCCGCCTGCCGACGAGCGAGCCAGCCTTCGAGGACGTCCTCGAAGGGTCCGGTCAGCCGCGGTCCGTTTCCTTCCGAGACGATCCGCCGGACGTGGTCGGCGCAGAAGCCGCCGGCCCGCATCCGGCCGACGAACCAGAGCTCCCCGATCGCCTCCGCGAAGACGAAGAAGATCCGCCGCTCGACCGAGTCGGCCACGAAGCGGCAGACGAGGCAGCCCGTCGCGGGCACGGTCCGCCGGGGTTCGGAGACTGGAACCGCGCCGGCGACCGGCTCGTTAGGCCGACTCAGCCTCGCCGTCGATCGTCCAACCATCGCCGACGACCTCCGGACCGCCGCTCGGCCGCGGCAGGAGCCCGGCGTCGATCTCCTCGGCCGCGTCGAACTCCTCGACGTCTGCCGGGCTCGCCAGCGCCGGGGCGAAGAACGTCGTCGCCAGCAGCGTCGGCACGACGGCCGACAGGATGACGACGGTCACGAGGACGGTGTAGGCGGCTTGGTCGATGTAGCCGCGGCTGAGCCCGAACAGCGCCGAGATCGTCCCGAAGGTGAGCCCCGTCGACATGAGGAGGGTCGCGTAGTTCGCCTCCCGGGGCGGGAGGCCGAAGGCGCGGCTGACCGGCCAAACCCCGATCGTCTTCGTTCCGACCTTCACCGCGAAGAGCACGGCGATGAGGCCGATCCCGGCGGCGACCGCAGGGAGCGAGACGAAGAGCCCCGCCTTGATGAAGTAGAAGGGCGTGAGGAGGCTGAACGCCGTCGCCCGGATCCGCGTCACCAGGATCCGGCTCTCGGCCAGGACGCCCGCCGCCGCGAGACCCAGGAGGTACGCCGGCAGGACGGCTTCGCTCCCCGCCGTCGAGGCGAGGCCGCCGAGGGCGAAGAGGACGAACAGGAGGAACTTCGTCTCGGGCTCCGAGACGCGGTTCGGGAACCGCTCCACGAACCAGCGCGTCACCCGGCCGACGGTGAGGAGAACCGCCGCCGCGACGATCCCGAAGAGGACGAGGAGCGGGCTCACGTTCGCGAAGAGGATCCCCAGCGCCACGACCGTCCCCAGGTCGGTCACGAAGCAAGCGGCGAGGATGAGCTTGCCGATCTCCGCGCCGGCGAGCCCGGATTCGACCATGACCGCGTAGACGACGGCGACCGAGGTCGTCGAGAGCGCGACGCCGGCGATCTGGCTCGCCGCCATGTCCCAACCGGCGACGACATAGGCGAACACCCACGCCGCCGCGAAGGGTGCGGCGAACGAGACGGCCCCGATGGCGAGGCTCGCCCGGAGATGACGCCGGAGGGAGGCCGGGTCGATCTCGGCGCCGGCGAGGAACGTGAGGATGACGGACCCGAAGCCGGCTAGGACGTCGATCCAGGGGGTCGTCCTGAGGCCGATGGCGTTCCCGGCGACGATCCCCAGCCCGATCTCGATGAGGGCGACCGAGACCCCGAGTCGAATCGAGATGAGACTCGCAGCGAGCGCGATGCCGATCCAAAGCGCGGCGACAAGGTAGACGTTGTCCACGCCGACCACCTCCATCTGGCCCGGGAATCGAACGACCCCCGATCGTCGAACGATCAGGGGCCATCAGCCGTTTGAGGCGGTTCAGACGGAGGTTTCCGTCTCGGCGGACACCATCGCCGAAGGGAAGGATAGAGGCCCCCGAGGTGCCGGTCAACTGGCGGCCCCTGGGGTCATCGCCCGGTCTCGGGCATTCGTCAGCGGCCCGGCCGGACGAAGACGGCGAGGAGGAAGGCAACGACCATCCAGGCGGCGGCGTACGCGAAGGCGACCGTCCCCCCGGCGAGGCTCCAGAGGACGCCGACGATCCCGCTGGCGGCGAAATCGCCGAAGCTCTGGGTCCCCGCCAGGAGTCCGAAGGCCGAGCCTCGCGCCTCCGGCGGGGCGGCCGAGGCGACGATCGCATGCTCGCCCGTTTCGACGATCCCGATGCCCACGCCGGCGGCCACGAAGGCAGCTCCGAGGACGAGCGGATCGGTCGGCCCGAGGGCGAAGGCGCCGTACGCCCCGCCGAAGAGGGCGAACCCCACGAGGAGCGGCGCGGTGAAACCGCGAGCATCCCCGAGTCGCCCGAAGGGGACGCTCGCCAGCGTCCCGGCGACGTTGTAGGCGACGTAGAGGGCGACGGCGAGCTGGGCCGCGTCGGCTCGGCCCGCCGCAGTAAAGACCTCCGTCGCTCGCAGGATGAGGAGGGTCGCCGCGACGTTTCCGACTTCGAAGGCGCCCACGACGTAGAAGGCGCGGCGAAGGCGGCCCTGAAGAAGCGTGCGGACGGGGAGACCCAGACCCCGGCTTCGGGGCTGCGTCGCCCGCGCAGGGGGCGCGGCATGGATGTGGCGGATGGCGTAGACGATGGCGGCACCCGCGAGGAGGCCCGGCACGACCGAGACGAGGATCGCCGTCCGGACGTCGAGGAGGCTGACGAGAACGAGGGCCGCCACCGGCCCGAGCACGGCGCCGAGGTTGTCCATCGCCCGCTCGAAGCCGTACGCCCGGCCGTACGCGCGCCGGTCGACGGCATCGGCGAGGAGGGCTTGCCGGGCCGGGGTCCGAAAGCCACGCGAAATCCAGGCCCCGGTTCGCAGGACGCCGACCTGCCAGACGGCGCCGGCGAGCCCGATCGCCGCCGACAGGACCGCGGTCAGCGTGTAGCCGCCGACGGCGATCGAGCGCCGCCGCTCGGGCGCATCGGCGAGCGGGCCGCCGACGATCTTCGCCAAACCCGAAAGGCCGTCGGCCAGGCCCTCGATGAGGCCAAGGGCGGCGGCCGGCGCCCCCAGGACGGAGGAGAGGAAGGCGGGCAGAAGCGTCGTCGGGACCTCATGACCGAGATCGGAGAGGAGGCTCGCCAGGCCGATCCCTCGGACACCCGGCGTGAACCAGGCCCGGGCCGGCTCCTCGGGGACGCCGACGGAGCGCTCGTCGACGGCGCTCACCGCGCTCCTCCGTCACCGGCGAGCCTCGGGTTGCGCGCCCGCTCGCGAGCCCGCCGGAGCTCGGCCGCCGGTAGCCGGCGGTCGCCGAAGCGCTCGAGGGCGACGTCGGCGGCGAGGAGGTCGAGGCGCAACGACCCGACGCCGGCCCGCCGCAGGCGCCGAGCGTGGGCGGCCGGCGATTCGCTCGGTCGCCGGCCGGCCGGCGAGTCGGTGCCGAGCCGGGCGACGAGGTCGAGGTACGCCTCGGTCGCCGTCGCCGGGCGACCCCGACCCCGACGGCCGAGGCCGATCCCGAGGCCGGGCATCGCGAAGCGGACGGCCGGGCGCGGGAACCGGATCCGGCGTTCCTCGGGGAGGGTCGGTGCCGGCTCGGGCGAGGGTCGGCCGCCGCGGACGCGGAGCCAGAGCCGGTACGCGACGACGACGAGGCCGAGGGCGAACATGACCGCCGCGAGACCGACGACGACGCTCGGCACCGAGACGTCCGGGACGCCCGCCATCCCGGACGGCGAACCGCCGACCTCCCCGCCTGACGCGGGTCCCGAGCCGCCCCCGGAGCCGCCGACGCCGCCGAGGGCGCCGACGATCCGTCCGGCGGCCCGGGCGGCCGCCGCCGCCGGGCTCGCGAGCGCCGCCCCGATCGCTTCGAGGGAGGCCCCGACGACGAGCGCCGCCGGGAGCGCGACGAGGGTCGTACCGCCGGCGACGGCGACGAGGAGGGCGAGCCAGGCCCGGTTCCCGCGCCAGTCGAGACCGACCGAACGGTCGAGCGCCTCGAGGCGGGTCAGGCCGACGGCGACGAGCCCCGCGGCCGCGAACGTCAGCGTGTCGAGGAGCGCGACGGCGGCGAAGCCGGGGCCGGGGCGCAGCCCGCCGACGAGCCAGGGGACGGCGAGGAGCGGGGTCCCCCATCCGACGAGGCCCGCCGTCACGAGGTCGTCGGTCTCGGGGTCGCCGTGGCGCGTCCCCCGCCAGACGGCGAGTCCCAGGAAGAGGCCGCCCGTCTCGCCTCGCGCAAGGCCGCCGGCAGCCGAGCCGAGCCAGCCGATCAGGTCGCCGGTCCCGGGCGCCTGCTCGGCTACGAGGCCGAGGACGGCGGCGCCGCCGACGATCACCGCCGTCGCCACCGCGGCGAACGCCCGCCGGCGACGAGTCGGGCCGCGCTCGGTCGTCGCCCGGAACCGACGCGCTGCCACGAGCCCGACCGCCGCGGCG
>JBHOQO010000060.1:0-39188 GCA_042408925.1 Chloroflexota bacterium | reverse complement strand
CCCGCCGCGACACCGAGCGGCTCGGCGAGCTCCTTGCCGGCTGGGCAGCCGAGGCGGCACCGGGCGCCCCCGGATCGAGAACGACCGGCTCGTCTCCCTCGCCTCCTCCGGCCCGATGGCGACGGCGATCGACCTCGCCATCGCCCGTCGCTTCACGGCGCCCGGCATGCGCCGGTTCCGGCGCGGAGCCAGCCCCCTCCTCCACGTGCGCCCCCTGCGGCTCGACGGAACCTGGAACCACTCCTGGTCCCGACGCGTCGCCGCAGCCCGTCGACCCCGGCCCGTGGCGGCCGAAGCCAGCACAGAAATAGCGATGCTTCCGCGACGCCAACGAACACGCCGGTCTGCGGCCGGGCGCGACCCGTTCTCGGCCGAGCCCACCCCGTCACGCCGGCTCGACCTCCGTCTCGACCGCCTCGCCGCCCAGGACGACCTGACGCCGCTGCCCCGCCTCGTCGACCACGACGAAGTCGGCCCGGGCGCCCGGCCGGAGGGCGCCGACGCGCCCCAGTCCGAGGAGCCGTGCCGGGACCTCAGACGCCGCGGCCAGCGCCCGAGGGAGCGGCACCCCGGCGCCGACCGCGACCGAGACTGCCTCGTCGAGCGGCGTCACCGACCCGGCGAGGGTCCCGTCGGCGAGCCGCGCCTCCCGGCCCCGGACCGTCACCTCGAGGGGTCCGATCCGGGTCGTCCCGTCGCCGAATCCGGCGAGCGCGATGGCGTCCGAGACGAAGAGGAGCCGTCGCCCGAAGATCCGGACGAGCGGGGCGATGAGGAGCGGGTCGACGTGGACCCCGTCGGCGATGAGCTCCGCGTACGCGCGCCCGTCGGCGAGGACCGCCCCGATCGGTCCGGGGGCGCGGTGGTGGAGCGGCGGCATGGCGTTGAAGAGGTGGGTCGTGCTCCGGGCGCCGGCGGCGTACGCCGCCCGGGCGACCGGGGCGGAGGCGTCGGTGTGGCCGACCGAGACGACGACCCCGAGCCGGGCGAGGGCGGCCACCGCCTCGAGCCCGCCGTCCCCTTCGGGGGCGATCGTCACGATCCGCAGGACCCGACGGGCGACCGTCTCGCCCGCGAGCCGCTCGAGGAGGCGCCGCGGCGTGACGAGGAAGGCAGGATCGTGGGCGCCGCGCCGACCGTGGGCCAGGGCCGGACCCTCGAGGTTTGCTCCGAGGATCGCTGCCTCAGCCGGGCCCGGCCGCCCCGCCGCCACGGCCCGGCGCCGCTCGGCCGCCTGGAGCCGCCGAGCCAGCGCCACGCCCCGGAGCCAGGTCGGGATCGCCTCGAGGGGGATCGAGACCGCCGTCGGGACGACGGCCGCGACGCCTCGGCGAGCTTCGAACGCCGCGAAGGCGCGGAGCGCGTCCGCCGTCTCGGCGACGACCCGCCGCCCCCCGCGGAGGAGCGCCTCGATCCCGGGGCCGAGGACGTCGATCCCGCCCCCGCCGTGGCAGTGGACGTCGACGTAGCCGGGGGCGAGGATCCCGTCGATCCGGTCCGCGGCCCGGGCCCCGTCGGGGGCCTCGCCAGGGCGCCCGATCCAGCCGATCCGATCCGCGTCGATCCGGACGAGCCCGTCGTCCACGATCCGACCGCCCCGGGCGAGCCGGGCGCGGAGCCAGCGTCGGGGCGAACCGTCACGCATGACGGCGAGGATACTGCGGCCCGGCCGCCCGCCGGGGCCGGCCCACCGCGGCCGGCCCACCGCGGCCGGTCGGCTCGGGCGCTGAGGTCGCCCGCGGCCGCCGTCGGCGACCTACAATCGGTCCGCTCACGGACCCGCGTCCTCGACCGATCCACCATCCAGATGGCGAGGGAACGACGATGAATCCCCATCGGATCACGATGCTCGGGACCGGGCTGATCGGCGACTTCTACACGATGACCCTCCACGGTCGACGCGGCCTCGATCGGGTCAGGGTCGTCTACTCCCGAACCGAGGAGCGCGGTCGCGCCTTCGCCGAGCGCTGGGGCATCCCCGAGCACACGACCGACCTGGCGGCCGCTATCAACCACCCCGAGACCGACGTCGTCGTCGTCGGGCTGCCGAACCACCTCCACGAAGAGGCAGTGACGGCGGCCGCGGCTGCGGGCAAGGCCGTTCTCTGCACGAAGCCGCTCGGCCGGAACGCCGAGGAGGCCCGCCGGATGCTCGAGGCCGTCGAGCGGGCAGGGGTCTTCGCCGGCTACCTGGAGGATCTCTGCTACACGCCGAAGACGCTCAAGGCCCTCGACTCGGTGAAGGCTGGGGCGATCGGCCAGGTCACCTGGGTCCGATCCCGCGAGACACACCCCGGGCCCCACTCCGCCTGGTTCTGGGACGGCCGGCTGACCGGCGGCGGCGCGATCATCGACCTCGGCTGCCACTGCATCGAGATCATCCGGAACTTCGTCGGCAAGGGGAACCGACCGCTCGAGGTCCTCTGTACGGCCGACACCCTCGTCCACCCCATCGCCGACGAGGACAACGCCGTCGCCCTCATCCGATTCGAATCGGGGGCGACCGGTCAGTTCGAGGTCAGCTGGACGTTCCGGGGCGGGATGGACCTCCGGGACGAGGTCGCCGGAACCCACGGCACGATCTGGATCAACCACTTCCTCCGGACCGGCTTCGAGATGTTCACGGCCGGCGGCTCGGCCGGCTACGTCGCCGAGAAGGCCGAGACGAGTGCCGGCTGGCTCTTCCCGGTCGGTGACGAGGTTTCCGAGCTCGGCTACGTCGACATGTTCAAGGACATGTTCGACGCCATCGACGCCGGCCGGGCGCCCATGGAGACGTTCTACGACGGCTACGTCGTGAACGCGATCATGGACGCCGCCTACCGCTCGGCCAAGCGCCACGCCTGGGAGCCGGTCGAGCTCTTCGAATGGCGAGGCGGCCCGGCCCCGAAGATCGAGATCACCCCCGAGTACCGGGAGGGACTCGTCGTCATCAAGCGGGAGATCCTCCCGGACGGGCGCGAGAAGCTCATCCTCAAGGACCCGACGACCGGCGACTTCATCGATCGGGTCGTCGCCGGCGCCTGACCGGCGCGGCGCCTCGGTCGCCACGCGGCCCCGGGTCCGTCAACGGCCCGGGGCCGTCGTCTTCGTGCCGAGGGCCGGACCGGGCCGGGAGGTCCAGACCGTGGGCCCGACCGGTCAGTTCGCCGCCGTCGCGACCTCGGGCATCCCCGACGGCTCGCCCGCCTCGACCCACTGGGCGATCGACTCCCGGGCGAAGAGCTGGTCGACGACCATCGCCGCGTCGCCGATGACGCCGGCCAACCCGCCGAGGGACGAGCGCTGGATCACGAGCTCCCGGGTGGCGAGCGGGAGCGAGCGGCGGTAGACGACCTCCCGGATCGCCGCGAGGAGGGTGTCGCCGCTCTGGGCGACCCCGCCACCGATGACGACGAGGGACGGGTTGAAGAAGTTCACGATCGAGGCGAGCATCCGGCCGATCCGTCGCCCGGCTTCGACGAGGAGCGCGTGGGCGATCGGGTCCCCGAAGGACGCCGCCATCGCCACGTCCCGGGCCGTGACCGTGCCGTTCCGGTCGAGGGCCGCCCGAAGGAACTCGCTCCGCCCTTCGCGCGCGGCGGCGAGCCCGTCGCGCCCGAGGGCAGCGCCGCCGGCGAGCGCCTCGAGGCAGCCGACGTTGCCACAGCGACAGATCACCGCCGGGTCGTCGACGACCTGGATGTGACCGACGTCGCCGGCGCAGCCCTGGGACCCCCGGTGGAGTCGGCCGTCGCTGATGATGCCGGCCCCGATCCCGGTCCCGATCTTCACGACGACGACGTTGTCGTGGCCGACGGCGATCCCCGCCCGCCACTCGCCGAGGGCCATGACGTTCACGTCGTTGTCGACCCAGACCGGAGCGTGGTAGCGCTGGGCAAATCGCTCCCGGACCGGATAGCCGTCCCAGCCGGGCATGATCGGCGGCGAGATCGGCCGTCCGGTCCGGAACTCCACCGGTCCGGGCACGGAGATCCCGATCCCCCAGAGGCGGCCGGGTAGGTTCCGGCGCGAGGAGCGGAGCTGCTCGAAGAGCTCATCGACCCGCTTCAAGCAGCGCTCCGGCCCGTCAGCGATGTCGGCCGGCTCGTCGTAGTGGGCGAGGATCGTCCCGTCGAGGGTCGTGAGCGCGACGTCGAGGCTCGTCGCCCCGAAATCGGCGACGAGGACGTGGCCGGCGTCGGCCCGGAAGGCGAGCTGGCGCGGCGGTCGCCCGCCGGTCGACGGCCCGAGGTCGCCCTCGACGACGAGCCCGCGCTCGATGAGCTCGCCGACTCGCTGGGCGACGATGGCCCGGCTCAGCCCCGTCCGGGCGACGATCTCCGACCGCGATCGCGAGCGCCCGAGGCGGATCTCGTCGAGGACGACGACGAGGGCGTCGAGGGTTTCCTCGGGCAGCGGTGCCCGCGGGGTGATCGAAGGCGACGGTCGCGGACGTCCGCCTCGGCGCGCAGGAGCTGGGTCGTCGACTGCCATCGCACGGATCATACGCCGGGTGCACCCTGCGGCCCAGATCCGCTTTGGCTCTTGACAAAACGAAGTCCCATGCATTCTGATTCAAAAGCCCGGCGATCGCCTGGACTCTCGCGGCTCTCGGTACGGACGTGGCCGTGAGCGCCGATCTAGCCGTATAGACGACCAGTCGATCGCCGGAACCACCAGGTGCGCCGCAGATCGCCCGGCGGAGCGGCAAACCGTCGCGAGGACGGTCGCTCTGGCGGTCGCGGCTCAGCGAGGCGACCGCGCCTCGATCGTGGGAGCGCGTCGGAGGAAAGGAGACTCGCCAGTCATGCGGCGGATCAGCGACATCGGGGCGGCCGTCATCGGCGGCGGCTTCATCGGGACGGTCCACATCGAGGCGCTCCGGCGCCTCGGCGTCTCGGTCCGCGGCCTCCTCGGTTCGACCCCGGAGCGGGGTCGCCGGCGCGCCGAGCAGCTCGGTCTCCCGCGGGCCTACGACGATCTCGCCGATCTCCTCGCCGACGACCGGGTCGAGGTCGTCCACGTCGCCTCCCCGAACGATCTCCACTACCCCCAGGTCGTCGAGATCCTCGCCGCCGGCAAGCACGTCGTCTGCGAGAAGCCGCTGGCGATGACGGCCGAGCAGTCGGCCGAGCTCCTCCGACGGGCCGAGTCGGCGGGCGTCGTCCACGCCGTCAACTTCAACATCCGCTTCTATCCCCTGAACCAGCACCTCCGCGGCGCCATCGCCGACGGCGCCCTCGGCGAGATCCGGCTCGTCACCGGTCGCTACTTCCAAGACTGGCTCCTCTACCCCGGCGACTGGAACTGGCGTCTCCAGCCCGAGCGGGGCGGCGCCCTCCGGGCGGTCGGCGACATCGGCAGCCACTGGCTCGACCTTCTCACCTTCCTGACCGGGTCGCCCGTCACCGAGGTCATGGCCGACCTGGCGACATTCGTGCCCGTCCACCTCGAGCCGACCGGTCCCGTCGAGACCTTCGCCGTCGAGCGCTCGGGCGAGGCGGTTCCCCGCGAGATCCGGACCGAGGACGCGGCGACGATCCTCCTCCGCTTTGCCAATGGCGCCCGCGGCCTCCTCGCCGTCTCCCAGGTCAGCCCGGGCCGCAAGAACTCCCTCGCCTACGAGATCGACGGCTCGGCGGCCGCCGCGGCCTGGGATTCGGAGCGTCCCGACGAGCTCTGGCTCGGCCACCGCGACCGCCCGAACGAGCTCCTCCTTCGAAACCCGGCCCTCATGACCGCTCCCGGTGCCGCCGCCGCCCACCTGCCCGCCGGTCACGTCGAGGGCTTCGCCGACACCTTCCGGGCCCTCTACCGGGCCGTTTACACGGCGGTCGCCGCCGGTGGGCCGCCCGACACCCCCGCCTACCCGACCTTCGCCGACGGCCACGACGAGATGCTCGTCGGCGAGGCGATCGCCCGCTCGGCGCGCGAAGGCCGCTGGGTCGCCGTCGCGCGCTCCGCCGAGGCGACCCCGACCGCGAGCGACCCCGGATCCGCCACCCCGTCCCGCAGTTGAAGCCACGTCGCACGGAGGCGAACGAACGATGAAGCTCGGGTTCTTGACCGCGCCGTTCCCGAACACGCCGCTCATGGAGGTCGCCGACTGGGCCGCCGAGGCCGGCTTCGAGGTCCTCGAGATCGCCTGCTGGCCGCGGACGACGGGCCCGACCCGCCGCTACGCCGGGACCTCCCACATCGACGTCGCGAACCTCTCCGAGAGCCAGGCGACGGAGATCGTCGACGAGCTCCGATCGAAGGGCCTCGCCATCTCCGGCCTCGGCTACTACCCGAACCCCCTCCATCCCGACCCCGCCCACCGCGAGCAGGTCATCGGCCACCTCAGGCACGTCATCACCGCCGCCCGGAAGATGGGCGTCCCGCTCGTCAACACGTTCATGGGCGGCGACCAGAACAAGACCCAGGACGAGAACTGGGAGGTCGCTCTCACCGTCTGGCCGGACATCGTCGCCTTCGCCCGCGACAACGGGGTGAAGATCACGATCGAGAACTGCCCGATGATCTTCTCCCGGGACGAGTGGCCGGCCGGTCACAACATCGCCTGGTCGCCGTACATCTGGCGCCGGATCATCGAGACCTGGGGCGACACCATCGGCCTGAACTTCGATCCCTCCCACCTCGTCTGGCTCATGATCGACGCGGAGCGCTTCATCCGCGAGTTCGGGCCGCACATTCTCCACTTCCAGGCGAAGGACCTCGAGATCAACCGCGACGGCCTCTACGAGCGCGGGACGCTCTCGGGCGGGATCGGCTGGCAGGTCCCGCGGCTGCCGGGGCTCGGCGAGGTGAACTGGTCGCGGATCTTCGCCGCCCTCTACCAGGTCGGCTACGCCGGCGACTGCATCATCGAGCACGAGGACCGCAAGTTCGAGGGGACCGACGAGCTCGTCAAGCGCGGCTTCCTCATCGCCCGCGACGTCCTTCGGCCCTACTGCAAGTGAGGCGACGATGACCGCCACGCGAACCACCGCCACCGTCGGTCGCTGGACGTACCGCGACGTCGCGAAGGCGATCGATCACTCCCTCCTCCGGCCCGAGCTCGACGACCGGTTCGTCGAGGACGGCTGTCGACTCGCCGCCGAATACGACGTCGCCTCGGTCTGCGTACGGCCGGCCGACGTGGCCCGCGCCGTCCGGCTCCTTGCCGGCACCGACGTCGCCGTCGGGACCGTCGTCGGCTTCCCCCACGGCAGCCACACGACGGCGACGAAGGTCTTCGAGGCGAGGCGGGCCCTCGAGGACGGCGCACGCGAGCTCGACATGGTCATCAACATCGGCGCCCTCCGCTCCGGGCGCGACGACGACGTCCGGGCCGACATCGCCGCCGTCGTCGAGGTCGGCCACGAAGCCGGGGCCATCGTCAAGGTCATCCTGGAGAACTGCTATCTCACCGACGACGAGAAGGTCCGCGGCTGTCGGCTCGCGGAAGCGGCCGGGGCCGACTTCGTGAAGACCTCGACGGGCTTCGCGCCGGGCGGGGCGACCCGCGAGGACCTCGTCCTCATGCGGCGGACCGTCTCGCCCCACGTCGGGGTCAAGGCCGCCGGCGGGGTCCGGACCCTCGATGCCCTCCTCGCCGTCCTCGAGCTCGGGGTAACCCGGGTCGGGGCGACGGCGACGAAGGCGATCCTCGACGACTTCCTCGCCCGGGCGAGCGGCGCCGAGCCGGCGGCGACGGCGGCGCCCTCCGCGGTCGGCCGGCCCGCCGACGGGGCGGAGGAATAGGGCGGCGATGACGACGAACGAGCGACGGGCGCCGATCCCGGCCGCAGCCGAGACCGGGCTCGAAGCCGCCGCGGCCCCGGCCCTCCGCTGGCTCCGGGAAGCCACGGCCCTTCTCGAGCGACTCGCGACCAGTCAGGCCGAGGCGATCGAGACGGCGAGCCGCTGGTGTGCCGAGGCGATCGCCGCGGGCGGCCTCGTCCACCTCTTCGGGACCGGCCACTCCCGGATCCCGGTCGAGGAGATGTTCCCCCGGTACGGCTCGTACCCGGGCTTCAACCCCATCGTCGAGCTCTCGATGACCTTCCACACCCAGGTCGTCGGGGCGAACGGCCAGCGGCAGGCGATGTTCATCGAGCGGGTCCCGGGCCTGGCCGAGGTCATCCTCTCGAACTTCCGGTTCGCCCCGACCGACGTCATGATCGTCTTCTCGGCGAGCGGGCTCTCGGCTGTCCCGGTCGAGATCGCCCGGGGGGCGCGCGCCCGCGGGATCCGGGTCATCGCCGTGACCTCGACGGCTCAGTCCCTCGCCGTCGAGCCGGACCCCGCCGTCGGCACCCGGCTCCTCGACGAGGCCGATCTCGTCATCGACCTCTGCACGCCGCACGCCGACGCCCTCTGCACCCTCGACGGGGTCGAGACCCCCGTCGGCCCCGGCTCGACCATCGCCGCCGTCGCCATCGTCAACTCCATCAAGGTCCGCGCCGCCGAGCTCCTCGCCGAGCGGGGTGCCCTCCCGCCGGTCCTGACCCGGTCGTCCGTCGTGGGGCCGGAGCGGTCGCGGACGCTCTTCGACCAGGCCTACCGAGAGCACGCCCGGCGGCTCGCCCGGGCCATCGATCAGTGACGAGGAGGTGAGTACGGGAACGAACGACGCTGTCACACCGGCTCAGGATCGACCGACCGGCGGCCGTCTCGGTCCCGGTCACGGCAAGGAGGAGAGAACACGCATGAAGTCCCCATCTCGGTTCGGACGGCTGATCGTGGCCTTGGCCGCGGTCGCCGTCGTCGGCGCCGCCTGTGGCGGAGGCGCCTCGCCGACCCCGGCCGCTTCGGCCGGCGCGTCGCCCTCGCCGGTCGCCTCGCCGACGGAGGCAGCCAAGGCCTACAACATCGGCATCTCCAACACCCTCCAGGGCAACGGCTGGCGCGAGGAGATGATCTGCTCGATGAAGGCCGAGGCGAAGGTCTCCGGCCAGGTCGCGAAGCTCACGATCATCAACCGGACGACCGACACGGCCGGCCAGATCGAGGACCTGCGGACGCTCATCTCGGCCGGCGTCGACGCGATCGTCCTCAACCCGACCGATCTCAACGCCCTGAACGACGTCATCAAGCAGGCGACCGATCGCGGGATCGTCGTCGTGGCGGTCGACCAGTCCGTCTCCGAGCCGACGGCGTACGTCCTCTCGAACAACCAGGAGGAGTACGGCTACCTCGGCGCCAAGTGGCTGTTCGAGAAGCTCGGCGGCAAGGGCAACGTCGTCTACATGCGCGGCATCCAGGGCGTCCCCGCCGACACCGACCGTGACAACGGGTTCAAGCGGGCCCTCGCCGAGTACCCGAACATCAAGATCGTCGCCGAGACCTTCACGAACTGGTCACAGGCCCCGGCGGCCCAGCAGATCCAGGACCTCTTCAACGCCGGCACGAAGATCGACGGCATCTGGACCTCGGGCATCGACGCCGTCATCGTCGACGCCTACAAGACCGCGAACAAGCCCTTCGTCCCCATCGTCGGCGCCGACAACAACAAGTTCGTCGGCCAGCTCGTCAGCGAGAAGCCGAACGGCCTCGTCGGGGCCGCCGTCACGAACCCGCCGCCCGTCGGCGGGGCTGGGATCGCTCTCGCCCTCCAGATCCTGAACGGCCAGAAGCCGGCCGAGCGGGAGATCAAGCTGACCCCCGAGGTCTGGGACAACACGACCGACGAGGGCATGGCGAAGCTCAAGGCCGCCTTCGACCCGGCCCTCGACGACTACTACGGCGTGAACTACACGATCCCGAACTGGACCCATTACACAAAGGAGGATCTCCTCGCCTGCAAGGGCCCGGGCGAGTAAGCTCCCTCACACTCGGCCCAGCCAGTCGCGGACGGAGGGTGCCGAGCTCCGGCACCCTCCGTTTCGCACCACGCATCCGACACCAACCACGACCGTACGGCGAGTTCCATGACCGACCTGCTCCTCGAAGCGACCGGCGTCGTCAAGCACTACGGCGCCGTCGCCGCCCTCCGCGGCGCCTCCCTGGCCGTCCGGCCGGGGGAGGTCCATGCCCTCCTCGGCGCGAACGGGGCCGGCAAGAGCACCTTCGTCAAGATCTTGACCGGCGCCGTCCGGCCCGATGCCGGTCGCTTCGTCGTCCAGGGCGAAGAGCGGTCGATCGGCTCGCCGGCCGAGGCGCGCCGCTCCAGGCTCGTCTCCGTGTACCAGGAGCCCTCGCTCATCCCCGACCTGGATGTCGCGGCGAACCTCACCCTCACCTCGACACCGCTCGAGCCGTTCCTGGCCTGGGTCCGGGAGCTCGGGATCTCCGACCTCGATCTCCACGCCCTCGCCCGGGAGCTCCCCCTCCCGACCCTCCGGATCCTCGACCTCGCCCGGGCGCTCGCCGCAGAGCCCCTCGTCCTCTTCCTCGACGAGATGACCGCGGCGCTCCCGGCCGACCTGACCGAACGGGTCATCGAGGTGATCCGGCGCCAGCGGGGCGGGGAGCGGGCGATCGTCTTCATCTCGCATCGGCTCATCGAGGTCACCCTCCTCTGCCACCGGGCGACGGTCCTTCGGGACGGCGAGACGGTCGGTGTCCTCGACGTCCGGCCCGGCGCCGAGGACGAGATCCTCGGCCTCATGCTCGGGCCGGCGATGAACGGCGCAACGAAGCGGCCGGTGGTCGAGCGGACGGTCGCCCCGGAACGGACCGCCGGCCCGGCGCGCCTGGCCGTTCGGAACCTCCGGGCCGGGCGCAAGCTCCAGGACGTCTCCTTCGAAGCCCGCGCCGGCGAAGTCCTCGGGATCGTCGCCCTCGAAGGTCAAGGCCAGGACGAGCTCTTTGCCGTCCTCTCGGGCGCCGAGCGTCCCGAGGGCGGCGAGATCCTCGTCGAGGACCGGCCGGTCCGCTTCCGGCACCCCGGTGACGCGATCCGGGCCGGCCTCGTCTACGTGCCCGCGAATCGTCTCGAGGCGCTCCTCCCGCAGCGATCGGTCCACGAGAACATCGCCCTCCCGTTCGTGGCCCGGCCGCGGGCCTGGGGCCCGATCCCGATGGCCGCCGAGCGCCGCCGGGTCGACGAGGCGATCCGCCGGCTCCAGATCGACACCCGGGCCGCCGCCGAGGTCCGCCGCCTGTCGGGCGGCAACCAACAAAAGGTGACGATCGCCCGCTGGCTCGCCTTCGGGAGCCGGACGCTCCTCTGCTTCGACCCGACCCGGGGCATCGACGTCCGAACGAAGCGCGAGATCTACCAGCTCCTTCGAGAGCTCGCCGCCGCCGGCGCCTCGGTCGTCCTCTACACGTCGGAGCTCGGGGAGATCGCCCTCGCCTGCGACCGGGCCATCGTCATCTTCGGTGGTCGGGTCGTCGGCGAGGTCCCGGCGGCGGAGGCCGACGAGGAGACGCTCCTCCGCGTCGCCCACGGGCTTCCGGTCGCCGTCGAGCGCGAGGGGGTGCCGCCGGCCGCGGCGCCGCAGCCGGCCGGAGGGACGCTGGCATGAACGCGACCGCCGCGCTCGTCGGCCGGGAGGCGCTGAGCGCCGTCCTCCGGCGAACCGCCCGCCGGAACACGTGGACGCTCAGCCTCGTCGGGCTCTTCCTCGCCCTCCTCGTGTTCACGCGGCTCGTCCGACCGACCTTCGGGGCCTTCGATCTCGAGACCCTGGCGATCGCCGCCCTGCCGCTCGCCCTCGCGTCGGTCGCCCAAGCCGCGGCGGTCATCGCCGGGGGGATCGATCTCTCGGTCGGCTCGATGATCGCGGTGACGAACGTCACGGCGGCGGTCCTCATGAAGGACGCGAGCACGGAGGTGACGGTCGCCGTGGCCCTCGGGGTCCTCCTCCTCGGGCTCGTCCTCGGAACGGTGAACGGGCTCGTCGTCGTCCTCAGCCGGGTCCCCGACATCGTCGTCACCCTGGCAATGCTCTACGTCTGGGGCGGCGTCGCGCTCCTCATCCTCCCGAGCCAGGGCGGCGGGGCGCCGGACTGGCTGAAGGGTCTCGTGCGGGGCGGCTTTCTCGTCGACGAGCTGCCGATGGCCCTCGTGGCCCTGATCGTCGTGGTCGCCGCCATCTGGCTCCCCTTCCGGCGGACGAAGCTCGGCCTTGCCCTCTACGCCGTCGGGAGCGACCGCCTCGCCGCCTTCCGAAGCGGCGTGAACGTCGCCCGAACGAAGGTCGCCTCCTACGCGCTCTGTGGGCTCTTCTCGGGCGCGGCCGGGTTGGCCCTGACGGCGGCAACCGGGATCGGGACGCCGACGGTCGGGGCGTACACCCTCGCCGGCGTCGCGGCGATCGTCCTCGGTGGGGTGAACCTGGCCGGCGGCCGCGGCGGCGTCGTCGGCCCGATCGTCGCGGCCTACGTCCTCTCGCTCATTCGAACCGACCTCGTGTTCCTCGGCGTCGATCCCAACTACTCGACGATGATCCAAGGCGGCATCATGGTCCTCGTCGTCATGGTCGCGGGTCTCCTCACGCTTCGACGGAGGCGGGCATGAACGCCCCGGCCCGGGAGCCGGCCACCGGCGGCCGCTCGATCCTCGACCGCGCCGCGGCCCTTCGCAGCCAGCCGGTCGTGCCGCTCTTCGCCCTCCTCGTCGGGCTCGTCGTCCTCCTCCAGCTCGTCCGGCCCGGCATCGTCTCGCCGTCATGGATCTCGACGACGATCCTCTTCGCGACGCCGCTCGCGATCCTCGCCGCGGCCCAGACCCTCGTCATGCTGACGGGCGGTATCGACCTCTCGGTCGCCTCGGTCGCCTCCATGGCGGCCTACGTGACGGCGACCCAGTCGGCGCGTCAGGGCGATCTCGTGGCGATCCTCCTCGGCCTCGGGGCGGCGGTCCTCGTCGGGCTCGCCAACGGCATCGGGGTCGGGATCTTCGCGGTCCACCCGCTCATCATGACCCTCGGGATGGGGCTCGTCGTCGTCGGCTTCCTGACCGTCTACCAGGTCCTCGCCATCGCGAGTGCGGCGGCCGTTCCGGCACCCTTGGCGGCCCTCTTCTCCGGGACATCCCTCGGCTTCTTCCCGAACAGCCTCTTCCTGTTCATCCCGCTCGCGGCCCTCATCCTCTTCGCGCTCCGGCGAACCGGCTACGGGCGGCTCCTCTACGCCATCGGCGACAACCCGACGGCCGCCCGCCTCTCGGGCGTCCGAGCCTGGCAGGTCCTCCTCGTCGTCTACGTCATCTCGGGCTTCTTGGCCGGGCTCGCCGGACTTGCCCTCTCGGGGGTCGCCCAGTCGGCGACGATCGCCCTCGCCGACGTGTATCTCCTGCCCTCGGTCGCCGCCGTCGTCATCGGCGGGACCTCGATCTATGGCGGTCGGGGCGGCTACGGCGGGAGCATCGTCGGGGCCCTGATCCTCACCGTCCTCGTCACGCTCCTGACCGTTCTCGACGCGCCCCAGCCGGTCCGCCAGATTCTCTACGGGGTCATCATCCTCGCCGTCGCGGCGGCGTACGCCCGGGCTTCGGGGGAGGGGAATGGCTGACGCGAGGTCCGGGGAGTCCGGGGAGGCGGCCGCCCCGGCGACCGAGCCACGGTCGTCGCGCCACCTGGGGATCGATCTCGGAGCAACGAACCTGAAGTGGGCGGTCGTCGAGCACGATCCCGGTTCGGGTGGCGTGGAGGGGGCGCCGGACGCCCGCTGGGCGGTCCTCGATCGGGGCCAGCGTCCCACCCGGGCCGACGAGGGCCCGGAGGCCGTCATCGGCCGGCTCGTCGAGATCGGGCGGGCGGCCCTCGAGGCGTGGCCGGGCATCGTCTCGGTCGGGATCGGTGTCCCCGGCCTCTACGATCCGGTGAGCGGGGCAACCCGCTTCCTCGTCAACGTCCCCGGCGCCTGGGCCGGGCGACCGGTGGCCGCCCCCGTTTCGGCCGCCCTCGGCGTCCCGACCGTCCTCGTCAACGATGCCCGGGCCTTCGGCCTCGCCGAGCTCCGGCTCGGGGCCGGTCGCGGAGCGCGCTCGATGGTCGGGCTCACGCTGGGGACGGGGGTCGGCGGCGTCATCGCCATCGACGGCCGTGTCCACCAGGGCCACGATGGGACCGCGGGCGAGGTCGGCCACCAGACCATCGATCCCGACGGGCCGTGGTGCAACTGCGGCAACCGCGGCTGCCTCGAGGCGTACGCCCGGGCCGATCAGATCGCCCACGCCTGCGGGACGGCGACCCCCGAGGATGCGGTCCGGGCGGCCCGGGCCGGCGACGAGCGGGCCCTCGACGGGCTCCGGCAGGTCGGGCGGTACCTCGGGATCGGGATCGCGAACCTCGTGACGCTCGTCACTCCCGATCGGGTCGTCCTCGGCGGCGGGGTCGCCCAGGCCGGCGAGCTCCTCCTCGAGCCGATCCGGGCCGAGCTCCGGCGCCGGGTCACGACGACCGACCTCGGGCAGGTCGAGCTGGTGACCGCCGAGCTCGGGACCTGGGCCGGCGCCATCGGGGCGGCGATCCACGGCGCCGAACGGACGGCGCCCGGGCGCGGGTCTGCGGGCGTCCGCCCGGCGGGCGACGGTGCCCCGGGCGGAGCGGTCCCGGATCGCGTGCCCACGGGCGGCGCCTGAGGCCCGAACCCCGACGATGGCACGGCTCGTCGATTACGCGCCCCGCTACCGGCGGATCGAGCAGGCCCTCCGGACTCGGATCGCGAGCCTTCGGCCGGGCGACCCGCTCCCGTCGGACGCCGCGCTGAGCGCGGAGTTCGGGGTCAGCCGGATGACGGCCCGGAACGCGATGCAGCAGCTCGTCGACGAGGGGCTGGCGGTCCGGATCCCCGGGCGCGGGACGTTCGTCGCGGAGCCGCCGGCCCACCGGCAGGCCCACCGGCTCATGTCGTTCACGGCCGAGATGGAGCGCCGCGGTCGCGTCCCGAGCTCGCGCCTCTTGGCTCGGGAGATCCGGACGGCACGGCCGCGGGAGGCCGAGGCGCTCGCCGTCCCGATCGGGGAGCCGATCGTCTTCCTCCGTCGTCTCCGGCTCGCCGACGACGAGCCGATCGCCATCGAGACCGCCGTCCTGAACGTCCGCTGCGCTCCGGCGGTCATGGCCGCCGACCTCGAGCACGGCTCCCTCCACGAGGCGCTGGCGGCGGCCGGGATCGTGCTCCGACGCGGCACCGCGACGATCGGCGCCGAGGCGGCGACGCGGAGCGACGCCCGGCTCCTCGGCGTCCGGGTCGGGAGCCCGCTCCTCGTCGAGCGGCGGGTCATCGTCGACACCCACGGGAAGCGGATCGAGGCGACCGAATCGCGCTATCCGGCCGACCGCTACGCCCTCGACGTTTCCTTTGACGTCGAAGCGCCGCCCGGGGGGCGGGGCGGCTGAGGGATCGCCCGGTCGCGTCGGCGTTGCTCAACCAAGGTCTGGGGCGCACCCCTTCTGCTGTGCCGTCCTCCGGCCGGCCCTCCGGAGGGCGTGTGCTCCGGACACCAGACCGGCCGCCGGCGCGGCACCGGCCGCCCTCGTTCCCGTCGTTTGGTGTTCGGTCCGCACCGAAGCGGCCGAACGGGCGATCCCCGACGCCGCTGCCCCGGGTTTGGTGGTCCCTCCGCACGACGACCGGTACGGCCCGGCGTTGGGATGCTCAGAAGATCCGACAGGGTCTTGCCCCGAGGGCGAGGATCGGGTATCCATGACGGGTCGCCGTCACTGCTACGGCCGATCGGCCGCCGGGCGACGCGAAGGGAGGTCATGAGGATGGCACGACCGACGGGTGTCACCATTCTGGCAATCTTGGCCGCCATCGGCGGCGTCTTCGGCCTGCTCGGCGGGCTCGCCGTCATCGGCGTCGGCGGCCTGGCGGGCGGCATGATCGGCGGTGCTGCCGGGGCGGCGATCGGCGGGCTCGCGGTCATCGGCGGCCTCGTCGTCCTCGCCGTGGCCGTCCTCGAGCTCGTCCTCGCCTACGGGTTCTGGAACCTCCGACCCTGGGCCTGGCAGCTCGGCGTCGTCCTCTCGGCCGTGAACATCGTCATCGCGATCCTCGGCGCCCTCGGGATCGTCTTCTCGTCGAGTTGGGGTTCGGCGCTCATCTCGATCGTGATCAGCGGGGTCATCATCTACTACCTGAACCAGCCCGAGATCCGCCGGGCCTTCAACGCCCCCGAGAAGGGCTTTCCGGGCTTTCCCGACGGCCTGCCGGGGATGAAGTAGCGGACGCCCCGAACCACCCGGGCGGCCCCGGCCCGCTCGGCCGAGGCCGCCCTACGTTCGTTCCGCCGGCGCGGTCGCTGCCGCCGGGGTCACGGTCCCGCTCGACGCCCGGACGACGAGCTGCGTCGAGAGGATGACCCGCCGGGGGACCGCCGTCGCCGAGGCGATCTCCCCGAGGAGGATCCGGGTCATCTCGCGGCCCATCTCTTCGATCGGCTGGCGGACGCTCGTCAACGGCGGCTGGAGGGTTTCGGCGAGGGGGGAGTCGTCGAAGCCGACGAGGGCGACGTCGTCCGGGACCCGCCGACCTGAGGCGACGATCTCCTGGAGAGCGCCGGCGGCGATGAGGTCCGAGGCGGCGAAGACCGCATCGATGTCGGGTCGCCGGGCGAGCAGCTCCCGCATCCCCTCGATGCCCGTTTCGCGGACGAACGGGCCGTGGACCTCGAGGCTGTGATCGACGGGGAGGCCGGCGTTCGCTCGGGCATGCCGGTACCCGGCGAGGCGGTCGATCCCGGCCGGCATGTCGAGCGGGCCGCCGATGATCGCCACGACCCGGCGCCCGGCCGCGATCAGGTGCTCGACGGCCGTCCGGGCGCCGTGCTCGTTGTCGACGTCGACGTAGCTGACGTTCGCACCCGCGGGCGGGCGCCCGCCGACGACGACAGGGACGCCGCGTTCGCGGAGCCGCTTCGGAAGCGGATCGTTGCCGTGGAGGGAGACGAGGAGGGCGCCGTCGAGATGGCCGGCCGCGAGGAACGCCTCGACCCGCTGCTCCTCGGCTCGGGACTGGGGCATGAGGAGGACGAGCTGGAGGCCGGCCGCCGAGCACTCGGCGCTGACCCCGCGGAGGAGGAGCGGAAAGTACGGGTCGCTCGTCAAGGAGCCGGTCGGCTCCGGGATCACGAGGCCGATCGAATCGCTCCGGCGGGTGACGAGGCTCCGGGCGGCGAGGTTCGGGACGTAGCCGAGGGCGGCAATCGCCCGCTCGACGGCCCGCTGGGCCTGCGGGCTCACGTTCGCGTTGCGGTTCACGACCCGCGAGACCGTCGCCCTCGATACGCCGGCCGCCCGGGCCACGTCGTCGAGGGTGACGACCTGGCCGTTCCGACGACTGCCGCTCCGTGGCACCTCAGCTCCTTTGATCGATGGATTGCGGGCTCGAGCCTCCCCCGGTGCGTCTCCGGGCAAGGATAGTCGGCGGGGAGACCCGACTGAGGTCGGATCGGATCGAGGCGCCTGGCCCGGTCGACGGCGTAGGCGCCCGCCCCTCGGCGACCGCGGGCGGCGCCGCTCCGGCCCGGTCGGGCGAGGTGTGTGGTCGCCTCACCCGCGTGCAGCCGCGATGATGTCCGAGAGCCGGCCGAAGGCGAGGCAGACGACGGTGTCGGCGCCGCCGTAGTAGACGGCCAGGCGGTCGGTGGCGCGATCCACGAGCGCGGCGCATGGGAACACGACGTTCGGGACGTCGCCGACCCGCTCGTACCAGGCGGCCGGGGCGAGCAGGTAGTCCGTGCTCCGAGCGATCACCCGCCACGGCTCGTCGAGATCGAGGAGGGCCGCCCCCATCGAGTAGACGAAGCCGTTGCATGAAGTGAGGACGCCGTGGTAGAGGAGGAGCCAGCCCTCGGGCGTCTCGATCGGAACCGGCCCGGCGCCGATCTTTGTCGCCTGCCAGGTCAGCGGCACGGGGCTCATGACGTGGCGGTGTCGGCCCCAGTGGATGAGGTCGGGGCTCTCCGAGTAGAAGATGTCGCCGAAGGGCGTGTGACCCGGGTCGCTCGGTCGACTGAGCATGGCGTAGCGGCCCCGGATCTGTCGCGGAAAGAGGACGCCGTTCCGGTTGAAGGGCAGGAAGGCGTTCTCGAGCTGGACGAAGCGGACGAAGTCCGTCGTCCACGCCAGCCCGATGGTCGGGCCGTGGTAGCCGTTGCACCAGGTCACGTAGTAGCGGTCCTCGAGCCAGGTGATCCGGGGGTCGTAGGCGAACTCGACCGGTTCGGCGATCTCCGCCACCCGGGCATCGGCGGGCTCGAAGGCGATCGGGGCCGGCTCGAGCCGCCAGTCGACGCCGTCGCCGCTCCATCCCACGTGGAGGCGCATCCGGCGCGCTCGGTCGTCGACCCGGAAGACACCGGCGAATCCGCCGCCGAAGCGCACGACGGCAGCGTTGAAGATGCTGTTCGCACCCGGGACGGCGGCCGCGGTCAGGATCGGATTCCGGGCCGATCGCCAGAGGACGGTGTCGGTGTCGGGGGGCGGCTCCTCCCACGGAAGCGGTTCGCGCTGAGCCGGATCGTCGGCCGGGTCGCGGGTCGCTCGTCCGCCGCCCTGCGACCGGCGTGCAGCGGTCACCGGCTCGGTGCCTCGCGGGCCGGCAGGCCGTCGCCGGAGTCGATGGCGGCCGGGTCGCCGCCGGCCGCGAGGAGCACCGAGCTGTCGGCGGGCCGACCGGCGATCTCAGCGGGGATGCGGCCGCTCCGGGCAACGGCGGCCCAGAACCGGCCGCTCTCCCGGACCCTGCGCTCCTGGGTCCCGAAGTCGACGTGGACGATGCCGAAGCGCTGGCTGTAGCCGTGGCCCCATTCGAAGTTGTCGAGGAGGGACCAGACGAAGTAGCCGCGGAGCGGGAGGCCGCGGTCGATCGCCTCGAGGGCCGCAACGAGGTGGCGACGCAGGTAGGCGACCCGTGCCGGATCACGGGTCGGATCGAGCGGATCGTCCGGGTAGGCGGCGCCGTTCTCCGTGATGTAGAGCGGGAGCCCGGGCAGCCGCTCGGCCACGAGCTCCAGGACCTCGATGAGTCCCGCCGGGTAGACCTCCCAGCCCATCCCGGTGCGCTCGGGCTCCTCGGATGGCGGGAGCGGCGGTAGGGCGGGGGAGCGAACCTGCCAGCGGGTGTAGTAGTTGACCCCCAAGAAGTCGATCGGTCGAGCGACGACCTCGAGGTCGTCGGACCGGATCTCGGCGCCGGACCAGCGGGTAGCCCGAACGGCATCGGGCGGATACCCGCGGCCGGCGAGGGGGTCGAGGAACCAGCCGTTCACCCGCTCGGCGGTCAGCGCCGCCGCCTCGACGTCGAGCGGGTGCCGTGTCGCCGGGTGAACGGGGTACAGGTTGAGGACGATCCCGACCTGGGCTCGCGGTGCGGTCGCCCGGAGGCGCTCGACGGCGAGGCCGTGGGCCAGGAGGAGGTGATGGGCGGCGGCAAGGGCAGCCTGCGGTTCTTTGCGGCCGGGTGCGTGCTCGCCGGTCCGATAGCCAAGCTCGGCCACGACCTGGGGTTCGCAGATGGTGGCGAAGCGGTGGACCCGGTCGCCGAGGCGTTCGCCGACGACGGCGGCGTACTCGGCGAAGGCGAGCGCGGTCTCGCGGACCGGCCACCCCCCGGCGTCCTCGAGCGCTTGCGGCAGATCCCAGTGATAGAGGGTCGCGAGCGGGCTGATGTCGTGAGCCAGGAGCTCATCGACGAGGCGGTCGTAGAAGTCGAGGCCGCGGGCATTGACCGGGCCGCGCCCGTCCGGCACCACTCGCGGCCAGGCGATGGAGAAGCGGTAGGCGTTGAGACCGAGCTCGGCCATGAGGCGGACGTCCGACCGGTAGCGGTGGTAATGGTCGCAGGCGATGTCGCCGGTGTCGCCGTTCCGGATCCGGCCGGGCATGTGGCTGAAGCGATCCCAGATGCTCTCCCCGCGTCCGTCCTCGCCGACGGCGCCTTCGATTTGATAGGCCGAGGTCGCTGCGCCCCAGAGGAACCCGGTCGGGAATGCACCCCGATCGGGATCCTGGGGGCTGGGAGCGTTTACATCTCGTATCGGCATTGCAACGACCTCGAATCCAGATCTTGACTTTCGGCACAGTATGCCATATGGTGAGAGCGCTTTCAAGACGCTCCGGAGGTGGCTCGGGTGGAGATGATGAAGGCGCTGCAGGCGGTCGACGCCGTCGGCCGCGACTGCTCGTTGACCCACATCCCCGCCTGCGGCCACCGGATCCGGTTTGCGGTAGAGGAGGATCTGAGCCGATGAGACGCAGCGCCCTCGCCCTGTTCGTCACCCTGGCACTCCTTGCGGGGGCGTGCCAGGTGGGTACGAGCCCGTCGCCGGCAGGGTCGCCGACGGGGTCGCCGGCCGGGTCACCCACGACCCAGACATCGACGCCGCCCCCAAGTCAGCAGCCGCCGGCAACGTATCCGCGGAACGAAACCCTCTACACCTCCGGGACCCAGTGGGGCCCGCCGTCCAGCTGGAACCCGATCGCGGACTGGGCCTACGCGACCGGGACCGTGAACCTCGTCTATGAAACCCTCTTCCTCTACGACCCCTTCACCGACACGTACGAACCGTACCTAGCCGAGAGCGGCCAGTGGACGGGCCCGACGACATACGAACTCAAACTCCGCGACGGGATCACCTGGTCCGACGGCCAACCCCTCACCGCCGACGACGTCGTCTTCACGGTCGAGCTCGGCAAGCTGCCGTCGGTCCCCTACAGCACGGTCTGGAACTACCTCCAGAAGGCGGAGGCGGTCGACCGGCTGACCGTTCGGTTCACGTTCTCCCAGGCCGAGTACCAGGAATGGGCAAACTTCCTCTACAACCGCGCGATCGTGCCGAAGCACCTCTGGGAGGGCCGCTCGGAAGAGGAGGTCATGGGGGCCAACGAGAACCCGGTCGGTAGCGGCCCGTACCTGTACCTGACCCACGACCAGGATCGCATGGTGTGGGTCAAGAACGACAAGTGGTGGGGGAAGTCGGCCCTCGGCCTCGACCCGAAGCCCAAGTACATCGTCGACATCGTCAACTCGAGCAACAACGTCGCCCTCGGCCTCCTCCTTCAGGGCGGTCTCGACCTGAGCAACAACTTCCTGCCGGGCATCGCGACGCTGGTCAAGGGGGGCTACGGGATCCAGACGTATTACCCCGACCCGCCATACATGCTGTCCGCGAACACCGCCTGGCTCGTCACGAACGACACGAAGCCGCCGCTCAACGATCCCGCCTTCCGGCGTGCCCTGGCGACGTCGGTCGACGTCGATCGGATCGTCAACGTCGTCTACGGCCAGATCGTCAAGGCGGCCGACCCGAGCGGTCTGCTCCCGAACTGGGACAAGTACATCGACAAGACGGTCACCGCTCAGCTCGGCTTCAGCTACGACCCGGCCAAGGCAAAGTCGCTCCTCGCCGACGCAGGCTACAAGGACGTCGACGGCGACGGCTTCGTCGAGAACAAGGACGGCTCGAAGATCGAGCTGAAGCTGATCGTCCCGAACGGCTGGACCGACTGGATGGAATCGATCCGCGTCATCGCGGATAGCGCGAAGGCGGTCGGCATCAACGTGACCCCCGACTTCCCCGACTACGCCGCCCGGACCGACGCGCTCCAGCGGGGCAACTTCGACCTCGCCATCGCCAATGACGCCCAGATCAGCAATACGCCCTGGACGTACTACAACTGGATCTTCCGGCAGCCGATCGCCGACGTCATGAATGCCGGCAACTTCGGGCGCTACGAGAACAGCCAGGCCTGGGATCTCGTCCAGCAGCTCGACCGCACCCCCGTCGACGACGTCGCCGGGATGAAGCAGATCATCTCGCAGCTCCAGCGGATCATGCTCACCGACCTGCCGATCATCCCCCTCTGGTACAACGGCATGTGGTCGCAGGTGAGCAACGGCGTCTGGACGAACTTCCCATCCGACAGCAGCTACCACGTCGTTCCCTCGACCTGGCGCGGCTACTGGCAGATGGGAGCGATCAAGATCCTCGACCAGATCCGCCCGGCCGGTCAGTAGATCGGTCGGAGCCCGGAACGGCTGGAGACCGCCCCGACCGTCGCCCTTCGGGGCGGTCTCCATTACCGTTGAGCCTCGTCGCGGAGAGCAGCTCGAGTGGCACGCTATTTCGGTCGCAAGCTCGCCTTCTACGGCCTCACCTTCTTCGTCGCCGTCACGGTCGACTGGCTCATCCCGCGCTTCATGCCGGGCGATCCCGTCCAGCTCATGATCTCGCGGATCAGCGCGCTGGAGGCCGACGCCGTCGAGCGGATGACGACGTACTTCCGGGCCGCCTTCGGACTCGACCGACCGATCTGGGAGCAGTACGCGAACTTCTGGCTCGCCCTCCTCCACGGCGATCTCGGGATCAGCGTCTGGCAGTTCCCGCAGCCGGTCGCCCGCGTCATCCTCGGCGCCGTGCCCTACTCGGTCGCTCTCCTCGTGCCGGTCATCGTCATCGGCTGGTACCTCGGCAACACCCTCGGCGCGGTGGCTGCTCGCCGGCGCTGGCTCGACAACCGTGTCCTCCCAATCGGATACATCTTGACCGCCACGCCGTACATGTGGCTGGCCATCGTCCTCGCCTGGCTCTTCGGCTCGGTCCTCGGTCTCTTCCCGATCTCCGGCGGGTACGGCTTCGGTTTGGCGCCGTCGCTCTCGCTCGAATTCCTCGCCAGCCTCCTCCAGCACTGGTTCTTGCCCTTCCTCTCGCTGCTCCTCGTCGAGGTTGGAGGATGGGCGATCGGGATGCGCAACCTCATCATCTACGAGCTCGAGGCCGACTACGCGCGGTACCTGCGAGCGCTGGGCGCTCCCGAGCGGCTCGTTCGCCGCTACGCGTTCCGGAACGCGCTCCTCCCGCAGCTGAGCGGCCTCGCCCTCAAGCTCGGTGTCGTCGTCGCCGGGGCGCTCGTGACCGAGGTCGTCTTCGCCTATCCGGGGCTCGGCTATTTGATCCTCCAGGCGATCATCAACCAGGACTACTTCCTCCTCCAGGGCGCCTTCCTCTTCATCGTGATCGGCGTCCTCGTCGCGAATTTCGTCATCGACGTCGTGTACGTCGTCGTCGACCCCCGAACCCGGCTTGGAATGGAAGGGGGGAACGCCTGATGGCGGCCGGCCGGCCGGGTCGGCCGAGGGCCGTCGCCCCGCTCGACGAGTTGGGCCCCGGTGCCCGGGTCGGCGGGGCGACGGCTCCGGCCGCGGGGGTGGTTCCCGTCCCGGGGGTGGGGGCTGCGGACGTCGGGGCGGGTGGCGCGAGGCGGATTACGGCCCTCGGGGAGGTGCTGCACTTTGCGCGCCGCGACCGACGGGTCGTCGTCGGGACCACGGTCCTCGCCTTCTTTCTCGGGCTCGCGCTCGTCGGCCCGCTCCTGACCCGGAACGGGCCCTGGGACTACGTCGGCCCGCCCGGCGCTCCGCCCTCCGCCGAGTTCTGGTTCGGGACGACGACCTTCGGCCAGGACGTCTTCGCCCAGTTCGTCCACGGCCTCCGGGCGTCCTTCGTCGTCGGCGTCCTGGGTGGCGGACTGGCGGCGCTCATCGGGATGCTCATCGGCTTCGTCGCCGGCTACCGCGGCGGGCTCGTCGACGAGATCCTGAACATGGTCACGAACACCGTCCTCGTCATCCCGACCCTGGCGGTCCTCATCATCATCGTCGCCTACCTCCAGGCCCGGGGCGTCCTCATCGAGGCGATCTTCATCGGCCTCACCTCGTGGCCCTGGGCGGCCCGGGCCATCCGGGCCCAGACGCTGTCGCTGCGGACCCGGGAGTTCGTCGACCTCGCCCGGATGAGCGGCGTGGGCACGTTCCAGATCATCGTCCGCGAGATCGCTCCGAACATGAGCTCGTACCTGTTCATGGCCTTCATCCTTCTCTTCGGCGGGGCGGTCCTCATCGCCGCCACCCTCGACTTCATCGGGCTCGGGCCGACCGAGGGGATCTCGCTCGGGCTCATGATGAACAATGCGGTCCTGTGGGCCGCCCTCCAGCTGGGCCTCTGGTGGTGGTTCGTCCCGCCCGGGGCGGCGATCACCGCGATCGTCGGAGCGCTCTACGTCATGAACGTCGGGCTCGACGAGATCTTCAACCCCAAGCTCCGGGAGCTGTGACGCCGTGAGCCTCGTCGTCGACGACCTGCGCGTCTACTACCGGACCCTCGCCGGCGACGTGCGGGCCCTCGACGGCGTGAGCTTCGGGGTCGCCGACGGTGAGGTCATGGGCTTGGCCGGGGAGTCGGGCTGCGGAAAGTCGACGCTGGGGACGAGTCTCGTCCGCCTCGACGGCCGGATGCGCTTCGTCGGCGGACGGGTCGAGCTCGACGGGGTCGAGCTCCCGATCTGGGACGAGGCGGCGATGGATGCCTTCCGGTTCCGGGCGATCTCGATCGTGCCGCAGTACGCGATGAGCGCCCTGAACCCGACCCGGAAGGTCGGTCGGCTCGTCCGGGAGTTCCTTCGCGCGCGGGGCGTCGATCCGGACGAGGTCGAGCCCGAGCTCGAGCGCCGGCTCGCCCTCGTCGGGCTCCCGACGAGCGTCCTCGACCGCTACCCGATCGAGCTCTCGGGCGGCATGAAGCAGCGCATGGTCATCGTGCTCTCCTCGCTCCTCGACCCCTCGCTCCTCATCGCCGACGAGGTAACGTCGGCCCTCGACGTTTCGACCCAGAAGGCGGTCGCCAAGACGCTCGTCGAGCTGCGCGATCGAGGCCTCGTCAAGAGCCTCATCGTCATCACCCACGACCTCTCGATCCTCGCCCAGATCGCCGACTCGATCCTCGTCATGTACGCCGGGAAGCTCGCCGAGCGGGCCCCGACGGCGACGATCCTCGAGCGACCGCGCCACCCCTACACCCGCCTCCTTCTCGAATCGCTCCCCGAGGTCGGTGTCCGCTTCGTCGACCGGCGATTGTCCGGGATCCCCGGTGCCCCGCCGCCGCTCATCGAACCGCCGGCCGGCTGCCGCTTCCGAGACCGCTGCCCGCTCGCCGGGCCGGAGTGCGAGGCGGAGCCGCCCTTCGTCGAGCTCCAGAGCGGCCACTGGGTGGCCTGCTGGAAGGCAGGGTAACGACGGTGCTCGAGCTCGACCGGGTTTCGAAGGTCTACCGGGTCGGTACGTTCGGGGGCGGACGGCTCGTGGCCGTCGAGGACGTCAGCTTCACGATCGCACCGGGCGAGATCGTCGCCCTCATCGGCGAGAGCGGAAGCGGCAAGTCGACGATCGGCCGGTTGATCCTGCGCCTCAGCAGCCCGACCCGCGGCCGGGTCCTCCTCGACGGCACGGACGTGGCCCGCCTTCGCGGGGCCGCCGCCAGGGCGTTCTATCGGCGCGTCCAGGGCGTCTTCCAGGATCCCTTCAGCTCGTACAACCCGATCTTCAAGGTCGACCACGTGTTCGATCTCGTCCGCCGGGCGTTCTTCGGCGGCGTCCCGCGCTCGGAGTGGGAGGAGCGGGTGGCGGGCGCGGTTCGGGCCGTCGGCCTCGATCCCGGCCAGGTCCTGCGGGTCTACCCCCACCAGTTGAGCGGCGGTCAGCTCCAGCGGCTGCTCCTCGCCCGGGCCCTCGTTCTCGACGCGAACTACCTCGTCGCGGACGAGGTCATCAGCATGCTCGACGCCTGCACCCGGATCGACGTCCTGAACCTGCTCGGGGATCTGCGGGCCCGCGGCCTCGGGGTCCTCTTCATCACCCACGACCTCGCCCTCGGCCACTACATCGCCGACCGGACCGTCATCCTGCGCCGCGGGCGCATCGTCGAGCTCGGCCCGACCGGACGGGTCTTCGAGAACCCCTGGCACCCGTACACGCGCCAGCTCCTCCTCGCCGTCCCGCACCTCCACCGCAGTTGGGACGCCGTCGAGGTGGAGCTCGCGGGGCGGTGGGCCGGCGCGGCGAGGGGTTGCCCGGTCCATGGCGGTCGGGGGCGATCGAGCCAGGCACCGCCGGACGAGCTACGCACCCTCGTCGAGGTGGAGCCGGGGCATCTCGTGGGGTGCACGGAGACCACGGACTCCGCCGACCTTCCGGCGACCGCCTGACTGTGCCAGCGGCCGCGTCGGCGGGAGCCGCCCTGGGTTCGTCGGTCGCGCGGCGCGCAGGTCAGCGGAAGAGCCGGCCGATCGCCCGCCCGGCGACCCGGCCCACGATCCGCCGGGCGATCCGGCGGCCGACTTCGACCCCGTCGGACGGCGTTGACGTCGCCGAGGAGCCGGGCGAGCCGATAGAGGAGCGATCGGGTCGCCGTCAGGGTCGAGCGGGTTCGTCGTCGCATCATCGCGGCACCTCCCTCGTCTGCCGTCCGGTTCGTCACAGCCGGCGGAGCAGCTCCGCCTTCTCCGCGCGGTAGCGTTCCTTCCAGCCGGGGCGATCCACCGCCGTCTGCCGGTCGACGCGATCGGTCGTCAAGGTCGTCACCCCCGTGCCCCTCGCTCGCTGCGATGCCCTCGTTCGGCTAACCCTCGTTCGGCTGATGATAACCCCGCTCGGGAGCGGCGGTCGCCGGTGCGGCGATCGAGCGACGGATGCGGGCAGCGAGGCGGCCTGCGCCCCGACCGCGGGGGTGCCGGGCTCGCCGCCGGGCGCGGCAGCGGCGAGGGCCCCTCAGGCGACGACGTCCGCCGCGCCGAGCGTGTAGCCGCCGTCGACGTCGATGACCGCGCCGGTGACGAAGCGTCCCCCGTCGCCGGCCAGCCAAGCAATCGCCTCGGCGACGTCCCGCCCGTGGCCGACCACCGAGAGCGCCTGGCGTCCGAAGACCGACCCGGTCTCGAAGATCGCCCGCTCCTCGTCCTCGGTCTTGCCTCGGAGCTCGGAGGGGATGATCCCGGGGCGGATAACGTTCACCCGGATCCCGTCGCGGCCCAGATCGAGGGCGAGGGCCCGGCTCATCGCCTCGACGGCACCTTTCGTGGCGACGTAGCCGAAGCGCCCGCGAGGCGGTCGGCTCACGACCGTCGAGCCGAGGTTGATGACCATTCCCCCACTCGCCCGGAGGGCCGGCAGGGCCGCCCGGACGCAGCGGACGATGCTCTGGACGTTGGTCCGAAACATCGCCTCGAAGGCCTCGTCGGAGAGGACCTCGATCGGCCCCTGGGTCTCGCTCCCGGCGTTGTTCACGAGGACGTCGATCCCGCCGAGCTGCTCGACGGCAGTGTCGATCAGCGCCCGGACGTCGGCCTCGACGGTCACGTCGGCCCGACAGGTGACGAGCCGGCCCGGAGCGGCGGCACATTCGGCGGCGAGGGCGGCGAGGCGCTCCTCCCTGCGCGCGGCTGCGAGGACGCGGGCGCCGCGCTCGACGAGGAGGCGAACGGTGTGGGCGCCGAGCCCGCTCGAGGCGCCGGTGACGACGATCCGGCGATCGCTCAGGGTCATCTCGGTCCTCCTGCCGATCGGCCGTCAGGCGCGACCGGCGGCGACCTCCTCGGCCCGGCTGCGGCCGGCGAGGAGGATGAGGTGCTCGTGGAGCTCGAACCAGACGCTGTGGTAGCTGTCCACCCGGGGCGAGGCGATGTAGCGCTGATCGCCGGCCTGGGCGGCGGCGTTGGCACGCTCAAGGCGGGCGAGGTACGCCCCGAGCGAGGGGACCCGTTCGGTCAGGCCGGCGAGCCAGGCGGCGGCGTCGGCGTGGATCGCCGCGAGCCGGGCGAGGACCGCCGCGTCGTACGCGGGATCGCTGTGGTCGTTCATCGCCTGCTCGCCGTCGACCTCCCGGATCTGCCAGGCGGTGACCGTCTCCTTCACCCGCCGGTCGAGGGCGACGAAGGCATCGAGGGCCGCGGCTGCCGCCTCCGCCCCCAGGCGTTCGCGCTCGGCGGCGATCCTCTCCCGGGCGACGTGCTTGCCGTCCTCGGTCAGCTTGAACGAGCCGGCGGCCATGGCGACGAGTCCGTCGGCAACGAGCCGGTCGAGGAGCGCGGCGACGACCTCCCGAGGGACGGAGAACGCGTCGGCGAGCGCCTCCGGCGTCGCCACGCCCTTGATGAGGAGCGCCCTGAGGAGGTCGTCGCGGCTCGGGCCGGCCGCCGCTCCTGCGGCGCCGGTCGGTGCGGTCTCGACGGCGACGCCCGCGGCGACTCCGGCCTCGGTCCCGTTCGAGGGGAGGGGAGCGCCCGGTCTCGGCGGAGTCGCGGCGGCGGCCGCGACGTCGATGCCGAGCTCGCGCGCCCAGGCGAGGAGCGTCGCCGCCTCCGGGACGACCTCGCTCTCGCCGGCGACGGCGCCGGCGAAGACCTCGCCGGTCGTGCCGTCGATCGTGATCTGGTCGCCGTCACGGAAGACACGCCCGCCGATCCTCACCGTCCCGTTCTCGACGACGACGTCGGCCGCGCCGACGACCGCCGGGATCCCCCAGCCGCGGGCGACGACGGCGGCGTGACTGGCGAGGCCGCCGGTGGCGGTGAGGATCCCGGCCGCCCGGGCCATCCCGTGGACGTCGTCCGGGGAGGTCTCCGGGCGGACGAGGATGACCGGTCGGCCGGCGTTGGCGGCGGCAATCGCCGCTTCCGGGGTCGTCGCGATCTCGCCGGCCGCGATCCCCGGGGAGGCGCCGAGGCCGCGGGCGATCGGCGGGCCGGCGTCGCGGCGCTCGCTCGTCCGGCGCGGCGGATCGACGAGCAGGTGGGCGACCCGCCGGACGGCCTCCTCCCGGTCGAGCGGGAAGTCGGGGTCGCTCGCCATGTCGATGGCGATCCGGAGGGCAGCCTCCGGGCTCCGCTTGCCCACGCGGCACTGGAGGAGCCAGAGGCGACCGTCCTCGATGGTGAACTCGATGTCGCAGAGGTCTCGGTAGTGGCGCTCGAGCCGCCGGGCGTACTCCTTCAGCTCGCGGGCGACCTCGGGTAGGCGCTCGTCGAGGACGGCGATCGGTTCGGTCCGATGGGTCCCGGCGACGACGTCCTCGCCCTGGGCGTCGAACATGACGTCGCCGTAGAGGACCGGCTCGCCGGTCGCCGGGTTCCGGGTGAAGAGGACGCCGGTCCCGGAAGACCGGCCGCGGTTGCCGAAGACCATCGCCTGGACGGTCACGGCCGTGCAGAGATCGTCGGGGATCCCTTCGCGGCGTCGGTAGGTCCGGGCCCGCTCGCTGTTCCAGGACCGGAAGACGGCCTCGACGGCACCTCTGAGCTGCTGCCAGGGGTCCTCGGGGATGTCCTCGACGCCGACGATGTCGCGGTACATCGCCTCGAAGCGGGCCCGGCACTTCGCCGCGAACTCCGGGTCGCCGGAGCGGGCGGCGAGGCCGGCCGTCGTCGCCTCGTTGAGGCCGAGGTTCAGGATCGTGTCCATCATCCCGGGCATCGAGACCGGTGCCCCGGAACGGACCGAGACGAGGAGGGGATCGGCCGGATCCCCGAAGCGATGGCCGACCCGGGCCTCCATCCGGGCCAGGTGCTCCCGGATCTCCTCGTCGAGCCCCGCGGGCCAACCGCGGCTCAGGTACTCCCGGCACGCTTCGGTCGAGATCGTGAAGGCCGGCGGCACCGGCAGGCCGAGCTCGACGGCCATGATCGAGAGGTTTGCCGCCTTGCCGCCGAGGAGGCGCTTCCGCGCCTCGAGGTCGAGGTCGAGGGGCTCGTCGCAGTCGTAGACGTATCGCACGCGTTCGGTCCTCCTGGCCACCCGGACGGGTGCTAGGGGTTGACGACGATCTTGAGGGCGCCGCTCGTCGGGTCGTTGAACGTCGCCAGGGCGGCCGCGTACTCGGTCAGCGGGAACCGATGGGTGATGAGCTCCCGGACCCGGATCCGGCCCTGCTCGACGAGGGGCAGGACCCGGAGCATCTCGCCGGCCGAGGCGCGGGAGCCGACGAGGTCGAGCTCGTCGAGGACGAGGGCCTGGAGGGCGAGCTCGACCGAACGGGTCGGGATCCCGACGACGGCGCACCGCCCGCCGCGGCGGAGCATCCGGAGTCCCCAGGCGATGGTCTCGGGGACGCCGGCGCACTCGAGGACGACGTCGGCGCCGCGGCCGTCGGTCCGGGCCCGGACCTCGGCGACCGGGTCGCCGGCGTTCGTGTCGACGGTCTCGAAGCCGAGCTCGGCCGCCTTGGCGAGGCGCCGGCCGCGCCCGACGACGATGACCCGGGCCGCGCCCCGCACCCGAGCCGCATCGCCGGCCAGGAGGCCGATGGGTCCGGCACCGGTCACGGCGACGGTGTCGCCGGGGGCGATCCCGCCCCGGTTCGCAACGTGGAGGGCGATCGAGGCCGGGTCGACGATCGCCCCCTCGTCGAAGGAGAGGCGATCCGGGAGACGGAAGATCGTCTTCACCCCCTGGACGACGTACTCCGCGTCGGCGCCCTGGGTGTTGTGGCCGTATTGCTTGTGGAGCCCCGGACGACCGTAGTTCTCGCAGAGGTTGTAGCGCCCCTCGACGCACTTCTGGCAGACCCCGCAGGCGTCGTGAGAGGTCCCGGCGACCCGGTCCCCGATCCGCCACCCGTAGCGCTCAGCCCCCGGCCCCAGGGCGACGATCTCACCCGCCCACTCGTGGCCCGGGATGAACGGAAACGCCGGGGGCCAGAAGCCCGGATAGTCGCCCCGGATGAGGTGGGCGTCGGTCCCGCAGATCGAGACCGCCCGGACCCGGGCGAGGACCTCGTTGGGGCCCGGCTCCGGGACCGGGACGTCCCGGATCTCGAAGCGACCGGGCTCGAGGACGACGAGGGCACGCATCGTGGTGGTCATGCAGGCTCCTTCGCTGGACGGCATCCCGTCTCGGAATGCCGGGAGCCGCCCGTCCCGCTCATACGACCGCGACCGGATCGATCATCGAGCCGGTCGCGCCGCGGATCTTGAGCGGCAGGGCGACGAAACAGAACTCGTAGCACCGAGCCGCGGCGAGGGCCTCGAGGTCGAGGCTCTCCATGAGATAGACGCCGTGCTCGATGAGGAGGAGGGTGTGGACCGGCTGGGGGTTCCCCTCGGGCCCGGGGTCCGGCGCCGGCTGGACCTCGTACGTCTCCGTGTCGGTCCCCGTGGCGACGACCCCCCGCTCGAGGAGCCAGCGGGCCGCCGTCACGTCGGGGCCGGGCGTCTTGTGGGCGGCCATCCGTTCGGCGTCGGGCCAGAGGCCCATGTAGCCGGTCCGGATGAGGACGACGTCCCACGGCTCGACCCGAACCCCCTCGGCGGCGGCGATCGCCTCGAGCTCGGCGGCCCCGATCGGCTCCCCCTTCGGGAGGCACTCGACGCCCCGGTAGCCGGCCGCGTCGAGGAGGATCCCTCGGGTGAAGATCGGCGGGAACGTGGAGGCGTCGAGGTACGTCGGCCCGAAGTCCGTCAGGTGCTCGTCGGGCCGCCCGCCCCCGTACCAGTGCATGTCCTCGCCGATCGTCATGTGGGCGAGGGCGTCGATGTGGGCCCCCGAATGGGAGGTCGCCATGAGGTACTCGGCCATGTAGCCGAGGCCGACGTCGTTCACCGGTCCCCAGGGCTTCGCCCCGCTCACCCGGATCCCGCGCGGCGTCCGGTAGTTCAGGACCTGGAACGGCGGGTGGCCCGGGAAGAGCGGCATGCCCGGGAAGCGGACGGCGGCCAGGGAGATGAGGCGGCCCTCCCGAACGAGGCGGGCCGCGCGGATGACCTGCTCGGCCGGGAGCCGGCCGAGGGGCCCGATGTCGGGGTTCGCAGCCATCGGTTCGTCCTCCGTGCGCGTCGCTTCGGGCGTTAGCGGCGGTCCCGTTCCCGCAGCGCCCGCCAGACCCGCTCCGGATCGAGGGGCAGGTCCCGGATGACGACCCCGCAGGCGTCCCGGACGGCCCCGGCCACGGCCGAGGCGGCGCCCAAGATCGCGCCCTCGCTCATCCCCTTCGCGCCGTACGGGCCGGGTCCGTCTCCGTGCTCGACGAAGTCGGATTCCAGCCGGAGCGGGAGGTCCATGCTCGTCGGGATCCGGTAGTCGATGGCCCCGAGGTTCCGGATCCGGCCGTGCTCATCGAAGATGTACTTCTCCATGAGGGTGTGGCCGAGCCCCTGGATCGCAGCGCCCTCGTCCTGCATCTTGACTTGGAGCGGGTTGATCGCCCGGCCGACGTCGGAGACGGTCACGTAGCGGACGAGGGTGACGTCGCCGGTCTCCTCGTCGACCGTCGCCTCGCAGGTCGTGCAGTTGAACTCGTAGAAGTAGGCGCTCCCGCCGAGGGGATGACCCGGCTCGTCGGGCTTGCGGCCTTCGCCGGTCCCGATGAGCTCGCCGCCGAGCCGCCCGAGGCCGGCTTTCAGGACCTCGAGCGGGCTGAGCTCGCGGTCGGGGAGGCGCACGATCCCCTCGCTCACCGTGATGTCGGTCTCGTCGAGGCCGTAGAGACGGGCGGCCATTGCCCGAAGCTGGTTCTGGACGTCGCGGCAGGCGCCGAGGACGGCATTCCCCATGAGCGCCGTCGAGCGGCTCGCCGAGGTCTGCTGGTCGTAGGGGACGACCGCCGTGTCGCCCATGACGACGGTCACCCACTCGACGGGCACGCCGAGCTCGTGGGCGGCGATCTGGGCGAAGACGGTCCGGGCCCCCTGGCCCATGTCCGAGGTCCCCGAGAAGACGACGACGCTCCCGTCCGAGAGGAAGCGGACGGTCGCGTACGAGAGTCCGGTCGTCGGGCCCGACTTGATCCCGAGGGACACGCCGCGGCCGTGGCCCGGCGCCTTCGGCGTCGACCAGCCGATCCGCTCCGCCGCCCTCCGGACCGTCGCCTCCCAGTCGCCGTCGGCCGGGGTGTCGAAGGGGATGAACGCCTCGCCCTTCCGGGCCAGGTTCCGGAGCCGGAGCTCCAGCGGGTCGAGCCCGAGGCGGGCGGCGGCTTCCGTGAGGTTCGACTCGACGGCCCAGTTCACCTGCGGATTTCCGAAGCCGCGGAAGGCGGTCGAGGGGACGGTGTGGGAGAGGACGCTCCGGGCCACGATCCGGGCGTTTGGGATCCGGTACGGGCCGCAGGCGAGGTAGCTCCCCTTGCCGACGACCCGGTCGGCGATGTCGGCGTAGGCACCGATCAGGTAGTTCGCTTCGACGTCCTGAAAGACGAGGGTCCCGTCGCGCTGGAGGCCGGTCCGGACCCGAACCTCGGCGGCCGCCCGGCGGACGGCCTGGAACGTCTCCTCGAGGGTGAGGACAAGCCGGACCGGCCGCTCGACGGCCCGGGCCATGAAGGCAACGAGGGGCTCGTACTTCGCATGCTGCTTCCCGCCGAACCCGCCCCCCGGGTCGGGGGCGATGATCCGGACCCGGGAGAGGGGCAGCCCGAGGAGCTTGGCGAGGACCCGCTGGAGCCAGAAGGGGTGCTGGATCGAGCTCCAGACGACGATCCCGTCCCCGTCGGGGGCGGCGATGAAGGCATGGGGCTCGATGGCAAAGTGGGTGACCATCGGGAAGCGGTACGTCTCGTCGACGACGACGTCCGCCGTCGCCGCCTCGACGTCGCCCCAGCCGACCCGATGCTCCCGGAGGATGTTCGTCTCGGCGAAGGGGTCGCCGGGGCGGGTCGCCGGATCGCGGACGAGCGGGGCGTCGGGGGCGAGCGCCGCCGCGACGGTGAAGACGGCCGGCAGCTCCTCGTACTCGACCCGCACGAGCTTCGCCGCGGCCTCGGCCGCCTCCTTCGTCTCGGCGGCGACGGCGGCGACCGGCTCGCCGTGGTACTTCGTCTCCTCGACGGCGATGACCGGCCGGTCCTCGAACTGGGGGCCGAAGCGGGGGACCGGCTGCGGCAGATCGGCGGCGGTGACAACGAGGTGGACGCCCGGAACGGCAAGGGCGGCACTCGGGTCGATGGCGAGGATCTTCGCCCGGGCGACCGGGAGGGTCACGAGCTTGGCGTGGAGCTCGCCCGGCAGGTGGATGTCGGCGACGTACTGCTGACGGCCGGTGACCCGGGCGTCGCCCCCGACCCGCCAGACCGGTTCGCCGACGACGCCGCGCCGGGTCGGCGGGGCAACGACGGCGCTCATCCGCGTGCCTCCTCGGCCGTCACGGCGACGGCCTCGATGATCTGTTCGTAGCAGCCGCAGCGACAGAGGTTGCCGGCCAGGCCCTCGGCGATCTCCTCGATGGTCGGGTCGGGGATTCGCCGGAGGAGATCGTCGGCGGCCATGAGCTGGCCGGGCGTGCAGAAACCGCACTGGACGGCCCCGTAGCGGAGGAAGTTCCGCTGGAGCGGGCTGAGGGATCCGACGGGAGCGAGCCCTTCGACCGTCGTGACCTCGCCGCCGTCGGCCTCGACGGCCAAGACGAGGCACGAGTCGACGATCCGACCGTTCAGGCGAACGGTGCAGGCGCCGCACTCGCCGACGAGGCAGCACTCCTTCGTCCCGGTCAGGCGGAGCTCGTCGCGGAGGACGTCGAGGAGCGTCTGCCAGGGGGCGACCGCGGCCGACCGCCGGCGGCCGTTCACGGTCAGCTCGATGGTCAGGCGCTCGTCGAGCGGGGCGTTCGAAACGGTCATCGGATTCCCTCCTGGGCGAGGCGCTCGGCGGCCGCGGCGACGGCCCGTCGGCCGAGAACGCGGAGCATCGCCAGCCGGTACTCGGGGCTCGCCCGCATCGACCGGGGCGAGGGGGTCGCCGCCGCAAAGAGGCGATCGAAGACGGCGGTCCGCGCCTCTTCCGATGCGGAGGGGTCGAGGAGGACGCCGCTCTCGTCGGCGACGAGGATCGGCCGCGGCCCGACGCTCCCGTAGGCGAGGCGGAGCCGTCGTTCCGGGGCGACGAGGCAGGCCAGGGTGACCGAGGCCAGGTCGTGGCCGCGCCGGCGCGTCCGGCGGAGGTGGACCGAGCCGGTGGGTTCGGGTGGCAACGGCAGCTCGACGGCAGTCACGAGTTCGCCCGGCCGGAGCGTCGTCACCCCCGAGCGGACGAAGAAGTCGTCGATCGAGATCCGGCGCTCGCCGTCCGGCCCGACGGCGACGACGTCGGCCCCGTAGACGAGGAGGGCCGGCGCCGTGTCGGCGGCCGGCGAGGCGTTGCAGATGTTCCCGGCCAGGGTCGCCCGGTTACGGATCTGGACCGAGCCGACGACGGCGGCCGCCTCGGCGAGGGCCCGGAAGTGCCGCCGGATCCGCGGGTCGGCGGCGATATCGGTCATCGTCGTCCCGGCCGAGATCGACAGCCGCCCGTCCCGCTCCGCGATCTGCGGGGCGAGCTCGGGGATCCGCTTGATGTCGATGACGACGGTCGGCCGGAGGGTCCCGTCCCGGAGCCGGATGATGAGGTCCGTGCCGCCGGCGAGGACCCGGGCCTCCGGGCCGTGCTCGGCGAGGAGCCCGACGGCCTCGTCGAGGGCGGCGGGACGCTCGTACCGGAAGGGCTGCATACGCACCGCCTCCTCGAAGCGATCGTGGGCGATCAGACGACCCGGTCGACCTCGTCCATGAGGATCTGCGGGGTTGCCGCCCGGACGAAGTAGTAGGGCCGCTCGGCGAAGCGGGCGATGAAGGCGGCCCGACGCCGCCGCCGCTCGACGGTGTCGACGATCGGCATCGGGAAGCCCGGCGCCAGGAGCTCGTTCAGGAGGAAGTAGTTCTGGAGCGAATGGAACGTCTGGAACTGCCGCTCGAAGGGGATCATCTCGGCGAGGCTCGCGTCGAAGTTTCCGTCGATGGACGGGACGACGACGACGTCGACCGGGGCCGGCTCGGTGAACTCCTCCCAGCTCGGCATCGCCCCGAAGAACTTCTCGACGCCCCGCTCGGGCGCGGCCTTGTCGGCCCGCTCCGTCCCCTCGGTGCGCTTCTTGATGAAGACCGACTTCGAGCCCATCCGAACCACTCCGTCCTCGTCGGTGACGGTCGTCTCGGTCGAGACGAGAAGCCCGCCCCGGCGACAGGCTTCGATCTGGCCCATCGACTTGCCGTGGTTCGATTCGCCGCCGAGGAACATGATCGTCTTGCCGCGATACCGGACGGCCGAGGCGTGGAAGGGATGGTAGCCGGCCTCCTCCATCCGAAGGGCGAGCATGGTCACGATGACCTTCTGGATCGGGCCGGCGGGCCAGGGGCCGCTGAAGATGAAGACCCGGCCGTCGTAGTAGACGTCCTTCGGCCCGTCCTGGTACCAGACGATGTCCGGCTCGGGGACCGTCACCGCGGGCGAGATCCGGACGTCGGCGAGGCGGTAGTTCAGAAAGTTCAGGTCGTCGAGGACGTGCGCTCGGGGCTCGCCCCCGTAGACGTCGACCCGGAGGCGGGCCGGCCCCGCCGACATCTCCTCGGACAGTCGAAGCTCGCTCATGCGGTCCTTTCGTTGTTCGCGGCCCGGTGCCCCGAGCCGATGCTGGGTGCGGGCGGGTCGACGGGCCCGGCATCCGGCCGGGGATCCGCCGACCCGCCCGGTGTCAGGTCGTCGGTCGTCGACCGACGGCAGTCATCGGGATCTCAGTCCTTGAAGCCGACGCCGCCGAGCGGCGCGGCCGGGGCCAGGATCTCGACGACGCCCTTCGTGCCGTCGATCCGGATCCGGTCGCCGCTCTTGATCTGCGACGTCGCGACGGTCGTTCCGACGACGGCCGGGATTCCGAACTCGCGGGACAGGACGGCCGGGTGCGAGACCGTGCCGCCGGCGTCCGTCACGAGTCCGACGATCTTGGTAAAGAGGACGACCCAGGCCGGGTTCGTCATCTGGCAGACGAGGATGTCGCCGGCCCGGACCTCGTCGAACTGTTCCTCCTTGAGGACGACCCGGGCGATGCCCTCGACGACCCCCGGCGAGGCGCCGATCCCGGTGATCTGACCGGCGACCGCCGCCTGCTTCCGGTAGAACTTGTCCGGGAAGCCCCAGAGGTTCAGGTACGGGAAGGCGAGCTGGCTCTTCGTCGCCGTGCCGATCCAGTCCCGTGGCCGGTACGTGTACGCCTTCTCGCGCTCGGCCTTCCGCCGGGCGACGATCGCCCGGCCGTCCATGGCGCTCGGATCGGCCATGAAGACCCGGAGCTCGTTGTAGCGGAAGAAGACGACGTCGTTCGGGTCGTCGAGATGGCCCTGCTCGACGAGCTTCTTGCCGATGGCGATGAGGACGAGCCGGACGTGGGCGTTCGCCCCCTGGTCGATGTAGAAGTGGTGGTCGGGGGTGAGCGGCGCCATCCGGAGGTTGATCTCGTTGGCCGCCCGCATCTCCTCGAGCGCCTCGCCTTCCAGGCCCTCGAGGATCTCTTTCGAGGCGGCCTCGAGGTCGGCGGCGAGGGCGCCGACGGTCTTCGGATAGTCGTAGTCGGTCTCGATGTAGCCGCGGACGAGCTCGATGACGGGCTCCATCTGCTCGTACACGGTCGGGAAGATGAACTCGTGGCTCCAGACGGCGTGCCAGCCGAACTCCTTCTGGTACGGCTTCACCCGCTCGGCGATGAAGCGGCGGCCGCGCTCGCTCGCCTCGAGCCCAGCGATGATCTCCTTCGCCGTCTCGGCCTTGAAGATCGCCGCGAGCTCGGGATCGGCCTTCGCCTCCTCCTTCATCTTCCAGAGGGCTTCGATCGAATCCCAGTTGCGGTCCTTGGCCGAGTTCTGGAGCCGGCCGAGGAGGGCTTCGTCGATCTTGCCGTGGGTCTTCTCCATGACCGCCCGGAGGTTGAGCGTCGCCGACAGCTGGGCGAAGTTCAGCATCCAGTGGATCTTCCAGTGGCGGTCGTGGATGTCGATGGCGTCCTCGAGGAGGACGGCGAGCTCCATGAGCGACATCTCGTCCTGGCGGTCGAGGGCGTCCTCGAGGTAGGCGAAGTTCCGCTTCATCTCGGGGACGAGGCGCTCGTTCCACCACTTGACGAAGTTGAGCCCGTAGACCGGCAGGACGGCGTTGAGATACGTGCCGATCTTGTTCGGGTACTCGGGATCGATCGGGACGCGGGCCCGCCAGACGGTGTTGTAGCGCTGGTCGGTCACGTCGAGCCCGGCCTCGGCGGGGATCGCCGCCGTGTAGAGGTAGCCGTTGACGTTCTTGTAGATCCAGTCGGTGGCGAACGGCGTCCCGAAGCGACGGAACATGTGGTCGCAGGTCAGCCACCAGCCGCCGATGTCCTCGTACATGGGGCTCAGCGGATGGGGGCAGTGCAGGTCGTCGTAGACCCAGAAGAGGCGCTTCTCGGCTTCCGACGTCCACTCGATCGGGAACGACTCGTCACCCAGGAACTGGTCGAGGATCTCCTCGTCCATGAGGCCCACTGCTGTGTCCTCCTGTTGCCTCCCGTGCGTGCCGGTGATGCGCTCGGTGACTGCTCACCGGGGCGCGCAACCAGGGCCGATTACCCTACGTCTCTCTCCCTGCTCACCTCCATGGGACGCTGCTTGAGTCGACCGACGGAACAGGCGACCGCTCCGGCCCGGGCCGGCCCCGCGCCCTCGTCGAGAAGGCCGCGCCAGGTCGAGGCGCCCACCCCCGGCATCGGGGGGAAGAGACCCGCGCGTCGCCATCGATGACGTCCTCCTGGCGCTCGTTCCAGCGTAAATCGGGTCGGCGCGTCGTCCGAGGACCGGGTGGGGGAGCCCCGACGGGCGCCAAAGGCTCGATAATCGATTACCGATAGCCTAGCCCCGTGACCCCCGTAGCGTCAAGGACCCCGGCCCGTTCCGCCACCGACCGATGGCCCGCTCCCGGGGTCCGGTCGGCCCGTTGTCGGCGGCTGATCGATCATCGATGATACGATCGACCGGACGCCGCCGGGCGTCGGGCTCGCCCCGGACGAGGGCGGTGCCGACGGCGGATGGCAGAACCAACGCGACGAGGTGAGCGCATGGCGACGACCGTTCTCGACAGCCTGCTCCTGCGGATGACGCAGGCGACGCCGACCCAGTACTGGAACGACTCGTGCGCGGTCGCCGAGCTCGCCTACGCAGTCGAGCGCGGGGCCACCGGAGCGACCTCGAACCCGAGCATCGTCCTCGAGGTCATGAAGAAGGAGCGCGACCACTGGGAGCCCCGGGTCCGCCAGCTCGCCGCCGAGAACCCGACCTGGACCGAGGTCGAGCTGACCTGGGCGATCGTCGAGGAGATGGCCGTCCGGGGCGCCGCGGTCCTCGAGCCCGTCTTCGAGCGGATGGGCGGCCGGGCCGGTCGCCTCTCGATCCAGACGAACCCCGCCAACTACCGGAACCCCGAGCGGATGGTCGAGCAGTCGCTCCGCTTCCACAGCCTGGCTCCGAACGTCCAGGTCAAGTTTCCGGCCACCTCGGCCGGCCTCGTCGCCATCGAGGAGGCGACCGCCCGAGGCGTCAACATCAACGCCACGGTCAGCTTCACCCTCCCCCAGGCGATCGCCGCCGCCGAGGCGGTCGAGCGCGGCCTCCGCCGTCGCGAGGCGGCCGGCGAGGACGTCTCGGGGATGGCCCCGATCGTGACGATCATGATCGG
>JBHOQO010000059.1:0-9576 GCA_042408925.1 Chloroflexota bacterium | reverse complement strand
CAGCTCCGCGGCGGGGTCCACCTCGAGCAGGGCTACGTCAACGACGTCTGCCTGACGGCGCGCTTCAATCAGTGCGTCTTCTACGAGGACGAGCTGACCCGCGAGTGACGACCATCGTCCATCCAGCGCTCCGACCGGCCGTCGAGGAGGTCCCCGAGGTTCGAGCAGCCGTTCGTGCCCTCGAGGCGCGGGGGCGCTTCGGGATGCGTCTCGGTCTCACCCGGATCCGGGCCCTCCTGCGGGCCCTCGACCACCCGGAGCGGGCCGTCCGGGGTGCGCTCATCGCCGGGACGAACGGCAAGGGGAGCGTCCTCGCCCTCTGCTCGGCGGCGCTCCGCGCGGCCGGCTACCGGGTCGGGGAGACGCCGAAGCCCCACCTCGTCTCGTACCGGGAGCGGATCGTCGTCGACGGCCGCCCGATCGAGCCCGACGCCTTCGTCCGCCTCGTCGCCGAGGTCGGTCGGGTCGCCGACCTGATTGCCGGCCGGTACGGGCCGCCGACGGAGTTCGAGCTCCTCACGGCCATGGTCTTCCGCTACCTCGCCGAGGCCCGGATCGACGTCGCCCTCGTCGAGGTAGGGATCGGCGGCCGCCTCGACGCGACCCACGCCTGGGACGGCGGCATCGCCGTCGTCACGAACGTCGACCTCGATCACACCGACCGGCTCGGGACCACGGTCGAGGCGATCGCCCGGGAGAAGGCCGCGATCATCGAGCGCGGCGACGTCGCCGTCACCGGGGCGAGCGGATCGGCCCTCGCCGTCGTCCGGCGGCGGGCGGCCCGGCTCGGCGTTCCGCTCACGGTCGTCGAGCCCCCGGCGCTCCTCGGCTGGGACCGCGACGGCCTCGAGGTCGACCTGCCCCGCCTCGGACCGACGCGGATCGGGCTGCGGGGTCGCCACCAGGCGGCGAACGCCGCCGTCGCCGACGCCGTCCTCGACGCCCTCGCGGTCGCCGGGATCGCCCAAATCGACGCCGCGGCCCGGCGCGCCGGGTACGCTGCCGCTCGCTGGCCGGGTCGGCTCGAGCTCCTCCTCGTCGAGGGGCGGCGCGCCCCGATCGAGGTCCTCCTCGACGGCGCCCACAACCCGGCCGGGGCGGCGGCCCTCGCCCGGGCCCTCGACGACCTCCGACCGTTCCTCGTCGGCGGCGACGGTGTCCGCGAAACCGCCGGGCCGAGGCGGGCGCGGCCGACACCCATCGTCCTCCTCACCGCGACGATGGCCGACAAGGACGTCGACGGGCTCGTCGCGGCGCTCGACGGGTCGGCGATCCTCCGGGGGGCGCGGGTCCTGGCAACGACGACCGGCAGCGAGCGGGCGCTGCCGCCGAGCGAGCTGGCCGCGCGCTGGTCGCACCGCCTCCCCGAGGGGGTGGTTCGGGCCGTCGAAAACCCGCGGGCAGGGCTCGAGGAAGGCCTTGCCCTCGCCGAGGCGCTCGAGGCGCCCCTCGTCGTCGCCGGTTCCCTCTACCTCGTGGGCCTCGTCCGGGCCGCCCTTGCCGGGATCCCCGGCGAGGAGATCGGGACACCGCGGAGCGAGGACCGGGGCCGCACCGGGGGTGTGCCGTGAGCCGCGCCTCGCGCCGTCCCGATGCCGGGTCCGACGCCGGCTCGGGGATCCTCCCGGCTCGCCCCGACCTCGGGGGCGGGGCGGCCACGCCGTCCTTCGACCTGCCGCCGGGGGCCGGGAGCGGCCTCCCGGGCCGCCCCGCCCCGCTCCGGATCGGGTCGCGAACCTTCGTCTGGGGGCTCCGGACGTACGTCATGGGGATCCTGAACGTGACGCCGGATTCGTTCTCGGGCGACGGGCTCCTGGCCCGGGCGGCCGGCCGCAGCCCGGTCGAGCTCGCCGTCGAGGAAGCGCGGCGGCTCGTGGCCGAGGGCGCCGACATCGTCGACGTCGGCGGCGAGTCGACGCGGCCGGGGCACGCGCCGGTCTCGGAGGCCGAGGAGATCGACCGCGTCGTCCCGGTCATCACCGCCCTCCGAGCTGCCCTCCCCGACACGCCGCTCAGCGTCGACACGACGAAGCCGGGCGTCGCCGAGGCGGCCCTCGACGCGGGGGCCGACCTCGTCAACGACGTCTGGGGAACCCGACCGGACGATCGGCTCCTGCGGCTCGTCGCCGAGCGGGGCGTGCCTCTCGTCCTCATGCACAACCGGGGGGAGGCCCGCTACACGAACCTCCTCGCCGAGATCGTTGCCGAGCTCGAGGCGGCGATCGAGCGGGCCGTCGGCGCCGGTGTTGATCCGGAGTCGATCATCGTCGATCCGGGCTTCGGCTTCGGCAAGACGCCGGCCCACAACCTCGCCCTCCTCCGGCGGCTCGACGTCCTCCGGGTCCTCGGCCGACCGATCCTCCTCGGCACGTCCCGGAAGAGCACCCTCGGCCGGGTCCTCGATCTACCACCCGAGGAGCGACTCGAGGCGACCCTCGCCACGACGGCCCTCGCCGTGGCGGCCGGGGTCGACATCGTCCGGGTCCACGACGTCACGGCGAACGTCCGGGCGGCCCGGATGAGCGATGCGGTCGTTCGGGGGACGCTCCCGCGGGCGCTCCGAACTCCAGACCGAGGGAGCCGGCCATGACCGACCGGATCCTCCTCCGCGGGATGCGCTTCGAGGGCCGCCACGGGCTCCTCGAGGAAGAGCAGACCACCCCCCAGCCGTTCCTCGTCGACGTGGAGCTCGTCCTCAACCTCCAGCCGGCCGGCGTCGAGGACGACGTTGCCCGGACGGTCGACTACCGCGACGTCTACGCGACCTGTCGCCAGATCGTCGAATCGACGAGCTTCCGGCTCGTCGAGGCGCTGGCCGAGGCGATCGCCCACGAGCTCCTCGCCGAGTTCCCGGCCGCCGAGGTCGGGGTCCGGGTCTCCAAGCCCCGGGTCGACCTCGGCGGGCCGGTCGAGCTCGTCGGCGTCGAGATCTGGCGGACGCGCTCCGTCGAGCGCCGGCGTCGGCGCTAGAGCCCCTGAGGCCGGGTCGCGAGCGTCACCGAGACGGTGAGGCGCTCGGAGCCGCGGAGGATCTCGAGGCGGACCGTCTGGCCGGGGGCGAACTGGGTCAGGACCGCGTCGAGCGGGTGCTCCGAATCGAGCTTGATCCCCTCGACCGAGACGATGATGTCACCGGCTCGGAGGCCGGCCTTGTCGGCCGGGCTGCCGGGCTCCACGGCTGGGAGCGTCCGGCCGCTCGAGTCGGTCCCGTCGACGAGGAGCGCGCCATCCTGGACCGAGAGGTGCTCCTGCTGGGCGACCTGGTAGTCGATCGTCTCGAAGCGGACCCCGATGTACGGCCGCGCCAGCTGCTCACCCCGAAGCGCCTGGGCCATGATCGGTCGGGCGATGTTGATCGGGATCGCGAAGCCGATCCCTTGAGCCGAGGTCGCGACGGCGGTGTTGATGCCGATGACGTTGCCGCCGAGGTCGACGAGCGGCCCGCCGCTGTTGCCCGGGTTGATCGCCGCGTCGGTCTGGAGGAGGTTCGAGAGTCGGCCGCCGGAGACCTGGACCGTCCGGCCCTTCGCCGAGATGATCCCGGCCGTCACCGTGTTCGAGTACGTACCGAGGGGGCTGCCGATGGCGATGACCTCCTGGCCGACCTTGAGCTCGTCGGAGTTTCCGATGGGCGCCGTCGGCAGCCCGGTGGCGTCGATCTTCACGATCGCCAGGTCGGTGAGGGTGTCGACGCCGTAGATCCGGCCCTGAAACTGGCGACCGTCCTTGAGCTCGACGGTCAGCTGGTTCGAGCCGGCCACGACGTGACGGTTCGTGAGGATCCAGCCGTTCGGGTCGTAGATGACGCCCGAGCCGACTCCGGTCTCCGGAATGTTCCCCGAGAAGGGGTCGAAGACCGTCGAGGTCGAGATGATCCGGACGACGGCCGGGCTGACCTTCGCCGCCGCGTCGATGATCGCCGACGATTCGTCGACGACGATCGGCTGCTTCGTGCTCGCCTCGGTCACCCCGGGCGACGGCGTCGGCGAGGCGGCCGGGACGGCGAGCATGCCGGTGGCGGTCAGGGCGGCAAACGTCCCGCCCGAGCCGAGGATCGCCGCGAGGAGCGAGGCGGCCAGAACGACGCCGATCGATGTCCCCGCCCGGTGCTGCTTCTCGTTGTTCGGGCCGTAGGGGAGGGGCGGGTTCGGCTCGGCCGGCGGCATCCAGCTCGGGGGCGGACCGGCCGGCTCGTGCGTCCAGGTGGAGCGGGGCCAGTCGCTTCGGGGCGCCGGCTCCGGTGCGTAGCGGTCGCCCGCCGGCGCGCCGGCGGGCGGTTCCGAGTTCCGTTGGGGATCTGGTGTCGGTGGTGTGATCGGTTGCTCGTTCATCGCCGATGGACCTCTGGTCGGGGCGCTCGACCGGCGGCACCCGGTTCGCCGCCGCTGCGCCCACGGTGCTTGTTGGTCTCCATCATGCCCTCAAACGATTCAGTCGCGAGCGTCCGGGGATGAAGTTTTCGCGACAATAGACCGCCCGGCCCGCGTCGATCGCCTCGAAGGCGACGACTCGCCGGCGGGAGGCGGCGGTCTCGGCCCGGTCCGGGCGGCCGAACGGACCTCGGCCGCGGTCGGCGCATCGTCCCCGTCGGGTGGCTCCGGCGGGAGTGCCTCCGTCCGGACCGCCGTCCCGTCCCCGGGTTCGATCGCCGCGACCGGGGTCCGGGGATCCCGGGGCAGCCAGACCCGGAACGTCGAGCCGACCCCGAGGCGACTCTCGACGGCGATCCGGCCGCCGTGCATGTCGACGATCGACTTCACGATCGCCAAGCCGAGGCCGCTCCCGCTGCTCCGGGCCTCGTTGGCCCGGGAGCCGCGGTAGAAGCGATCGAAGATCCGAGGCAGCTCCGAGGCGTCGATCCCGACCCCCGTGTCCCGGACCTCGAGGAGTGCCCCGTCCCGCGAGGGGGCGAGGCGGACGTCGACCCGCCCGCCGCGGGGCGTGAACTTCAGGGCATTGCCGACGAGGTTCGCCACGACCTGGCCGATCCGTTGCGGATCGTGGCGGATCCGGAGGGGATCGGCGGGGAGGTCGAGGCCGAGTTCGATCCCCCGCCGCCGCGCCGCCGCCTCCGCCTGCTCGACCGCCGATTCGACGCAGGCTCGGAGGTCGTCGGGGCGAAGATCGAGCTCGAGGAGCCCCGATTCGAGCTTCGAGAGCTCGAGGAGGTTCTGGGCCAGCCAGTCGAGCCGCTCGAGCTGCTGCCGGGACGACTCGAGGAACTCGGCGCGCGCCTCGGGATCGGCGCCGGCCGGTCCCTGGAGGAGCTCGATGAAGGTCCGGAGCGCGGCGATCGGGGTCCGGAGCTCGTGAGAGACGTCGGCGAGGAAGTCGCGGCTCCGGTCGCGGTCGCGCCGGATGATCTCGACGCTCTCCTGGAGACGGGCGGCCATCGTGTTGAACTGGCGGGCCAGCTCGGCGATCTCGGCGCTGCCGGCGCCGGCGTACGGCGGCGGGACCCGGCTCGAGAGGTCGCCCTCGGCGAGCCGGCGGGCCGCCTCGGTGAGGCGTCGGAGCGGGGTCGCGAAGCGGTCGGCGAGGACGGCGGCGACGACGACCGAGAGGCCGAGGGCGATGAAGGCGATGGCGACGAGGAGGCCGGTGACCGTCGCGATCGTCGTCTGACGGAGCGTGTAGGGGTTCGAGAGGGTGATCTCGAGGCCGTAGACCCAGGGCCCCTGCTCGATGACGTCGGCGACGGTGACGGTCGTCGACTCGCGCCGGAGGCCCGCCGCCGGCTCGGCCGAGAGGGCCGCCGTGAACGTTCCGTCGGCCGCCGGGATGACGGTGACGCCGCTCGGCTCCAGGACGGCGACCCCGAGCCGGACGGCGACGTCGGCCTGGGCGATCCGGTCGGCGATGATCTGGAGGCCGATGGCGGCCATCGCCTCCCGGACGGCCGGGTTCAGGTCTCCGTGCGCGTCGACGACCGGGGCCGTTCCGGCCGCCCGGTTCGCCGTCCCGACGACGATGTCCCGGACCGTCTTCGCCCGGGCCGCCAGGTCGACCCGGGCCTGGTCGCGGAAGTACTCGTCGAGGCGGTTCACGACGACGCCCGAGACGAGGAGGATCGTGAGGGCGGTGACGCCGATGAAGCCGAGGGCGAGCCGGGCCTGGAAGGAGCGCGGAACGATCCGCCGGAGGCCGGCGAGGCGACCGAGGCGGGAGGACCGACGCTCGGTCATCGCCGGTTCAGCGCTCGGCGAAGGCGTAGCCGACGCCGCGGACGGTCAGGACGAACTGGGGCGCCGAGGGGTCGTCCTCGATCTTGTCCCGGAGATGACTGACGTGGACGTTGATCGTCTTCTCGTCCTGGTCGAGGGCCTCGTAGTCGCGGAGCAGCTCGAGGAGTTCCCGACGGGTGAAGACCCGACCCGGCCGACTCGCCAGGTGGCGGAGGATCTCGAACTCGGTCGCCGTCAGGCTGATCCGCCGATTGCCCCGCTGGACGCGTCGCCGCTCGAGGTCGATGACGAGGTCCCGGTGGCGGATGACGCGGCCCCCGGCGGCATCGGCCAGATCGCCGTAGGCGCGCCGGATCAGGGCCTTGATCCGGCTCATGAGCTCCCGGAGACTGAACGGCTTCGTCACGTAGTCGTCGGCGCCGAGCTCGAGGCCGACGACCTTGTCGAACTCGTCGTCGCGGGCGGTCAGGACGAGGACCGGCGCCTTCGAGCCGGCCGCTCGGAGGCGCCGGAGGACGTCGAAGCCGTCCATCCCGGGGAGTCGCAGGTCGAGGACGATGACGTCGGGGGCCTGACTCGTCGCGAATTCGAGCCCCTCCTCGCCGGAGCGGGCGACGGCGACGGTGTAGCCCTCCTGCTGGAGGGCGTACTGGATGCCGCGAGCGACGGCGTGCTCGTCTTCGACGATCAGGACGGTCGCGCTCATCACCGAGATCGTACACCCCCGCCCGCGGGACTTCGGCCGGCGGCCCGATGTCGCGGGGCGCTGTGGTACGGTACCTGGCCATGAGCAGCGAACGACCGGTCCTCACCGCCAGCCGACGCGAGGTCACCGGCAAGGCCGTCGCCCGTCTCCGGCGGGCCGGCCAACTTCCGGCCGTCGCCTACGGCCACGGCGAGCCCTCGACGAACCTCGTCGTCGATGCCCACGACTTCGAGCAGCTTCGGCGCCACATCGGGCCGAACACGATCGTCGACCTCGCCGTCGACGGCAAGAAGCCGAAGCCGGCCCTCGTCCACGGCGTCCAGATCCACCCGATCACCCGGCGCCCGCTCCACGTCGATTTCCTCCTCGTGAAGCTGACCGAGGAACTCACCGTCGACGTGCCGCTCGTGCCGGTCGGCGAGTCGCCCGCCGTCGAGCTCCACGGCGGCACGCTCCTCCAGCTCGTCGACACGGTCAAGGTGCGGGCCCGGGCCGACCACCTGCCGCAGGAGATCCCGATCCCGGTCGAGCGCCTCGTCGACTTCGAGGCGGTCCTCCATCTCCGTGACCTCGAGGTTCCGGCCGGGGTGACGGTCCTCGGCGATCCCGACGAGGTCGTCGCCAAGGTCGCCCCGCCGCGGGTCGAGGCCGTTCCGGAGGTCGCTGCGGAGGCGGCTCCCGAGGCGCCCGCCGCCGAACCGACGGAGAGCGGCCCGACCGACTGATCGGCCGGCCGAACGCGCCCCTAGCCCTTCCGCCCGAAGGCGTAGACGATCGGCGCCCGCCATTCGAAGGCTTCGGGCGGGAGCGCCCGGAGCTTCGAGGCGGCGATGGCGCGGAGGCGGGTGCGCTCCGCCTCGGAGAGGCTCGAGAAGAGGTCCCACTCGTCGTACGCCTCGAGGAACTCGAGGTATGACGCGGCGTCCCAGCGGTACTCGAGGAGGTCGACGCGGGCCCGGACCGAGCGGAAGCCGACCCGTCGGAGCTGGGTCGCCGCGGCCGCCGGTGAGGGCACGTCACCGCTCCGCGGCGGCGGCTCGGCCGCATCTTCCTCGTCGATCCCCGCCTCCTCGACGGCCGCGTCGAAGGCCGCCTGGGGGGCGAACGTGTCGGGGGCCTCGAGCCAGGTCACGTAGCCGAGCCAGCCGCCGGATCGGAGGACCCGGTGCGCTTCGCGGAGGACCCGGCCACGATCCGGGACGAGCTGGACGACGAACGAGGAGACGACGAGGTCGAACGCCTCGTCCGGGAAGGGGAGGTGCTCGGCGAGGCCGTTGACGAGGCGGAGTCGCGCCCTCGTCTCCGGATCGAAGCGGGCGAGCGCTCGTCGCTCGGCGACGTCGAGCATCCCCGTCGAGCCGTCGAGGCCGACGACCTCGGCGGCGGGCCAGCGGGTCAACGCCTCCAGCACGAGGGCTCCGGTTCCGGTACCGAGGTCGAGGATCCGCCTCGCCCCCGGCGCGATCCCGGCGAGGTCGTCGAGGAGGCGTCGACCGCTCGGCGCCAGGACCGGCGCCCACCAGCGCTCGTACCGGGTCGCCGCCCGATCGTAGCGCTCGGCCATCGTCGTCATCGCCAACCTCGTCGTTCGATCGTCCGGGCCGGCGCGGGTCGCGCGCCGTGGACCCGATCGTGCCACACCGCCGGCCGTTCCGTTCGCCGTTTTCGGGCCGTTCGGCCCGGGTCGCCGCCCTACGTGGCGTCTGGATCCGCGGCCTCGGACCTGGCATGATCGTCGCCAGGAGTGACCCCATGCGCAACGGCCTCCCCGGCCCGAGCACCGACAGGAGGGCTGCCATGCGCGGCCGCACCCCGAGCCATCCCGAGCGCGCCCTTCGCCTCCCGCTGCCCGCCCTCGAGGCGCTCGTGGCGGGCCGCGGTCCGGTGCCGGTCCGGCAACGCGGCGAGGCGCTCCTCGCCGAACCGCTCCTGAACAAGGACTCGGCCTTCACCGAGCTCGAACGCGAGCAGCTCGGCCTTCGCGGCCTCCTGCCGCCGGGCGTCCTCACCATCGACGACCAGGTCGCCCTCGAGCTCGAGCACGTCCGCCGCAAGCCCGATCCCCTCGAGCAGTACATCGGCCTGGCCGCCCTCCAGGACCGGAACGAGACGCTCTTCTATCGGGTCCTGAGCGAGCACCTCGAGGAGTTCATGCCGATCGTCTACACGCCGACGGTCGGCCGAGCCTGCCAGGAGTTCAGCCACATCCTCCGTCGGCCGCGGGGCCTCTGGATCACCCCCGACGACGTCGATCGGATCCCGGCACTCCTCCGGAACGCGGGTCGAGCCGACGTCCGTCTCGTCGTCGTCACCGACAACGAGCGGATCCTCGGCCTCGGCGACCAGGGTGCGGGCGGGATGGGGATCCCGGTCGGCAAGCTCGCCCTCTACACCGCCGCCGCCGGGATCCACCCGGCCCTGACGCTCCCGATCTCCCTCGACGTCGGGACCGATCGCGAGGAGCTCCTCGCCGACCCTGTCTACGTCGGCTGGCGCGGGCGCCGCCTCCGAGGCGAGTCGTACGACGCCGTCGTCGAGGCCTTCGTCAAGGGCCTCGCCGAGGTCTATCCCCGGGCGCTCGTCCAGTGGGAGGACTTCAAGCAGCAGAACGCCCTCCGGCTCCTCGACCGCTACCGCTGGCGGCGCCCGTCGTTCAACGACGACGTCCAGGGGACCGGTGCCGTC
>JBHOQO010000058.1:0-1761 GCA_042408925.1 Chloroflexota bacterium | reverse complement strand
GGCCGCTCGGGCCCCGGCCGCTCGGGCCGCGGCGCTGAGGTCGGCCCGGTGTCGGTCCTTCGGCTTCGGAGCGTCCGGCGCGAGCTCGGCTCGCTGACCGTCCTCGAGGGGATCGAGGTCGCCCTCGCCGCCGGGGAGCGGGTCGGCCTCGTCGGCCCGAACGGGGCCGGGAAGACGACGCTCCTGCGGCTCTGCGCCGGCCTCGACGAGCCGGACGCCGGGCGGGTCGAGCGGCGGCGCGGCCTCCGGATCGGCTTCCTCCCCCAGGAGGCCCACCTCGACCCGGCGTTCCTCGCGGCGCCGGACCTCCGGACGGCGGTCCGGCACGGGGCCGCCCGGATCGAAACCCTCGAGGCCCGCCTCGCCGCGGCCGAGGCCGCCGGCCGAGCCGGGGAGCCCGAGTACGCCGAGCTGCGCCATGAGTTCGAGGCCCTCGGCGGCTACGACCTCGACGTCCGGGTCGCGACGACCCTCTCGGGGCTCGGCTTCGCGCCGGACGACTGGGCGCGACCGCCGACGACCCTGTCCGGCGGGGAGCAGACCCGGGCGATGCTCGCCCGGCTCGTCGTCGCCGATCCCGAGCTCCTCCTCCTCGACGAGCCGACGAACCACCTCGACGTCGACGCCCTCGAGTGGCTCGAGGCGCACCTCCGGCGGCGCGCGGGCGCCACGATCGTCGCCTCCCACGACCGGGCCTTCCTCGACGCCGTCGCGACGAAGATCTGGGAGCTCCGCGACCGCCGGCTCACCGCCTTCCGAGGCGACTACTCGGCCTACGCCCGTGCCCGCGCCGAGCTCGATCTCCGGGCCGAGCGGGAGACCGAGGCCCTCGAGGCCCGGATCGCCCGCGAGGAGGAGCTCGTCGCCCGGTACCGGAGTCAGCGGAAGCACACGAAGATGCACGAGCACGAGGCCCGCCTCGAGCGGCTCCGGGCGACGCGACCCGACCGGCGCCCGACGGAGCGACGGGTTCGCCTCGACGCCCTCGCCGTCGACGCCGTGGGCGGGCGGTCCGGGGCGGTCGTGCTCCGGGCCGACGACCTCGTCGTCGGGTACCTCGTCCGGGAGGCCGCGCCGACGTCGGCGGGGGCGTCGACCGGAGCGCCCCGGGCGGTCGTCGTCGCCCGGGCGGCGCGGCCGCTCCTCGTCCGGGCGGGCGAACGGATCGGGATCGTCGGCCCGAACGGGGCCGGGAAGACGACGCTCCTCCGGACCATCGCCGGCGAGCTCCCGCCGCTCGACGGGAGCCTCGTCCTCGGGGGCGGCGCCGCGATCGGCTACCTCGCCCAGGTGCGGCCGCCGGTGCTCCCCGGGGCGACGGTTCTCGAGACGCTCCTCGCCGCGTACCCGGTCGGCCCGGCCGAGGCGCGGAGCTACCTCGCCCGGTTCCTCTTCCGGGGCGACGACGTCTTCAAGTCGGTTGCCGACCTGTCGGGCGGCGAGCGGTCGCGGCTCGAGCTCGCCCTCCTCGGAGTCCGGCCGGCGAACCTCCTCCTCCTCGACGAGCCGACGAACCACCTCGACGTCGGGGCCCGGGAGGCGATCGAGGCGTTCCTCCGGGAGGCGCCGGCGACGATCCTCCTGGTCAGCCACGACCGCCGCCTCCTCGAGGCGGTCTGCGACCGGCTCTGGGTCGTCGACGAGGGCTCGATCGTCCCCTTCGACGGCGACTTCCGGGCCTGGCGGGCGGCGGTCGCCGGCGGCTGGCGGGTGGGCGATGCGGCGGCGGGTCGGTCGTCGGCCGCAACCGGCGCCGCGACC
>JBHOQO010000054.1:0-29310 GCA_042408925.1 Chloroflexota bacterium | reverse complement strand
GAGGAGGGCAAGGCTGACCAGCACCGCTCCGCACCGCCTCGCGGGTCGGAGCGCCATCGTTTGCATCGGCGCCACCCCATCGTCCCCACGCACCGGCGTCCCGACCCGTCCACCCGTCGCGGGCCGGTGCCCGATCCGGTGCGGCGATATTCTCTCTCTCTCTCTCTCCATTGTCCAGTGTCATTCATGCGACAGTATGCGTCATGGTGGGATCTCCTGCCCGGGCACGCCACCCAGCTCCCGTGCGTGCCCACCCTCACGTCAGCGGACCGGCGGCTCCTCTCGGTGCCGATGCACCGATTCGCGGTGGCCGTCGGTACTTGACGGGGGCGAGAGGGCGTCCCGCGTAGGCGAGCAGCCGTTTCTGATCCGGAGGGGCGGGCTACCGCTTGACAGCGGGTGCAGCATAATGGTGCTCAAGGCTGCTACCAGGATCGGGAGCAGGTGGGATGGCTCGTCGGGTTGCCGGCCAATTCGCTACGCGTCCATGGACCGTGGTCCGCCCCGTCCGAGCTGGGCCTGGCCAGCGCCCGGACTCGCTCCGGCCGCTGGCTGGTCCGCGCCTCACGCGAACGCCCGCCCTCCGCCTGGTCGTTCTACTGAGCGCGCTCGTCGCCGTCTTCGCCGCTGGGGTGGGGTCGGGCGTGGGGTCCCTCGGAAGGATTCACACGCCGCAGGCTGTGGATGCGCTTCCGACGCCCGTCACGCCAGGCGATCGCGTCGTGGCCACGGGACTCGTCGTGGCGAACGAGGACGGCACGCTTCAGCTCTGTCTACCCGGGCCAGCGCGCCTCGTCGACGACGGCCGGCCGCCCGCGTGCTCGTCGCTCTCGACGCCACTTCGGGGTCTCAGTGCGTCGATGATCCCGGGCTGGGTGTCGACCGATGGCACGGGGTATGCCCGTGGGGTGACCGTCTTCGGGATCTGGACCGGCGACGGCATCGACGCCGAGCGGGCCGTCGGTGGGATCGATCCGGCAACACCCGAGCCGATCGAGTGCCCTGGGCCCGTCTCCGGCCCGCCTGCGGCGCCCGGAGACCTGCGGGAGGAGGCCGCCCTTGCCGCCCTCGCCGACGAGGTCTTTGGCAACCGCGAGGTCTACGGTGGGTTCTGGCGCTCGCGACTCGGCCATATCGTCGTCGGTGTCGCCGGCGACCCGGCCGATCGCGAGGACCGAGTCCGACAGCGCTATCCATACGCCCTCTGCCTCGTCCGGGTCCCGAACAGTCTCGCCGTCCTCGACGCCGCCGCGACCGATCTGGGGGGCCGTGTCGCCTCGTGGCAGTGGGTCGTCGACCCGGCGACGAACCGGGTCCGGGTCACGGTCCTCGTCGTCGACGAGGCGACGGCGGCCCTTGCCGCCAGCCACGAGGGACAGATCGCGTTCGATCCGCTCGTGCGATCCGACCGCCGATAGCCGAGCGGCCGCAGGGCGGGGCACCCGGCCCCTCGCCGGCCGGCGGGCCGCTCCACACCCGAGCGCGTAGCCAGCCGAGTCGAGGGGACCGACCGAGGCAACCGACCGGGGGCTCGACCGCGTCCGCCTGGGTGGAGATCGGGCGAAGGCGACCCGCACAGCGCCGACGGTCGTCGATGTCGGTCCGTTCGGCCCGGTCCCAACGGGCCGAACTTCGCTCCCCGGCCCGCTCCGGCGTCGGGCACCCTGCCCGGCGAATATGGAGCACTCAGATACACGTTTCTCGCAGCCTCGCCTGACCCGCCGCCTCGCCCTCGGCGCCGGACCCGGGACGGTCGGTCTCGCGCTCCTGGGCGCGCTGGGCGGACTGTTTGGTGCCGCCGATGCGGCCCTCCGAACCGCGGCCCGGAGTGCCCGCCCGACCGCCGTCGGGACGAGCGTGACGCGCTGCGCCCGGTGCGGGGCGACCGACCACGCCATGCTCGCCGGCTGTCCCCTCGACCCGCTGCCACGGGCGCCGCGGCTCGGCGCCGCCGGGCGACCGGGGTCGCCGCACGCGTAGGCCGGAGATCGCGATGCCGATCAGCCGCCGTCGCTTCCTCCAGACCGCCGTCGCCGCCGGGGCGGCCGGGACCGGCCTCCGCGTCCTGACGCCCGGCGAGGCGGACGGGCGCGGGGTCACTCGTTCGCTCCCCGTCGACCGGGTCGTCCGGACGACCTGCTCGCCGAACTGCACCGGGAGCTGCGGCCAGCTCGCCTTCGTTCGCGGCGACCGGGTCGTGAAGATCCAGCAGGCGGCGGACTACCCCGACCCGGCCTACAACCCCCGCGGCTGCATGAAGGGCCTCTCCTTCCACCTCCAGATCCACGGCCGTGACCGGATCCTCCATCCCCTCCTCCGGACCGGGGACCGCGGCTCGGGCGAGTTCCGCGAGGCGACGTGGGACGAGGTCCTCGACCACATCGCCGCCGAGCTCCGGCGGATCGGCGAGACCTACGGCTGGGACAGCATCCACGTCTTCGGCCAGGTCCCGGGCTCCGGTTACGTCCAGAAGGGGGCGAACTACCGCGCGTGCGCCCTTCTCGGGATGACCCACGGGACGAGCTTCGATTTCAACGGCGACCTGCCGATGGGGATGCCGATCACCTTCGGCGTCCAGAACGCCGAGCACGAGGCGAAGGACTGGGCGAACAGCCGCTTCCTCCTTCTCGTCGGAGCGAACCCCGTCGAGACCCGGATCCCCGACGTCCACTTCATCTGGGACGCCGTCGAGAACGGGGCGAAGCTCGTCGTCGTCGACCCGGTCTTCTCGGGGACGGCGGCGAAGGCCGATCTCCACCTCCGGCCGCGGCCGGGGACGGACGCCGCCCTCGGCCTGGCCCTCGCCCGCCAGGTCCTCGTCGACGGCCTCGCCGACTTCGACTTCCTCCGGACGTACACCGATGCCCCGCTCCTCGTCCGCGACGACACCGGGAAGCGGCTCCGCGAGGCCGATCTCGTCGCCGGCGGCTCGATCGAGCGCTTCGTCGCCTGGGACGAGGAGGCTGGGACCCCCGTCATCGTCGGGACCGAGCGCCTCGGGGCTCCGGGGCGGCAGGCCGCCCTCGAGGGCGCCTTCGAGATCCGCCTCGTCGACGGGCGGACGGTCGGGGTTCGACCGGGCTTCGCCCACGTCCGGGCCGAGCTCGAGGGCTGGACGCCGGAGCGGGCGGCAGAGGTGACGGGCGTGTCGGCCAAGGACATCGTCCGGGTCGCCCGAGCCTACGGGTCGACGAAGCCGGCGGCGATCCTCATGGGCGGCGGGGCCAACCACTGGTACCACGGCGACCTCGTCGGGCGGGCCTTCGCCCTCCTCGCGACCCTCACCGGGAACATCGGCCGCTCGGGCGGTGGCTTCAGTGTCTACGTCGGCCAGTACAAGGTCCGGGTCGACACCTCGCCGTGGTGGAGCCCGGGCGGCAAGAAGGCGAAGATCGTCCCCTCGATCTACTTCGTCCGGGGGCCGACGGAGACGATGCATCCCTCGGTCCCGTACCCGAAGGCCGGCTTCAAGGCCCTCGTCTGTACTTTCGCGAACATGTTCATCCAGAGCCCCGACCTCAACCGCCTCCACGAGACGCTGCGGGGCCTCGAGCTCATCGTCGTCATCGACCACCAGATGACCGACACGGTCCGCTGGGCCGACGTCGTCCTCCCGGCGACGACCTGGTACGAGAAGACGGACCTCACGGCGACCCCGCTCCATCCCTTCCTCCAGCTCCAGCAGCCGGCGATCCCCCCGGTCGGCGAGGCCCGGAGCGAGCTCGACATCTGGCGCGAGATCGTCCGCCGGATCGACCCGGCTCTGGCGGAGCAGTGGTTCTCGGTCACCGCCGAGGAGGCGATCGAGATGATCCTCGATGCCGGGAACGTCCCCGGCGAGCCGACGGAGGGAATCTCCCTCGACGACCTCCGGCGCGGCCCGGTCCGGCTCCGGGTCCCCGACCCCGACATCCCCTTCCGTCGCCAAGTCGAGGACCTCGAGCCCTTCCCACCCCGCTCGCTCCCGGCGCCCCTGGAGGCGACGGCCGCCTTCATCCCGACCCGCCGGATCGAGTTCTACAAGGAGGAGGACCGCTTCCTCGAGCTTGGCGAGCAGGTGCCGACGTACAAGCCGCCGAAGGACGACGAGGTCCACGACCCGGCCCGCTACCCGCTCGTCCTCCTGACCCCTCACAGCAAGTGGCGGATCCACTCGACGTACTCGAACAATCCCTGGTTGGCCGAGATCCACGGTGGTCGGCCGACGGTCCTGCTCCATCCCGACGATGCGGCCGACCGCGGGATCGCCGAGGGCGACCGGGTCGAGGTCGCCAACACGCGGGGTCGCGTCGTCGCCTGGGCCCACGTCTCGGAGGCTGCCGCGCCGGGGACGGCGACCCTCCCCGAAGGCTGGTGGTCCCGCTACTTCCTCGCCGGCAAGGGGGTGAACGAGCTGACCTCGTCGGCCGTGAACCCGATCCACGAGGTTCATTTCGTCGCCAACATGTGGTCTCCATCGACCGGCTGGAAGGATTGCCGGGTCCAGGTCCGCCGCGTGGAGGGTGCCTGATGGCCGAGCCCGTCTCTCCGATCGACGCGCTCCCGCCGGCCTCGCGGGCCTACGGCGAGCTCGAGCCGCACGGGCCGAGCCCGCGCTGGGGGATGGTCATCGACCAGGAACGCTGCATCGGCTGCTGGTCGTGCGCCGTCATCTGCAAATCCGAGAACGACGTCCCCCTCGGGATGTGGTGGAACCGGATCCTGACCGAGGGCGAGGGGGTCGACACCCCGGAACTCGTCCACGGCCAGCTCGAGCTCCACTGGCTCCCCCTCGCCTGCCAGCACTGCGACAACGCACCCTGCGTCAAGGTCTGCCCGGTCGGGGCGACGTTCCACGGCGACGGTGGCGTCGTCATCCAGGACCCCGAGCGGTGTATCGGCTGCCGGTACTGCATGGTCGCCTGTCCGTACGGGGTCCGGGTCTTCAACTGGGGTCGGCCGGAGCAGCCCATCGAGGGGGACCTCGGGATGGTGGAGCCGCGCCCGGTCGGGACCGTCGAGAAGTGCACGTTCTGCATCCACCGCCTCGCGGATGGCCAGGTGCCCTCCTGCGTCTGGTCGTGCCCGGCTCAGGCCCGGATCTTCGGGGACCTCGATGATCCGACCTCTCGGGTCTCCCGCCTTGTCCGCGACCGCCAGGGCGAGCAGCTCCTCGAGGAGCGAGGGACTAAGCCGAAGGTCTACTTCCTCCCGCCGCGTCGGAGGGCGACGCTGTGACCGCGCGTTCCGGGCTCGCTGACCGGGCGGGCGTCGGGCTTCGGCGGCCGCCTGCGGCCGTCGTCGCCTGGTTCGGCCTCCTCGGTCTTGGGTTCGTCGTCGGGCTCGCCGCCTGGGGCTACCAGCTCTCCGAGGGTCTCCGCGTCACCGCGATGCGAAACAGCGTGATGTGGGGCCAGTACATCCTCATGTTCATGTTCTTCGTCGGCCTCTCGGCCGGCGGCCTCATCGTCGCCTCGGCGGGGCGCCTCTTCGGGGCCACGCGCTTCCGGCCGATCGTCCGGCTGGCCGTCCTCGAAGCGGCGGTCGCGGTCATGCTCGCCGCCGTCTTCCTCCTACCGGACATCGGGCGACCGGAGCGGATCTGGCACCTCTTCGTCTACCCGAACCTGACGTCGCCGCTCGTCTGGGACGTGGCGATCGTGTCGACGTACTTCGCGATCTCGGTCCTCTACGTCTGGCTCTACACCCGTGCGGACCTCGCCCGGGCGGGGAGCCCGCTCGCCCTGGGTACGACGAACGCGCCGACGACGCTCGCCCGCGAGCACCGGGCGAAGGAAGTCCTGGCCTGGATCGGATTGCCGGCGGCGGTTCTCCTCCACTCGATCACGGCCTGGATCTTCGGTCTCCAGATCAGCCGCGGCTTCTGGTACTCGGCGATCATGGCCCCGCTCTTCGTCGCCTCGGCCCTCGTCTCGGGGCTTGCCCTCGTCATCCTCCTCGCCCTGGTCCTCCGTTGGGTGGGGCGGCTCCGCTTCGACGACGACCTGGTCGCCTACCTTGGGGGTCTGCTCGGGGTCTTCATCGCCGTCGAGGCCTTCTTCGTCCTCTCGGAGATGCTGACGGCGGCGTATCCGGCGGCGCCCTTCGAGGGCGATCCGGTCTACCGGCTCCTGTTCGGCCAGTTTGCGCCGCTCTTCTGGTTCGAGGTGATCGTCGGGCTCGGGCTGCCCTTCGTTCTCCTTGCCCGTCGCTCGCTCCGTTCCCGGCCGCTCGTCGTGGCGGCCGCCTCGGTCATCGCCATCGTCGGGATCTACGTCCACCGGCTGAACATCGTCCTCAACGGCCTGGCCTATCCGCCGATCGGATTGCCGCCGGGGGTTTCGGTCGGGACGGCGCCCGAACCGGGAAGCTCGGCGTTCCAGATGAGTCTCTGGTACGTCCCCTCGGTCGTCGAGGCGCTGGTCACGTTGGGGGTCCTCGCCTTCGGGGGGCTTGTCTTCAGTCTGGCGGTGCTGGTTCTGCCGCTCCAGGAGCCGGCCGGGGAGGGTTGAGGCGCCCTCAGGGCGGTGGCGGGCCGGCGACGGGGGCCGCCAAGCGCGGGTGCTCCGGCGATGGATCGATGTCGGCCGTGACGCCGTGGCTGGACACTTGCCCCGTCCGACGAGGGGGCCGGCCGTCGGTGACGCCGTGGCTGGACACTTGCCGCTTCCAGGTCGCTCGGGCGGTCCAAGTGTCCAGTAGTACCGTCACGGCGGGCAGGCACCCGGCGGGCGCGGTGCAGATGTCCAGTGAGGGCGTCACGGCCGGGGTCGTGAGGGCGGGCCGACCCCAAGTGTCAAAGCAGTGCCGTCACGAGGGGTAACCCCGCGGCGCCTGCTACCGGATCGCAACCTTTGCGCACCCTCTTCGGTGCCGACGAACGCCGGCCGCGGACGTAGGCTGAGAACCGTCGATCAGCGCGATCGGTCGGTCCCCGTGCCGGTCGCCCGATCGGAAGCTGCGCACCACCACCGAACCCGGAAGGACCGTCCGATGCTCTATCCCGCCGACCCAGCCCGTCGCTTCCCGTACGGTCACGCGGTCAGCGCCGCCGGGCCGGTCACCTGTGCCGCCTGCGGCTGCCGCCTCCAGCTCGTGGGGCCGGAGGGCGCTGCCGCCTGGTTCCACTTCTCGCCGCTCGGCGGGCGCGACGCCCGTGGGTGCCGCGTCCCGTGCGTCGACGCAGCCCACGACGCGAACGGCCTGCCGCTGAGCGTCCGAACCGCCGCCTAACGCCTCTCCTCGCACCCCGGCGGTGCGCCGGGTGCCTCCCATTGCCCGCCGGTCCGCGTGCTCGGGCGGATCGGCGGGCGCTTTTTCGGGTTCGCGCAGCCTCCGCGATCGCGATGTCCGGGGGTCAACAAGGATCGCGGGCGCGGACGCCGAGCCCGCGCGGACGCCGAGCCCGCGCGGACGCCGAGCCGGGGCGCACACCGGGGCAGGGTAGACCCCGGGCGGGCCCTCGCTCGGTTGTCGTGACCAGGTGTGCCGTGCCGGCCGAAGCGCCGGAGTCGGTCCGCCGAGCTCGAGAGCTTGATGGGTTGTCGTGACCAGGTGTGCCGTGCCGGAGGAGTTCGTCCGATCAGCGCCGCCGATCCGTGTCGATCCGGTAGCCCACCCCCCGAACCGCCACGATCGCCGGCCCACCGGCCTCGCGGACCTTCGTCCGCAACCGGGCCAGGTGCGGCTTCAGCCAGAGCGGGTCCGGATCGGGGTCGCCCGGCCAGCCCGCCCGGAGGAGCCGCTGGTGCGGCACGACGTCCCCGCCGGCGGAGACGAGCGCCTCGAGGAGCCGGAATTCCGTCGGCGTGAGCGAGACCGGCACGTCGCCGACCCGGACCTCATGCCGTCCCGGGTCGAGACGGAGCCGGCCCACCTCGAGCGGCCCAGGCCCCGCGGGTCCCGGCCCCCGCTCGGCGCGCCGCATCACCGCCGCGATCCGGGCCAGAAGCTCGGCCTTCCCGAAGGGCTTCGTCAGGTAGTCGTCGGCTCCGATCTCGAGGGCCCGGACCTTTGCCGCCTCGCCGCTCTCGCCCGAGACGACGACGATCGGGGCCGAGCCGAGGGCCCGGATCTGGCCCGCGACGCTGAAGCCGTCCGGCCCCGGCATCGCCAGGTCGAGGAGGACGAGGTCGGGCGACTCCTCGCGGAAGCGCTTGATGGCGGTCAGACCGTCGTAGGCGGTGATGACCTGGTGGCCCTCGGTTCCGACGAGGGCGGTGATGGCGCCGACCATGGCCGGGTCGTCGTCGACGACGAGGATGCGGAGGGGTCGAGGAGCGGGCACGGGACGACCTCAGCCGGCGACTCAGATGGCGACCGCCGCCGGCAGGGCGACGACGAAGCGGGCGCCGTGGGGCTCGGCCGGCTCGACCCAGAGGCGGCCGTCCATCGACTCGACGAGCCGCTTCGCGGCATAGAGCCCGATCCCCGAGCCGCGGGCGGTGTGGGTGTCGCGGCGGGCGTACGGCTCGAAGATCCGCTCCCGCCACTCGGGTGGGATCCCCGGCCCCTCGTCGGTGACCGCGATCCGGACGACCCCCTCGACGAGCTCCGACTCGATCCGGATCGTCGTGCCCGGCGGGGCGTACTTCACGGCGTTCTCGATGAGGTGCTCGAGGACCTGGCGGAGGCGCGGCGGATCGGCCATGACCTGGCGGCGGACGTCGATCCTGACCTCGGCCCGGTGCTGGCGGAGGAGCGGCCGCACCTGCTCGAGGGTCGTCTCGACGATCTCCCGGACGTCGACGGGCACGACGGCGGCCGCCTGGGCCTGCTCCGGCATCGGCCGGACCGAGGCGAGGATCGAATCGACGAGGCGGTCGAGGCGCTCGATCTGGTCGATGGCGGCCCGGTGCCACTCGGCCCGTCGCCGGCGCCGTTCGGGATCCCGCGAGCGGCGACCCTCGAGGGGCGGCTCCTCGGCGAGGAGGTCGGCGTAGGCGCGAACGACGGCGAGGGGAGTCCGGAGCTCGTGGGTGACGAGGGCGATGAGCTCGGCCCGGGCTTCGTCGAGGGCCCGGAGCTCCTTCGCCCGGGCCTCGGCCTCCTCCTGGAGCCGGACCCGCTCGACGATCCCGGCGAGGAGGTCGGCGATCGCCCCGAGCTGGGCGACGTCGCTCTCGGTGAAGCGGCGGTGGCGTTCGGTCTGGACGTTCAGGACCCCGACGACCCGGTCGTGCCAGATGAGCGGAACCGAGAGCATCGAGGCGATGAAGCGCTTCTGATCGATGCCCCGGACCCAGAGGAAGCGCGGGTCGGAGGGGACGTCGGGGATGATCATCGGGGTCCGGCTGGCGGCGACCCGGCCGGTCACGCCGTCCCCGAACGGCACCCGGGCCCGGCCGATCTGATACTTGTCGAGACCGTTCGTTGCGGCGAGGGTCAGGTACCGCTCGTCGCGATCGAGGAGGTAGAGCGAGGAGACGTCGGCGTGGAGCGCATCCCGAGTCTGATCGACGACCGTCTCGAGGAGCTCCTCCCAGGTCCGGGCCGTCGTGGCGAGGCGGACGACACGGTGAAGGAAGCGGAGCTGCTCGAGCTGCTCCGCCGCGGAGTGCTCGACGTCGATCGGCGGCTGGAGGTTCGTCTCGGTCGTCTCGGTCGTTGCGGTTCGTTCCGTCGTGGCCATGGCCGTCACCACGCCACAAGCGTAGCCCCGATCCGGGAGGGGCATGGTTGCGGCACGGTTGCGAGACGGGCACGGTACGGAACGCCCGGCCCGGTTCGGGCTCGGCGGGTGCGGCGATGACGGGGATCCCCGCGAGCCCGGCCGGGCGAGCGAACACGGGAGCACGGCCCGCCGGGCGACCGGTCGAGCGCCGCAACCCCGCCGTCCGCGCCGAGCCCGCCGGCGTCGGTTCGGCGGGGGCCCGGAACCCGTTGGCCCGCGAGGTCCGTCTCCTCGGCAGTCTCCTCGGCCAGGTCATCGTCGAACAGGCCGGCCTTCCGCTCCTCGAGACGGTCGAGCGGATCCGGCGCCGGATGATCGAGCTCCGCCGGCGACCCGATCCGGTGGAGCGGGCGGCCCTCTCCGACGAGATCGCCGCCCTCGACCTCGAGACCGCAGAGGCGGTGATTCGGGCCTTCAGCTGCTACTTCCAGCTCGTCAACCTCGCCGAGGAGCGCGACCGTGTCCGGTCGCTCCGGCGGCGCGCCCGGGCCGCTCGCGGCGCCCCGCTTCCCGACTCGGCCGCCGATGCCCTTCTCGGCCTCGTCGCCGGCGGGCATTCACCCGAGGAGCTCGAGGCGATCGTCGGCCGGCTCCGGATCTCGCCGGTCCTGACCGCCCACCCGACCGAGGCCCGGCGGCGAACCGTTCTCGTCGGCCTCCGGCGGATCGCCCGGCTCCTCGAGCACCTCGACGATCCCCGCCTGACGCCGGTCGAGGACGCCGAGCTCCGCCGCCGGCTCCGCGAGGAGATCACGATCTTCTGGCGGACCGGCGAGCTGCGGGCCGGCCAGCTCTCGCCGCTCGACGAGGTTCGGACGGCGATGGTCTTCTTCGACGAGACGCTCTACACCCTGACCCCGGCCGTCTACCGGGAGCTCGACGCGGCCCTCGACCGGGTGGCCGAGGCGGCGCGCCGGGGTCGGCGGGTCCGCCCCCTCGCCGACCCGCCCGCCTCCGACGCTGGCCGGACCGGCACCCGGCCACCGCGGGTCCCGGCCTTCCTTCGGTGGGGGAGCTGGATCGGCGGCGACCGCGACGGCAACCCGTTCGTCACCGCCGAGGTCACGACCCGGACGCTCCGGATCCAGGCCGACCACGTCCTCCGGGGCCACGAGGCCGTCGCGACCCGGCTCATGCAGACGATCTCGGTCCGGGTCCCCTCGGAGCGGCTCGACCGCGCCCTGGCGGCCCGGCTCCTGCGGGACGACGACGAGCTCCCCGAGACGGCTCGGATGCTCAGGCGGCGCTTCCCGAACGAACCGTACCGGCAGCGGCTGGGGGCCGTCGCCGAGAAGCTCCGCCGGACGCGGGCCTACCTGACCGAGACGCCGGGCCCGATCGGGGGGCGCTACAGCTCGCCCGAGGCGCTTCTCGACGAGCTCGACGAGCTCGCCCGGGCCCTCGTCGCCGACCGCCTCGAACGGGTCGCCTACGGCGAGCTCCAAGACTTCCGCTGGCAGGTGGAGACCTTCGGCTTCCACCTCGCCGAGCTCGAGGTCCGCCAGCACGCCGCCGTCCACGAGGCTGCCCTCGCGGTCCTCGACGACCCGGCCCGGCGGTCCGATCCGACCGCCCTCGCCGCCGAGCTGCCGGGGGCGACCGGCGTGAGCGCCGGCGAGGTCCTCGCCACGTTCCGAGCGATCGCCGACCTCCAACGCCGCTTCGGGGTCGAGGCCTGCCGGCGGGTCGTCGTCAGCTTCACCCGCGACGCGCCGGACGTCCTCGCCGTCCTCCGGCTCGCGGAGCTTGCCGCCGAGCCGATCCCGGCGGCGCTCACCGCGGGTCTCGGCCCCGGCCGGCCGGAGGTCGACGTCGTCCCGCTCTTCGAATCGGCGGCGGCCCTCGAAGCGTGCGGCCCGATCCTCGAGCGCCTCTGCGCCGACCCGGGCTACCGGGCCCATCTCGACGCCCGGGGCCGCCGCCAGGAGGTCATGCTCGGCTACTCGGATTCGAACAAGGAATCGGGCTTTCTCGCCGCGAACTGGCAGCTCTACCGCGCCGCGGAAACCCTCGTGGAGGTCGCCCGCCGGCACGACCTGGAGCTGACGATCTTCCACGGTCGCGGCGGGGCGATCGGACGGGGTGGGGGGCCGACGAACCGGGCGATCCTCGCCCAGCCGCCCGGTGCCATCGACGGCCGCTTCAAGGTCACCGAGCAGGGCGAGGTCATCGCCGCCCGGTACGCGAACCGGGCGATCGCCCTTCGGGGCCTCGATCGGATCGCCGGGGCCGTCGTTCGGGCCTCGGCGGCCGGCCACGCCGAGGCGGTCGCGGCGGCGGCTGCCGCCGGCGCCCCGATCCTCGACGAGCTCGCCGAGGCCGCGAAGCGGGCGTACCGGGCCCTCGTCTGGGAGGAGCCGGACTTCGCTCGCTTCTTCTGGGCGGCGACGCCGATCGAGGAGATCGCGACGCTCCGCCTCGGGTCCCGGCCGGCGGCCCGGGTCGCCGGCCGGCGGGAGCTCGAGACGCTCCGGGCGATCCCCTGGGTCTTTTCGTGGAGCCAGGCCCGGATCAACCTCCCGGGCTGGTACGGCCTCGGGAGCGCCCTCGATGCCTTCCGGCGGGCCCACGGGGAGGCCGGGCTCGAGCGGCTGGCGGCCCTCTACCGGGACTGGCCCTTCTTCGCCACCGTCCTCGACAACGCGGAGCTCAGCCTGGCCAAGGCCGACATCGCCGCCGGGCGGCGGTACGCGGCCCTGGCCGGCGGCTCCTCGGCCGCCGGGCCCTCCGCGGAGCGGATCTGGGGCCGGATCGAGGCGGAATACGGGCGCGCGGTCGAGCTCCTCCTGCGGGTCACCGGGCGCCGACGGCTCCTCGAGGGGATGCCCGGGCTCCTCCGCTCGGTCGAGCTCCGGAATCCCTACGTCGATACCCTGACCGAGTTCCAGGTTCAGCTCCTCGGGCGGCTCCGGTCCCTCGGCCCCGACGACCCAGAGCGGGAGCGCCTCCTCCGGCTCGTCCAGCTAACGATCAACGGGGTGGCCGCCGGGCTCCAGAACACGGGGTGACGGCCGAGGGCGAGGACCGACTGCTGCGCGTCACCGGACCAGCGCCAGGCGCGTTCTGTTCGGCCGGGGCGACGCGGCGAGCGTACGGCACGGCGCGCGCCCGCTGCTGACCCGAGCGACCGCCCTGTCCGGCGCCGGACAACCCCGGGTCGGTGCCTCCGCTATCGTTCACCCGTGCCGCTCATCCGTCTCGAGGGAATCACAAAGCGCTACGGGGAGCGGGTCGTTGCCCTCGACGGCCTCGACCTGGAGCTGGAGCCCGGGATCATCGGCCTCGTCGGCGCGAACGGGGCCGGCAAGACGACGCTCCTCCGGATCCTCCTCGGCCTCCTCCCGCCGACCGCCGGTCGGGCCTTCGTCTTCGACCTCGACGTGGCGTCCGAAGGGCCGCGGATCCGCGAGCGCCTCGGCTACATGCCCGAGCACGACTGCCTGCCGCCCGACACGTCGGCGACGGAGTTCGTCACCCACATGGCGCGGCTCTCGGGGCTCCCCGCGACGGCCGCCCGCGAGCGGACGGCGGACGTCCTCCGCCACGTCGGCCTCTACGAGGAGCGCTACCGGGCCATCGGCGGCTATTCCACCGGGATGCGCCAGCGGGTAAAGCTCGCCCAGGCCCTCGTCCACGATCCGCGCCTCGTCCTCCTCGACGAGCCGACGAACGGCCTCGACCCGGCCGGGCGCGAGGAGATGCTCGACCTCGTCGAGCGGACCGGCCGCGAGTTCGGGATCTCGATCCTCCTCGCCAGTCACCTCCTCGGTGAGATCGAGCGGGTCTGTGACCACCTCGTCGCCATCGACGCCGGACGGCTCCTCTCTTCAGCCCCGATCGCCACGTTCACGGCGCGAACCGGGACGCTCGCCGTCGAGGTCGTCGACGGGGAGGAGCGGCTCGTCGAGCGGCTCGCCGCCGCCGGCGTCCCGGCCCGGGCAGTCGGCCGGACGATCCACATCGCCCTCGACGGCCGCAGCGAAACGCCCGACGCCGAGGCCGTCTACGACCTCGTCCGCGACGCCGTCGCCGAGCTCGGGCTCGGGCTCGTTCGTCTCGAGCCCGAGCGGGGCTCCCTCGAGCGCCTCTTTCGCGACGGGGCCGCGCGGGCGGGGGCCGCGCCCGAGGCCGAGTCGGCGGTCGGCGCGGCGCCCGGCGGCGGAGGGGAACGATGAGCGCCATCGGCGCGGGCACGATCTACGACCTCGGGTATCGCCGCTACGAGGGCCCGCGCCTCGGTCGCGAGGCGGCCGTCCGGGCCCTCTTCGAGCACTCCGTCCGGGTCGTCTGGGGGATCGGCCGCGGCACCCGCGCCAAGGCGATCCCGATGGGCCTGGCCGTCCTGGCCGCCCTCCCGGCGATCGTCGCCCTCGGGATCGCCGCCATCGCCGGCCAGTTCGGCGGCTCGTCGGACGAGCTCTCACCGATCCGCTACGAGACGTACTTCCCGTACGTGAGCGGGATCGTCTTCCTCTTCGCCGCCGCCCAGGCCCCCGAGCTCCTCGGCCGCGACCAGCGATACGGGACGCTCAGCCTCTACTTCGCTCGGGCGCTCCGACGCGAGGACTACGTCGCGGCGCGGCTGGCGGCATTCATGGTTGCGCTCCTCGGTCTCATCCTCGTCCCGCAGGCGCTTCTCTTCGTCGGGCGGGTGATCGCCGCCCCGGACATCGCCGCGGCCGCCGGCCGCGACCTTCCCGAGCTGCCGCCGGTCGTCGCCCAGGCCCTCGCCACGGCCGGCGTCCTCGGCGGCCTCGCCCTCGCCATCGCCGCCTTCACCCCGCGACGGGCGTATGCGACGGCGGCGATCATCGCGGTCGTGACGGCGATGCCGGTCGTCGCCCAGATCGGCGGCCGCGCGGCGCGGGGGTTCGGCGGCGAGCTCCTGGCCCTCCTCTCGCCGCCCCACATCCTCGAAGCCACGAACGCCGTCTTCTTCGGCGGCCGGATCGTCGGGGTCGGCGCGGGGATCGCCGGCGAGTGGTACGTGGCGGCGGCCGTCGCGGTCTCCCTCGGCTCCCTCGCCGTCCTCCTCCGGCGCTACCGGAGCCTCGTCCCGTGACCGAGTCCTCGACGGTCCGCCCGTCCCTCGACACCCGCGAGGCGAGCGGGCCACCCGCCGGGACCGGCGTGCCCACCGGGGCCGAGGTGACGGAGGTCGGCGCCGCCGTCGGTGGGCGCTGGCCGATCGAGCTCGTCGGGGTCGGGCGCTGGTACGGGAACGTCGTCGCCGTCAACGACGTCAGCCTCCGGATCGGGGCCGGGATCACCGGTCTCCTCGGCCCGAACGGGGCGGGCAAGACGACGCTCCTCCATCTCGTCGCCGGCCTCCTTCGGCCGTCGGTCGGCCGGGTCCTCGTCGACGGCGCCCCGCCGGCCGGCCGCCCGGCGATCTGGCGGACGGTCGGCTTCGTCCCCGAGCTCGAGGCGATTCCGACGGCCTTCGGCGGCGCCGAGTTCGTCGAGCTCGTCGCCCGTCTCCACGGCCTCGCGGATCCCGTCGCGGCGGCACGGGCGGCGATCCGCCTCGTCGACCTCGAGGGCGCCGCCGACCGCCCGATCGGGACGTACTCGAAGGGGATGCGGACCCGGGTCAAGCTCGCCGCCGCCCTCGTCCACGACCCCGCGATCCTCCTCCTCGACGAACCGTTCAACGGCCTCGATCCCCGCGGCCGGATCGTCATGATCGACCTCCTCCGCGATCTCGCCGCGGCCGGCCGGACCATCGTCTTCTCGTCGCACATCCTCGAGGAGGTCGAGCGCCTCGCCGAGCGGATCGTCGTCGTCTACGCCGGTCGTCTCGCCGCGGCCGGCGACTTCCGGGCGATCCGGCGGCTCATGATCGATCGTCCCCACACGTTCACGGTCCGCTCGTCGGACGAGCGGCGCCTCGGGGCGGCGCTCCTCCGAGCCCCGGCGATCACCGGGGTCGAGGTCGCCGACGGTCGGCTCGTCGTCCGCAGCTCGGACTACGGGGCGGTGACCCGGCTCCTCTTGGAGCTCGCCCGGGCGGAGGGGATCCGCCTCTTCGAGGTCCGCCCGACCGACGAGTCGCTCGAGCGGGTCTTCGAGTACCTCGTCCGCCGATGACGACCGCCCTTCTCCGCTTCTTCCTTCGAACGCTCCTGGCCCGACGGCGGACGATCGCCATCGGGCTGTTCGCCCTCCTGCCCGTCCTCGTCGCCGGCCTCGTCCGTCTCGGCGGCTCGCCCGGGGAGGTCGAGTCGACGATCGTCAACCTCTCGAACCTCCTCGTCGTCGCCGTCGTCCTCCCGATCGTCGCCCTCGTCTTCGGGACGGCCGTCCTCGGCTCCGCGATCGAGGATCGGACCGTCGTCTACCTCCTCGCGACGCCGGTCGACCGGCCCCGGATCGCCATCCTCGCCGTCGCCGTCGCGGTCGGCTGCAGCGTCGCCTTCGTCGTCCCCGCGGCGGTCGTGGCCGTCCTCCTCATCGGTGCCGACGCCGGAATCCTCTGGCCGGTCCCAGTCCTTGCCGGGGGCTGGCTCCTCGGTGCCGTCTGCTACGGGGCCCTCTTCGTCGCCCTCGGGACGCTCACGAGCCGCTCGCTCGTCGTCGGGCTCCTCTACGTGAGCATCTGGGAGGGATCGCTGAGCGGGCTCTTTCCCGGGGCGGGGGTCGTCTCGGTCCGCCGCTACATCGAGGCGGTGACGGCCGGCCTCGCCGACCTGCTCGGGGCGCCGGCAGGGGTGGTCCCGCACCCGGAGCTCGCCTCCGCCGACGGTCTCCTCCTCGCCGTCGTCGTGACCGTCGTGGCTTGTGCCGTGGCGGCGCGGCGGGTCGGGCGGCTTGAGCTGGCCGGGGCGGACTAACCCGCCTGCGACCATCGGGTCATCGCGGCGAGACGAACCGTCGGTCATCATCGCCGGCATGGAGGTCCCCGGTCTCCTCCCGCGTCCCGCGTCGCCGACCCCGAGCCGAGCTCGGACGGCGCGGATCGTCGTCCGCCGCCGGCGCCAGGGCTCGACCCAGCCCGTCGCGGCAGCCCCGGCGAGGCTGCTTGGGCAGCGGCTCCGTCGCCTCGCCCGGAACCCTCGCCTCCGGCGGATGGCGCCGTTCGCCCTCCTCGCCCTCGCCGGAGGCGCCACGGTCGCGACCGACGTCGAGGCGACCCACTTCCCGTCCCTCGTCGGCGCCGCGGTGACCGCCGTCGTCGCCGCCGTCGCCGCCCTCCGGCTGCCGCTCGGCCGCCGCCACGAGACCCTCGGGCTCGTCTCGCCGCTCCTCCAGCTCGCGGCCATCGGCTGGCTCCGGGATGCGGTCGGCGCCCAGGTTGCCGGCCTCGCGCCCCTGGGGCTCCTCCCGATCATGTGGATCGCCGTCTACGGCTCCCGCCGCCAGCTCGGCGTCGGCGTCGTCGGGCTCTTCGCCCTCTACCTTGCACCGATCCTCGTCGTCGGCCCGCCGGCGTACCCGCTCGACGGATGGCGGGAGGCCGGGATTCTCACGGTCGTGGCCGGCGGGGTCGGGGCGACCGTCCAGTCGCTCATCGAGCGCCTCCGGGCGCGGACCCGTCAGCTCGCCACCTCCGGGGCTGCCCTCCGCCGCGCCTACGCCCGGGTCCGGCCCCTCGTCGACGTCGCCGACGTCGCGATCGTCACCTTCGAGCCGTCGGGGCGGATCGTCGAGTGGAACCCGGGGGCGACCCGCCTCTTCGGCCTGCCGGCCGAGGTTGCCGTGGGGCTGGAGGTCTTCGAGCTCCTCGTCCCGCCGGAGCGGCGCGACGACCTGCGGACCCAGCTCCTGCGGCTGGTCGAGCGGCCGGGCAACGTGGCCCGGCGCTTCCGAACCGAGCTCCTCGCCGCTGACGGTACCCGGGTCCCGGTCACCCTCGAGCTCATCGTCGCGACGGTGGGCCGAAACCGCTTCGTCTACGGCGTCGCGACCGATCGCCGCGCCCAGGAGGCGACGGAACGGGCGAACCGGGAGCACCTCGAGGATTTGACCGAGCTCCTCGGCGTCGTCCGGGACCTCTCGGCCCCCGAGGCCGACCGGACGGCCCGGGAGCGGCTCTGCGAGACGGCGCTCCGCCTCAGCGGGGCGGCGATTGTCCTCCTCTACGAACCGTCGCCGGACGGGTCGAGTCTCGAACCGACAGCCCAGGCGGGGAGCCGGCAGCCCGGGATGGCGGTCCCGCTCTGCGGCGAGCCGTCGGGGACGGTCCTCGCCTACCGGACGGGGCAGCCGCTGTTCGTTCCCGACCTCACGGCCGATCCTCGCGTCTCGCCGCGTCTCGTCGCCTTGACCGGGATGGGCGGCGGCTACTTCCTCCCGATCCTCCGCGCCGGGCAGCCGACCGGCGTCCTCGTCGTCCTCTGGGATCATCCCAACCCCGACCTCTCGGCCCGCCGCCAGTCGCTCCTCGGCCTCTTCGCGAGCCTCGCCGCGGTCATCGTGGAGCGGGCCGACCTGACGCACCGGCTCGACCAGCTCGCCCGGACCGACCCGTTGACGGGCCTCCCGAACCGCCGCGATCTCGACGAGACCCTCGAGCGCGAGCTCGCCGTCGCCCGACGGCGGGCCGAGCCGCTCAGCGTCGCCGTCGTCGACCTCGACCACTTCAAGGCCTACAACGACCGCTACGGCCACCAGGCCGGCGACGCGCTCCTCCGGCGCGCCGCCGAGGCGTGGCGGTCGGCGATCCGGGCGACGGATGCGATCGCCCGCTACGGCGGCGAAGAGTTCGTCGTCGTCATGCCCGGTGCGGGGCCCGAGGCGGCGCGCGCGATCGCCGAGCGGATCCGGGCGGCGACCCCCGATCCGGTCACGGCCTCGATCGGCGTCGCGACCTGGGACGGACGCGAGACCCCGGCCGATCTCGTCCGCCGGGCCGACGTCGCCCTCTTCGAGGCGAAGCGGGCCGGGCGCGACCGGATCGTCTGCGCCGAACGCCGGACCCGGTCGCCGGGGACGAAGCGACGTGCTCGGCCCGCGGCCCCGGGACGGCTCGGTGCGAGGGTCGACGCGGGGGCACCGGAGGATCCCCCAGTCGGGTCGACGGGACCGCTGCCGGCCTCGTAACGGCGCGATCCGGCCCGGTCGAGGCTACGGCCGCTCGAGACCGTGGGCCGCCAGAAGGGCGTCGTCGGCGAGGATGCTCGCCGTCGGCCCGTCGGCGACGACCCGCCCCCCGTCGACGACGACGGTCCGCGGGAACACCTCCGCGACGAGCCGCATGTCGTGACTCGAGACGAGGATCGTTTGCGGGAGGCCGCGGAGGAGGGCAATGAGCTCGCGCCGGCCGCGTGGATCGAGGCCCGCCGACGGCTCGTCGAAGGCGAGGATCGAGGGGTCCATGGCGAGGACCGTGGCGAGGGCTACCCGCTTGCGCTGCCCGAGCGAGAGGCGGTGCGGCATCCGGTCTTCGAACCCGGTCATCCCGACGGCGGCGAGCGCCCGCTCCACCCGGTCGTGGATCTCCTCGATCGGGACGCCCATATGGAGCGGCCCGAAGGCGACGTCCTCGAAGACCGTCGGACTGAAGAGTTGATCGTCCGGATCCTGGAAGACGAGCCCGACCTCGGCTCGGACCCGCTTGAGGGTGGACCGTTCCACCGTCAGGCCGGCGACCTCGACCGAGCCGTGGGTCGGCAGGAGGATCCCGTTGAGGTGGAGCATGAGCGTGCTCTTTCCGGCCCCGTTCGGCCCCACGAGGGCGACCTTTTCGCCGCGGGCGACCCGGAGATCGATCCCCCGGAGCGCTTCGGTCCCGTCGGGGTAGCGGTGGTGGAGGTGGCGGATCTCGATCCAGCGCTCGGCGGCCTCCGGCGGCGGCTCGGCCGGGTGCGCGTGCTCATGGGGGTGCTCGTGCGGCCCGAGGTCGGGATGGGCGTGGCGGTGAGCGTGGACGTGGACGTCGGGCCGCGACATCGGGGCGTCGGGGTTCACAGCGTCGGGATCCAGAGCCAGCCGGCGAGGCCGAGGAGGACGATCCCGAGCCCGGCGACGACGAACCAGATCGCCTCGCCGGCCGCGAGCGGTCGGCCCGGGAGGCGAACGAGGGTGCCCTCGAAGCCTCGAGCCTGCATCGCCGCGTAGATCCGCTCGCTCCGTTCGTAGCTTCGGAGAAAGAGGGTTCCGACCATGTGGCCGGTCACCGCCGCCCGCCAGCGGATCGACCCGCCGCCGCGGCCGGTCGGGTCGGCCGACCGGGCGGCCCGGGCCCGCGCCATCCGCCGCGCCTCCTCGCCGAGCACGGTCAGGTAGCGGACCATGAAGCCGATCGTCGTGACGAGGAGGGCCGGGAGGCGGAGGCGGCGGAGGGCCTCGACGAGCTCGGGGATCGGGGTCGTGAAGACGAGGAGGAGGGCGGCCTGGACGCTGACCCAGCTCTTCGCCGCGATCGTCGCGAAGAGCCGGAGGCCCTCCCCGGAGATCGTCAGGCTAAGGGGCCCAAGGTCGACCGTCCCGAGCGGATCGCCGGTTCGGGTCACGACGAGGGGCAGTGCCGCGAGGAGGAAGGGCGCGGCGAGAAACGCCGAGCGGCTCGTTGCGAAGAGCGGCAGCCGGGCGACGAGGCAGCCGAGGAAGATCATGCCCCAGGCAAGGACGATCGCCGGGAAGGCGCCGACCGGGAGGAGGCCGACGACGAGGATGAAGGCGACGGCCAGGAGCACCTTGCCGCGGGCGTCGGCACGGTGGGCGGGGCTCGCTCTCGGAACGTAGCGGTCGAGGTTCAGGGTCGACTCGCTCCGAACGTCGGGGTCGGGCGGGCCGGACGGGCGTCGCGCTTCACCGTGACGATCGTGCCAGCGTCGCTATGCCGAGCGTCGGCGGAGGAGCCGCCCGAGGCCGACGACGAGGGCGAAGACGACGACGACGCCTACGAGCCCCGCCGCCGCGGTCGCCACGAGCGGATCGCCGACCCCCGGCATCACATAGTCCGGGATCAGGTGGTAGAGGGCGCCCTGGGCCCGATCGAGGAAGCCGTGGTCGGCAGCGACCCGCTCGAGTCCGTCCGGATCCGGTGAGGCGAAGGCGGCCGCCAGGATCACCACGAGGACGGCGACGGCAAGCCCGGTGAGCCACCAGCGGCGGCGGATGCCGCCACCCCTGGTCGTTCGCCGGGGCTGGGCCTCGGGGTCCGCGGCCTCGGGTGGGGGCGGGATCAGCGGCTCGGGCATGGCATCACCCCTGGCTGGCACTCGTGCGGGCCCGGCCCGAAAGGGCGTCCCGGAGATCGAAGAGATCGGCCCGCGTCACGGCGATGAAGGCGAGGGCGGCGGTCGTAATGAGGGCCTCGCCGACCCCGATCAGGACGTGGACGCCGAGCATCGCCGGGAGGGCGATCTCGAGGGGGCTCGTGCCGGAGAGGCCGAGCTCGATGGCGGTCAGGCCGGCTCCCGCCACGACCGATGCCCAAGCGGCGACCGCGGCCGCCGGGATCCGGGACCGGACCTCGCCGCCGAGAGTAGCGGTCAGGCCCCGGTACAGAGCGTAGCCGCCGATCGTGCCGACGACCCCCATGTTGAAGATGTTCGCTCCCATGACGACGAGCCCCCCGTCCTGGAAGAGGAGCCCCTGAACGGCGATGACGGCGGTCATGACGAGGGTCCCGGCCCAGGGTCCGACGAGGACGGCGGCCAGGACTCCGCCGAGGAGGTGGCCGGACGTCCCACCGACGACCTGGAAGTTGAACATCTGGGCGGCAAAGATGAAGGCGGCGAGCACCCCCATGAGGGGGACGGCCCGCTCGTCGAGGCTGCGATTCGCCCGCCGAGCGGCGACGCCGACGGCGACGGCGGTGGCGAACCACATGGCGAGGGCGATCGGGATCGACAAGAAGCCGTCCGGCAGGTGCATCGCCGGGTCGGGGCCCGCCGGGGCGAGGGTCGAGCGGATGCTCACGAACATTGTCGGTCTCCCATTGTCAGCGTCGACAGGATAGCCGGTCCGCGGCGCTGTTGCAACTGATTGCAATTGCGGCCGGGCATCGGGAAGCGTATCCTCGGTCGATGATGGAGCACGAGGAAGAGCGTCGGGCGTTCGCCCCGGCCCGAGCTGGAGGCGGCCGGCCGAGCGCCGCTTCGGCCGGGACGGCGGGCCGCGGTCGACGGGGAGTGGCTGACCGACCGGGGATCCCCGACCCGACTCGCCGCGGGGGCACCTGGTCGGGGATCCGCGAGCGTCTCCGCGCCCACGGTCTGCGCTGGACGCCCCAGCGCCGGACCCTCGTCGAGGTCCTCGCCGCGACGAGCGGGCACGTCACCGGCGCCGAGCTCGTCGAGCGGTGTCGGGCGATCGATCCCTCGACGATCCCCTCGACGGTGTACCGGACCCTCGCCGTCCTCGAGGAGCTCGGCCTCGTCTGGCACGGCCACGGTCCCGACGGCCGGGAAGAGTTCCACGTGCGCCCGGAGGCCGAGCACGGTCACCTCCACTGCCGCGACTGCGGGGCGACCGTCGAGATCGGTGCCGAGGACGGTGCGGCGGTCGTCGCCGCCCTGGAGGCCCGGACCGGCTTCGCCGCCGACCTCTCCCACGTCACGATCGTCGGCCGCTGCGCCGCCTGCCGGGGCGCCGCTCCAGCGTCGAACCCCCGGGCGTAGGGGCGCCCGCCCTCACGCAGACGCCGTACGGCGCCCGGGTACGAACGTCATCTGGCGGCCCGTCGCCGGCAGGGTCATCCTTCCATTGACCGGGGCCCGCGGACCGCGGCCGGGGCTCCGCTTTGGAGGTGACGATTTGACGCTGCCTCGATCCGGGCGGCTCGCCGTCGTGCTCAGGACCCTTCGGGAGGCCTGCCGAGCGGCCGGCGGCGCCGAGATGTCGCTCCTCGTCGGCGCGGTCGCGGCCGGCCTCGCCGTCCTCCTCGCCGTCGGGGCGGTCGCGACGAGCGGGCTGCGCGCCGTTTTCGGAGCGGCGACCCTCACGGCGCTCGCCGGTTGCGCGGTCGGCGCCTGCGTCCTCGCCCGGCGGGGTCGACCCCGGCCGGGCCTCATCGGTCTTGCCGTTGCCCTCGTCGTCGCCGGGGCCGCCCTCGGCGTCCTCTACCGTTGGCCCCTCGCCGCGCCGTACGGGATCCTCCTCGCCTACAGCCTCGTCGTTCCCCATCTGTCGCCGTGGGAGCGGCGGGTCGGGATCCTCGCTGCCGTTCCGGTGGCGGCGGCCGCCGTCTACATCGCCTCCCCCGACCCGGCCTGGCCGGCGGCGGTCATGGTCGGCCCGCTCGGGCAGATCGCCGCCGGAATCGTCGTCGGGCTCCTCCTCCTCACCCTGGAGCGGGCCCGGGGAGCTGTCGAGGCGGAGCGGGCCCGCTACCGCTCCCTCGTCGACGACGCGCCGGTCGGGATCGTCCGGGTCGACCCGGACGGCCGGATCCGGCACGCAAACCCGGCCGCCGCGGCGCTCTTCGGGGTGGCGGACGCAGCCATCCTGGAGGGCGGCTCGATCCTCGAGCGCTTCGTCGACCCCGAGGCGGCTCGGCGCCTGAAGGCGGAGCTCCTCGCAAGCGGGACGGCGACCGGCGAGCTCGAGCTTCGACGGACCGACGGGACGCCGTTCTGGGCTCGCCACCGGACCCGGCTCGTCCGCTTCGACGACGACGGCGCGGGTGCCGTCGGCTTCGAGGGCTTGTTCGAAGACGTCACCGTCGAGCGGACGGCCGCCCGGACGGCGGCCCAGCTGGCGGCCCTCGTCGCATCGGCGGACGACGCCATCGTCGGCCTCGACGCCGAGGGGCGGATCACGAGCTGGAACCCGGCCGCGGCCCGTCTCTTCGGGTCCTCGGTCGAGGAGGTCGTCGGCCGTCGTCTCGGCGACGTCCTCGAGTCGCCGGCAGCCGAGGACTCGCTCTGCGAGCCCGTCGCTCGCGCCCTGGCCGGGCATCCGGTCCGGTCCCTCGAGCGGGTGATCGCGGCACCGTCCGGCGAGCGGCGGATCGTCTCGCTCACGATCTCGCCGATCGTCGGGGCGGACGGACGGATCGTCGGCGCCTCCCTCGTCGCCCGCGACGTCACCGACCTGCGGCGCCTCGAGCGCGAGCTCGGCCGCGTCGTTGCCGAGCGGAGCGTAGTCCTCGATGCCCTACGCCGGATCCAGGCCTCGCCGAGTCTCGAGGCGACGGCCGACGCCATCGCCCGGGAGCTGTCCGCAACCGACGGCTTTGCGAGCGCGGCGATCCTCGTCTTCGACGCCGACGGGGCCGTGCGGCAGCTGAGCAGCTGGTGCTCCGGCGAGCAGGCTCGGGTCGGTCGAGGGCCGGCCGCTGAGCGGCTCAGCCAACTGCGTGCCCGGGCCGCCGCCGGGCCGTGGGTCGAGCCGGTCGGGCGGAGCCCGTCCGGGTCGTTGCGAGCGCTCCTCGCCGAGCGCGGCGTCCGCCAGCTCGTCTACGCGCCCCTCCTCCTCGACGGCGAGCCGGTCGGGCTCCTCACCCTCGGGCTCCTGGAGCCGGACCGGTCCGCGGGGCTCGAGCGGATCCCGGCGGCCGCCGAGTTCGCGGCCGTCGCCTCGGCGCTCCTGGGGCCGGGACTGCGCGACCGGCGCCGGGCGGACGCGGTGCGGGCGCGGATCCAGGCGATCATCGACGCCCGGGCCTTCGGCACGGTCTTCCAGCCGATCGTCGACCTCGCCTCGGGAGCCGTCCGCGGGTACGAGGCGCTCACCCGCTTCGCCGACGGAACCCCGCCGGATCGGGTCTTCGCCGAGGCGGCGACCTGCGGCCTCGCCCGGGACCTCGAGCTGGCGACCCTGGAAGCGGCCCTCGAGGCGGCGGCGCCGCTCCCGGCGAACGCCTTCCTCGACCTGAACGTCAGCCCCGACCTCGTCCTCGCCCGGGAGCCGCTGGCGACGATCCTTTTGCGCGCCGGATGGGGGACGGTCCTCGAGATCACCGAGCACGCACCGATCGCCGACTACGAGGCCTTCCGGGCGGCGGTGGCGGCGCTGGGTCCCGACGTCCGGCTCGCCATCGACGATGCCGGCGCCGGCTATGCGAGCCTCCGGCACATCCTCGAGCTCCGGCCGGCCTTCGTGAAGCTCGACCGCTGGCTCGTCGCCGGGATCGACGCCGACCCGTCGCGGGCGGCCCTCGCCGCGGGGATGGTCCATGCCGCCGAGCGGACCGGCTACGTCCTCGTCGCCGAGGGCGTCGAACGTGAGGAGGAGCGGCGGGCGCTCCTGGAACTCGGGGTTCGACTCGGCCAGGGCTTCCTGGTCGGGCGCCCGGCACCGGCCTCGGCATGGGTGCGGCGGGCGGACGCGGCGCGGCTCCGCCCGGTCCTCGATTCGCTCCGGGTGTCGATGACCGCGGCCGGCTCGGCGACCGCTGCGGGCGTCACGCCGGCGGCCGTCGGTGCGGTTCGCCGCTCCCGGGTGGCTAGTTCGGGAGAGGCGCGGGGCGGCCGAGCAGGTACCCCTGACCGAGGCTGACGGCGAGGGAGCGGAGGGCTGCCCGCTCCGCCTCGGTCTCGATCCCCTCGGCGATGAGGGCACAGCCGGTCTTGAGCGAGAAGTAGTCGAGGCCGGCGACGAAGGCCTGGCGGGCCCGATCCCGTTCGATGGCCCGGACGAGGCCGATGTCGATCTTCACGAAGTCGGGCTCGAGCTCGACGATGTGGCGGAAGCTCGAGTAGCCCGCTCCGGCGTCGTCGACCGCCGTCCGGACGTGATCGCCGAGGGTGGCAAGGGCGGCCCGGAGGGCGGGGTAGTCGGCCACGGGGGCGTGCTCGGTCATCTCGACGACGAGCGGCCGGCTCGTTCGGCCGAGGAGGGTTCGAAGCTCGGTCCCGGTGAGGACGAGGTCGGGCGACACGTTCAGGCTCAGCCACGCATCCGGCGGGAGGCGCTCGGCGGCGGCGAGCGCCGCGTCGAGGGTCGCGAGCTCCAGGTCGCCACCGAGCCCGCAGGCCGCAGCGTCGGCGAAGACCCGATCCGGCGGAATCCCGTCCGTGAAGCGGGTCAGGGCTTCGTAGCCGACGATCAGCCCCGTCTCGAGCTCGACGACCGGCTGGAAGACCGGGCGGAAGGCCCGCTCGGCGAGGACCGCGGCGATCCGGGCCCGGCGGGCGTCGTCCCGGTGGCGGTCGGCGAGGGCCGGGCCGAGGAGCGCCCCGGCGACGGCCCCGAACGCCTCGATCGCCGGGAGGCGCCGGGCGAGGACGGCTATCGCGTCCTCGGCCGCCGAGGCGGCGAGGAGGAGGGCGACCGGTCCGCCGTGGGAGTGGAGCGGGACGCCGGCGACGGCCCCGAGGCGGAGGGTCTCGACGAGGGGGCCGAGGACCGCCGCCGTGACCCCGCCCGGGAGCGGCTCCAGCCAGGGGCCGCCGAGGGCCCGGGTCCGCAGCTCGACGGCAGCCCCGGCTTCCGGTTCCACCGGTTCCCCGGTCGGGGCCGCGGCGGCCCGGAGGCCGAGGATCCGGAGGCCGGTCGCGGTGAGCTCGAGGAGGGCGACGAGGTCGATCCCCGGGCGGGCGACGAGCTCGCGGCAGACGGCCTCGACGATGGCATCGGCGGCTCCGGCCGGAGCGAGGCGCTGCAGGGATTCGGCGACGGCGGCCCACTCGCGCTCGGTCGTCTCGAGCTCCTCGGCCAAATCAATCGTTCGCCGACGGAGGGCCTCGTGGAGGCGGCGGACGGTAATGAGGTTCCGGCAGCGGAGGAGGACCTCGTCGAGGTCGAAGGGCTTGGCGAGGAAGTCGTTTGCCCCGGCGGCCAGGGCTCGCTGGCGGGCGGCTCGATCGACGTCGCCGGTTAGGACGAGGACGGGGAGAAAGCGTTGCGGATCGCGGGCCCGCAGCCGCGCGAGGACGGCGAAGCCGTCGAGGGTCGGCATGTGGAGGTCGAGGAGGACGAGGTCGGGTTCGTCGCGCTCGATGGCGGCGAGGGCAGCGACGGGATCGGTGTAGCCGACGACGTCGGCATACCCGCCGCGGGCGAGCATCCGCTCGAGGAGGGCGACGTTCTCGGGCTGGTCGTCGACGACGACGATCCGAGCGGTCGCGAGGTCGGTCGTTGGGTCTGTCATCCGCCCGTTCTAGTGGTCGGCGCCCCGGCGGCAGTCGGGCCGACCGAAGCGACAAGACGCCGGCATTGTCGTCGGCCCGGTGCCGGCCGTCACCCACCCATTCGTACCCGGGGGCCCGCCGGACCCGTCGGGCTGGGTCGGCTCCGGCCGGTCCCCTCGTCGCCCTGACCCGTTCGGGCTATGCCGGCCTGGGCCGTGCGTGCCGGCACCGGGGTTCGCGGGCGCGCGGTCGGCGAGCCGTGGTACGCGGCTGGTACGAGTTCGCGATCGACCGCGGGCGGGCGACGCCGTATCGTGCGAGCCACGATGCAAGGCGTCTGGCAAGGCTCCGCGTTCCCCGGGCCCCTGGTCGCTGCCGGGATCCGAACGCCGGCGGGAGGGCGGCGGTGATCGTCGAGGCCCTCCGACGGCGGCTCCGCCTCGTCCTCGGCGGCGGCGGGGTTCGCCCCGATCCCGCGGCGACCGGCCCGGCCTCGGCGGGCGTCCACGCCGGCGGGCTCGACCCGGCCCGGGCTCCCGAGGTCGAGTTCGTCGCCTACGCCGAGGACTGTCGGGTCTTCGGTCACATCCGCCTCACGGCCGATCGGCTCACCGACCTCCTGAACGAGCACGAGGAGTACCTCCTCGTCGACGTCCTCGTCGAGCGCCTGGCCGACGGCGCCGTCTTCGAGGCGAAGGAGGTCCTCGTCCCGCGCGACGAGCTCCTCGCCGTCCACGCCAGCGGTCCGCGGGGGAGCCCCGGCCGGCGGACACGGGCTCGGCCGTTCCCGATCGCGGTCCGGCTCGGACCGTACACGATCCGCGGCCATTTCCACGCGCTCCCGGGGACCGACCCGATCGCCAGCTTCCGCCGCCGGAAGCCGATGGTCCCCTTGACCGAGGCCTGGATCGAGTACGAGCTCGGCGGGGACCTCCATCAGGGCCGAACCGGGACGCTCATCGTGAACCGCCACGGCTGTGAGTGGGTTCAGCTCGTCGACGACGAGGACGTCGCCCTTCCCGAGCTGCCCGTCGAGACGACGCCGGGCCTCTTTGCCAAGGACCTCACCGGCCACGTCCTCACCTTCCGGGACGTCTGATGGTCGACGGGGGCAGCGGGGCCGCCCGAGGTCCGGGTGCCGGCGACCGCGCCCTGGATAGCCGGGAGGTCCCGGTTCCGACCCGACCGTTGGGGGATGCGCTGCCGGGCCACCGGGCCGTTACCGTCCGCCTCATGTTCATCCGACGCTGGATCGCGGCCGCGATCCCCGCCGGCATCCTTGCGCTCGGCACCGCCCTCGTCGTCGCCGGCTCGCCACAGCTCCTCAGCCCCGAGACGCCTGTCGCGGCCGTCCTCGTCGTCGCTCTCGTCCTGGCCGGCTTCGGCGCCGGCGTCATCGCCTGCTGGCTCTATCTCCGCGGGTCCCTCGTCGCCCTGCGGCGGGCGGCGGACCGGCTCGCTGCCGGGGAGTCCGCCGCGGGTGTCGGCGTTTCCGTAGCGCGGCCCCTGGCCCCGCTCGCGGCGGCCCTCGATGCCGCCGCGGCCGCCTTCCACGAGGCCTGGGACGCGGCGACGACCGATCGCCTGACCCGGGTCGCGAACCGGGCGACGCTCCTGTCCCAGCTCATCGGGGAGGTGGAGCGGGCCCGGCGGTACGGGCGGCCGCTCTCGGTCGCCTTCGTCGACCTCGACCGCTTCAAGGCGATCAACGACACGTACGGCCACGACGCCGGTGACGTCGTCCTCCGGGGCGTCGCCGAGATCTTCGCCCGGAACGTCCGCGAGAACGATCTGGTCGGCCGCTACGGCGGCGAGGAGTTCATGCTCATCCTCCCCGAGACGACGCCCGAGGACGCGGCGACGGTCGCCGAGAAGCTTCGGCTCCTCGTCGAGGGGCACCGCTTCCGGCTCCCCGACGGCTCCGACGTCACGGTCACGGTCTCGACCGGGATCGCCGGCGGCCGGGGCGAGCAGCTCCGCCTCGAGACCCTCGTCCGCGACGCCGATGCGGCGATGTACTCGGCCAAGTCGCTCGGCCGGAACCAGACGTACGTCTTCGCCGAGCCCGACGAGGAGGCGCGGGTCCCGCGGGCCCCGATCTCGCCGGTCGGCCGGACCATCGCCAGCGAGGTCGCCGAGGCGGCCCGTCGGGCGGCCGAGTCGGCCCTCCTCTCGGCCGTCGACGGCCTTCCGAGCTACCGGGGTCGGCCCTCGTCGCTGATCGCCACGGTCGCCACGTCCATCGCTCGGCAGCTCGGCCTCCCCGAGACCGAGATCGAGCGGATCCGGGTCGCCTCGCTCCTCCACGACATCGGGAAGCTCGCCGTTCCCGAGGAGATCCTCGAGAAGCCGGGGCCGCTGACCCCGGGCGAGTGGCAATCGGTGACGCAGCACCCGCGGGTCGGGCAGCTCGTCCTCGATCAGCTGACGAGCTTCCGCGAAGCCGGGACGATCATCCTCCACCATCACGAGCGGTTCAGCGGCCACGGCTACCCGTACGGCCTCCGGGGGACGGACATCCCGCTGGGGGCCCGGATCGTCGCCATCGCCGATGCCTACGAGGCGATGCTCGACGACCGGCCGTACAAGAAGGGGATGAGCCACGAGGCGGCGGTCCGGGAGCTGCGCCGCCACGCCGGGACGCAGTTCGATCCGCAGCTCGTCGAGGCCTTCTGCGACCTCTTCGCCGATCGC
>JBHOQO010000051.1:0-4515 GCA_042408925.1 Chloroflexota bacterium | reverse complement strand
AGCGGTGCTCGTGCTCGGGCGCCCTCGGCGGGTCACGGATCCGGGGCTCTGGAGTTCTGAATTACTCTTGGGGTGAGTACCGTGGAAGAACCGACTCACGGTCTACTACCCCGGCGAGTATCCGAGAATTCCGGCCGGCTCCGGCGGGCGGCGTACTACCACCACGAGTACCCGAGAATTCGGGCGGGGCCCCGGCGGGCGGCGGTCCGTCGCGAGCTCCCTGAGCGCATCAGCCGCCACCTCGCCATCCTCGTGACCCGGCGAATGGCCGGCAGAAGCGGGCAGCGGCCGTCCCGAGCGGAGCGTCAACGGCCCCAGCGGCACCGCCCGGCGCCAGCGCCGGCTCCCCCACCTACCCAGCCCGGTCACTCGGTCGGCGCGACGACGAGCTCGAGGCTGAGCGGGTCGAGGCCCTGGCGGAGCCGGACACACGCCGGGCCGTCGACGCCGACGAGCCAGTTCATGACGCCCTCGAAAGCCTCCTCGACGACGACGTCCCGGATCGGCCCGCCGATCGGCCGGAGACGGTCCGGTCCCCCGTACGTCGGGTTGCCGAGCTCATCGAACAGGAGGAGACCGTCGAAGTGGACCCGGATGACCCGCTCGCCGACGACCTCGATCGCCTGCCCGGAGGTCGTCTGGTCGAAGGGCGGCGTCGCTGGCTCCAGGCTGCCGTTGCCGGGCGGTCCCGTCGGCGATCCGAACTGGAAGCGGACCCACGCGCCGCCCGGGTCGACCGCGACGCCGACGAGGCGGTTGCTCGCCAGGCGGCCGGTCGTCGGTTCGATCGGGCAGGCCGACGCCGAGGCGGTCGGAACCGACCCGGCGGGAACCGAGGCCGCCGGCGATCGACCGACCGACGCGGTCGCCTGCGGGGAGGCGGGAGTCGGCTGGATCCCGCAGCCGCCGACGAGGAGGCCGACGAACCCGGCCGTGCCGAGGACGACGGCGCCAGCCACCGATCGCCTGGAGCAACGCAGACGGGGGCGCATCGGTTCACCTCTCGCTGGTGGCGGTCGGAGAACCCGACGGCCGGCCGTCGATCATACGCGAACGGAGCGAGCGCGCCCCGGTACCCCGTCCCGTGGCGCCTCGACGGCCGGAGGGGGCCCGCCCGACCCGCAGAAGATCGCATCGTACGTCGCGACGAGGCGCGGACCGAGCGTTCGGAGGTCGGTGCCGCGAAGCTCGCCGAGCCAGCCCGCCGTGATAGCGACCCAGGCCGGCTCATTCCGCCGGCCCGGGGCACCCGGCGGGGCCAGGAACGGCGCGTCCGTTTCGACGAGGAGCGCCTCCTCGGGTGCCAAGCGGGCGACCTCGGCCGACGCCTCCTCGCCCGCCCGGAAGACGAGCCCCGAGAAGCTGACGAGACAGCCGAGCTCGAGGGCGGCGACCGCATAGTCGAGCGGGCCGGAGAACGAATGGAGGACGGCCGGCGCACGCTCGAGCCTGGCCGGCGGCCCGACCCCCGCCCCGAACCAGCGCCGGAGCCCGTCGAGGAGCGCATCCTGCGCATCGCGCCGACCCGCTTTCGAGCGGCAGTGGAGGACGAGCGGCTTCCCCGTCCGGCGCGCGAGTTCGGCGTGCCGCTCGAGGTTCTCGAGCTGCGCCTCAGCCGGCGAGAAGCGCCGATCGAAATCGAGCCCGGTCTCCCCGATCGCGACGACGGCCGGGTCGGCGACGAGCGCCTCGAGGCGCGCCCAATCGGCTTCCCTCACCTTCGCCGCGTCGTGCGGGTGGACTCCGACGGCGGCGTCGACCCAGCCGAGCTCGCGGGCGAGGGCGACGGCCCGCTCGGACGAGGCGACGTTCCAGCCCGGGACGAGGAGCCGGACGACGCCGGCCGCCCGGGCCGCCTCGGCGACCGTCGCGGCGTCGGCCCCGAAGCGCTCGTGGTTGAGGTGGCAGTGGGCGTCGACGAGCGGCGCCTCCGCCGGCGCCCCGGCCGAGCCCTCGGCCTCGATCACCGTCCCGCCGGCGCCCCACCCTCGGCCTCGGCCTCGAGACGCGGGAAGAGCGGCTCCGGCCGGCCCACCTGCCCCGCCACCCCGGCGTGCCGCCCCCAGCGGAGCTCGTCGAGGAGCGGCGGCCCGCCGTTCCCGTCCGGACCGTACGGATAGCCGTACCCCAGCTGGGCAAGGATCCGCGGTGCCGCCCCCGGCATGAACGGGGCGACGGCGAGGGCGACGAGCCGGCAGGCCTCGACGAGGTCGCCGAGGACCCCCCGAAGGCGAGCCGCCGCTTCGGCGTCGCCGCCCTGCGCCGCGCGGGCGAGGACCCACGGTTGCTCGGCGTCGACCGTCCGGTTCGCCCCGCCGACGTACTCCCAGAGCTCGGCGAGGGCCTCGTGGAGGAGGCAGCCCTCGATCCGGTCGCGGACGAGGCCGATCGTGTCGGCCCAGCCCTCGGCGAGCGGTGACTCCCCGGCCGGCCGCGGCGCCGGTCGCTCGCCGCCCAAGTAGCGGGTCACCATCGAGACCGTCCGGTTCACGAGGTTCCCGAAGTCGTTCGCCAGATCGGCGTTGTAGCGGCGGACGAAGCTGTCCCAGGAGACGTCCGAATCGCGGTCGAAGGCGACCTCCCGGAGCGTGACGTAGCGGGCGCCGTCGGGACCGAAGGCCCGGACGACGTCCCAGGGGTCGAGGAAGTTGCCGCGGCTCTTGCTCATCCGCTCCCCCTGAACGAGGAGCCAGCCGTGGACCCAAACCCGCCGGGGCGCCTCCAGCCCCGCCGACCAGAGCATCGCCGGCCAGTAGATCGTGTGGAAGCGGGCGATGTCCTTGCCGATGACGTGGAGGTCGGCCGGCCACCAGCGGGCGAAGCTCGCCGGGTCATCGGGGAAGCCGGCCCCGGTGATGTAGTTGATGAGGGCGTCGTACCAGACGTAGATCGTCCCCGCCGCCGGATCCCAGGAGCCGTCGGGGAGCTGGGCCGAGCTGCCGTCCTCCCGGATCGGGAACGGGATCCCCCAGCTCGCCCCGGCCCGGCTGATCGAGAAGTCTTCGAGGCCCTGGCGGATGAAGCCGAGCATCTCGTTCCGGCGGTAGTCGGGCTGAACGAAGTCGGGGTGGGCCTCGAAATGGCGCTCGAGCCGCTCCTGGTAGGCGGAGAGCCGGAAGAACCAGTTCCGCTCGCTCAGCCACTGGAGGGGGACGTCGGGGTGGTTCGGGCAGATCGTCCCCTTCGCCGTCTCGAGGAGGTCGGAGGCGGCCTTGAAGCCCTCGTTCGGGCAGTACCAGCCCTCGTACGTCCCGAGGTAGATGTCGCCGTTCGCGTAGGCCCGCCGGACCATTTCTTGCGCCGCCCGGACGTGGTCGGGATCGGTCGTCCGGATGAAGCGATCGGGGGCGATGAGGAGGGCCGCTTCGGCCGCCTTGAAGCGGTCGACCATCTCGTCGACGAAGGCCTTCGGGTGGAGGCCCCGTTCGGCCGCCTTCATGGCGATGTTCACCGAGTGCTCGTCGGTCCCGGTCAGGAAGCGGGTCTCGTCGCCGATCATCCGGTGCCAGCGGGCGATGGCGTCGGCGCCGATGACCTCGTAAAGGGTGTGGAGACCGGGCTGGTTGTTCGCGTAGGCGATGGCGGTCGTGATGTAGAAGCGGGCCATGGCCGCGATCCTAGCAGGAGCGCGTCGCGAGCCGCCGCCGGTCCCAGGTCAGGCAGCGAAGGGATTCACGACCCGGATCGACCCGTGGGCCCGATCGGTTGCGAAATCCTCGCTGAAGACGACGTCGCAGCCGGCCGATTCAGCGGAGCGGAGGACGAGCGCATCCCAGAGCGACATCTGCCAGGCGCGAGCGCTCGCCGCCGCCGCCCGGACGAGGGCGGCGTCAATCACGACGACCGACAGCGGTGCCAGCGCCTCCATCATCGCCTCGGCCGTCGCCTCTGGCAGCGGCACGGCGAGCTTGCGCGTGGCGACGACGTAGAACTCGGCCAGGATCTGGGGCGACAGGACGAAGTCGTGCTCATCCCTCGAAGCAAGGAGCGCCTCGGCTTTCGCTCGCTTGGCCGGGTCGGCCGAGTCGACGGCGTACACGAGCACGTTCGTGTCAAGGAATGCCCGCACGCCCATGTGCGTCGTCCCGCGTCCAGGTCCGTCCGCTCGATCCGCTCGAGGCCGTCGTTCCGCGAGCCAACTCGAGGAACCGATCGAGCGCCCGTGCGCCGGCGTCGGCGGCGGCGTAGCGAGCCAGGTACTCGCTCAACACCTGGTTCACGGACGTTCCCTGCTCGAGGGCACGGATCCGTGCCCGACGAAGGACCGTCTCGTCCACGCTGATTGTCACGTTCGCCATGAGCACCCTCGGACCGCCAGAAGGCCGTGAATCACGGGATCAGTGTAACACAGCCGGCACCGCCTCAACGACGGTCTTCTCGTAGCCAAGTGAATCTGTCAGGGCTAACAGCAACGTGAATCTGTCAGTCTTCAGAGATGGAGACGACGATCACGATGACCGCCAAGGAGCAGCAACGGGCGTGGGTCCTGGCCAAGATCCTCCAGGGCGAGCTCTC
>JBHOQO010000050.1:0-3096 GCA_042408925.1 Chloroflexota bacterium | reverse complement strand
GCCACTGGTCGACGAGAGCGAGGGCGAAGAGGAAGGCCAGGAGCGAGGTGACGCCGGGGATGGCGACGGCGCTGGACACGGGCGAACCTCCGGAGACCTACGGGCTCGGATCGAGGGGCGACGGCGCAGGCGGGGACGGCGCGGCGAACGACCCGGCTCGCTCGGCGACGGCCGCCTGGTGGGCAGCGACGAAGGCGAGGAGGAGCCGATCGAGGAGGGCGGCCGCCTCGTCGTAGCAGCGGGCGAGACTGGCGGGATCGAGGGCCCGACGGGCACCGAGTCGGCCGATTTCGGCGAGGAACGGCCGACGGGCGAGGACGAAGGCGGCGATCGCCTCCCCGAGACTCCGGCCCTCGCCGGCGAGCCGGCGGGCCATCCGGGCACAGCAGTCGGCGGCCACGCGCTCGCGCTCGCGGCGCGCATCAGGCCCGCCGTCGAGGGTCGCGACGAGGGCGGCGACGAGGTGCCGGCCCTCGACCCGGAAGGCCGCCCGCGCGGCCGGACTCAGGGTCGCCAGCGGTGCGGTCGGAGAACCGGCCGCGTCCTGCGGCGAGGAGCGGCGCTCCCTGCCCGCCCGGTACGCTCGGCGATACGCCGCGACGAGCCGCTCCGGGGTCGCCCCGAGGGCCAGGAGGCTGCCCGAGGCCGTACGGCGTCGGGCGGTCAGCGATTCGAGAGCGCTCCGTCGGAAGCGTCGGTGCCCGCCCGGCGTCGTGAACGCCTCGATTCGCCCGTCGTCGGCCCATCGCCGCAGCGTGTCCGGGTCGACGCCGACCAGGCGGGCGGCGGCCCCGAGCGGCAGCCAGCCCGAGCGTCCGACTCGCCGGCGGGCGGGGGATCCGGCGCTCACCGCGAGGGATCCCACCGAGCCGGCGCTCGAGCGGGCGCCGTCCCAAAATCTGGGCAAATCTGGGAGACCACGGCGGCAGGATATGAACCCCGGGCGCGCCGTGTCAACGACCGCCGAGCCCGGCGCCGCGCCGAGGCTCGCCCGCGCGGCCACCTACCCCCGAGACACCATGCCGTGTCAACGACCGCCGAGCCCGGCGCCGCGCCGAGGCCCCGGTGTCAGGCCGGAACGAACTCGTGGTCGTCGCGATGGAGGCCGTCGCAGAGTCCCCAGCTCGGCGGGTCGGTCGGGAGGGCGACGGGTCGCATGATTTCGCGAACCGTGCCCTTGCGACAGAACCAGTAGCCGCGGCGGGCCATCCAGGCGCGGACGTGGGCCGGATCCGAGTGGAACTGGAAGGGGCCGGGGTTGATCCGGGGCCGCTCGATCCACGACGGCGGCGCCTCCGTCGAGACGATATCGAGGATGCTCACCCGCCAGGGCGTCCCCTCGATCACCGCCCCGCAGCCGTCACACCGGGTCGCGACGTTGTCGCTGATGATCGTCGGGATCCGGATGCCCATGATGTCCATGCCCTGCTGCCCCTGCGACCTCGGGTGGGAAGGCGGCCGACCGAAGATCGGCTGATCGAACGTCGCCGCGCTCGATGGTGCCCCGTGCGGGATTCGAACCCGCGATCTCCGCCTTGAGAGGGCGGTGTCCTCGGCCACTAGACGAACGGGGCGCCAGGCCAATGGTAGCCCGCGCGGCGGGCGGTTGCGCTCGTGGTGCCCCCAAGGGGATTCGAACCCCTGATCTCCACCTTGAAAGGGTGGCGTCCTAGGCCTCTAGACGATGGGGGCGCGGCGGCCGGAGTGTACCAGCCGACCGCCCCACCTGCCGAGACGACGCCCGTGTTGGGGACCCTGGTCGTGCCCCGAGCGCTCAGGCGGCCCGCCAGAGGAGGGCGAGGACGAGGGCCGCGGCGAAGGCCCCGCAGGCCCCGAGGGCGAAGAGGCCGCCGACGATCGCCAAGATGAACGCCTGCCCGCTCCGAAACTCGGCCGCCGCCCGGTACGTAGCGACCGCGGCGGCGACCGCGAAGGCCGCGAAGACGAGACCGAGGACGAGGGAGGACGCCGCCAGCAGCGGGACCTGGAGCTCGTCCCGGCGGAGGAGGGCGAACCCGAACAGGAGGAGCGCCCCGCCGAGGGCGATCCCGAGCGAGACCCGGGTCGGCGTCAGGCGGATCGGACCCAGATGCGGCCCGACCCGTCCCCGTCCGCCGTCCGGGCGGCGCGGAACGACCTGCCAGCGCGGATCGATCCGCTCCCCCCGGCGGGGCGGCCGAAGGCTCATGACGTCGACGGCCCTAACCGGCCGTTCACGGCTCGCCCTCCTCGACGTCGTCCTTGGAGCGGTGGTAGATGGCGATGTTGTGCGAGACCCGCGGCCGCCGGAGCTGCGCCCCGAGGGCCGCCCCGGGCGGCCCGAAGACCTCGGCGAGGACGCTCCGGGCCGACTCGAGGTCGTCGAAGCGCCACCAGCAGTGGACGACCCGGATCCGAAAGCCGGCCCGCAGGAACGGCCCGTCGCGGCGACCCCAGCTCGTGTACTCGGGGAGATCGGGGTCGCGGAGCTGGGACGCCTCGTCGCGGCCGTAGTCGTGGACGGCGAGGAGCCGACCGCCGGGCCGGAGGATCCGCTCCGCCTCGGCGACCTCCGCAGAATCGGGGCCGCGGTAGACGGACCAGCAGCCGACGACGACGTCGGCGCTCGCGTCGGGCAGGTCGAGCCGCTCGGGGAGCCCCTCGAGGACCCGGACCCCCGCGAGGACCGGGCTCGCCGCCTTCGCCCGCTCCAGATCGGCGACGGCGTGGGGGCGCTCGACCGCCGTCACCCGGGCGCCGAGGACGGCGAGCTGCGCGGCCACGACGCCGCGTCCGGCATCGACGACGACGACGTCCCGCCCCGCCACCGGGCCGAGGGCCTGGAGGGCCCGCGGCAGCTTCGCCTCGAGGTCGAAGTGCCGGAGGAAGCGGGCAAAGGCGACGGGCGCGAGATCGAACGGGAGATCGGCCACGGGCTTCCGAGTATACGGACGCGGCCGGCCGGCGATCGCTCCGGTCTCGTAGCCAAGTGAATCTGTCAGGGCTAACAGCAACGTGAATCTGTCAGTCTTCAGAGATGGAGACGACGATCACGATGACCGCCAAGGAGCAGCAACGGGCGTGGGTCCTGGCCAAGATCCTCCAGGGCGAGCTCTC
>JBHOQO010000039.1:0-9332 GCA_042408925.1 Chloroflexota bacterium | reverse complement strand
TCGAGGGCGGCCGCCGACAGCCAGATCTCGGCCGAGCGGAGCGGGTCGTGGCCGCGGCGCAGGCGCTCGGCGCCCTTCGGGTTCCAGCGTCGGAGGAGGCTCCGGAAGTGCCAGTCCTCGAGGCGCGTCCACCAGGTCCGGGGCCGCGGCCGGAGCTCGAAGCCGGCCCGGGCGGCGAGCGGGCGCAAGATCGTCGTCGCCGTGTAGGCGACGGGGCGCTCGGTTGGCGGGCGGCGACGGGCCCAGGCGGCGAGGGCGGCGAGGTCGCGGCGGCCTTCGTGCCAGCCGGCGGTCTGCCAGCCGTTCGCGGCGACGTCGCGGACGCGCTCGTTCATGAGGTGGAGGACGCCGACGAGGTCGCCGGGGCGGACGAGCGTCCCGTCGGCGAGGGCGACGGGGCGGCCGCGGTGGCGCCGGAGCTCGAGGCCGAGGACGCCGGTCGCGCGGATCGGGCGGATCCGGTGGCGGCGCCGGTAGAGGCGCTCCCAAGCGGCGAGGATGGGGTCGAGGATCGGTGGGGCGGTCGGACGCCGCGGGGCGGTTGGAGGCCGCGGGGCGGTCGGACGCCGCCGGGCGGCGGGTCGAGCGGGGGTTCCATGTGCCGGCACACGCCCATGATGGCGGATCACACCGCCGGCCGCCGCGCCTGTCGCTCGTCCTCGCGCTATCGTGGGCGAGGATGGAGGGAGGTTCGGTCGGGTTCGTCGTCTCGGTCCACGACATCGCCCCGTCGACGCTGCCCGAGGTTCGCTGGCTGCTCGCCCGCCTCGACGAGCTCGGGGTCGGGCCGCGCATCCTGAAGGTCATCCCCCGGGCGAGCGAGGTCGAGGACGTCCGGCGGCACCCCGACCTCATCGCCCTTCTCGGCGAGGAGGTCGCCCGGGGGTCAGAGATCGTCCTCCACGGCCTGACCCACCGGCTGCCGCCCGAGGCCGTGCTCGGCGGTCGGGCGATCGACCGGCTCCGGGCCCGCTGCTTTGCCGGACCGGCGGCCGAGTTCCTGGGGCTCGACGATCGGGCGGCGGAGGAGGCGGTCCTCGAAGGGCGGGCGATCCTCCGAGAGGCCGGCTTCGAGCCGCTCGGCTTCTGCGCCCCGGGTTGGCTCGCCCGGCCGTCGCTCTCGACGATCCTCCGGCGCGCCGGCTTTCGGTACGCGTGCTGGTTCGGCTCGGTCGAGGATCTCGAGACAGGCCGCCGGCTTCGGGCGCCGGCCTGGGGCTACATGGGGGTCGGCGGGGTGGTCGAGGGGCTCGTCGGGCTCGAGGGACGGCTCGTCCGCGGGGTCTGGCACCCGCTCGCCGGCGGACCGGCGCGGGTCTTCCTCCATCCGCAGGGCGCGCCCCGCTCGCGGGCCTGCGCGGCCACGCTCCGGGCGATCGATCGGTTCCGGGGGTCGCTTCGACCGATGACGTACCGGGAGCTCCTCGATGGCTGGCGCGGTTGAGCCGGCTCGGGTGCCCGACTCGCCGTCGGCGCCCCGGGTGACGATCGTGATCCCGGCACGGAACGAGGAGGCGTACGTGGAGGCGGCGCTCGAATCGGTCGCCGCCCAGACGGTCCCGCTCGACCGCCTCCAGGTCGTCGTCGTCGTGAACGGGGCGACGGACCGGACGGCGGAGGTCGTCCGGGCGGCGCGCGAGCGGTTTCCGCGTCTCGAGATCCGGGTGATCGACGATCCGCTGCCGGGCGTCGCCCGGGCGAAGAACATCGGGGCCCGGCTGGCGAACGGCGACCTGCTCGTCTTCCTCGACGCCGATTCGCGGATGGCACCCGACCTGGTCGAGCGGATCGTCGCCGCGTACGAGGCGGGGCACCGGGCGGGGAGCGTGAAGATCGCGGCCGACGACGGCGACCTCCTCGACCGGGGCTTCTACGGGCTCATCGAGTTCGGCAAGGGGCTGTTCGGGATCCACGCGAACATGCTCTACTGCGACCGGGCTGCCTTCGAGGCCGTCGGGGGGTTCGACGAGTCGCTCCATCAAGCGGAGGACCGCGACCTTCTCGTGCGGCTCGCCCGGACGGGGCTGCGGCTCGGGCGAATCACCGAGAGCGTCATCTACACCTCGCCGCGGCGGCTCCACGAGGGGCCGCTGCGGATCGGTCTCGTGCGGGTCTTTGTGCGCTGGACGCTCGGGCATCTGGGGATCTGGCGGCGCCGGCCGTACTGACGGACGATCGGCGAAGGGTTCGGGGGCTCGAGGGGGCTCGAGGAAGTGCCCCCGTGACGCCCTGGCTGGACACTTGGCGGTCGCGACGCCGGGAAGTGCCCCCGTGACGCCCTGGCTGGACATCTCACCGCCTGGGCGCCCCTCCGCGCACGCCGTGACGCCCTGGCTGGACACTTGGCGGTGGCGAGCCCAGGGAGTGCACGCCGTGACGCCCTGGCTGGACATCTCGTGCATGTCCGCCGCTCCCAACCGTCAAATGTCCAGCTACGCCGTCACCGGCGGCATCCCAACGTCGTGAAACCGTCAAATGTCCAGCTACGCCGTCACCGCCGGCATCCCAACGTCCCGAAACCGGCAAGTGTCCAGCCACGGCGTCGCATCGCGCACCAAACGAGCCCTGCCGGTCAGACGTCCACTCAGGGCGTCACGAATGGCACCGGACGACGGGACGGCCGAGGCGTCTCCGGCCGGACGCTCTGGCTCGCGCCGCCCACAGACCAGAGGCGTTCTCATCCGAGTCTCATAGGCGACGCCAACCATGACCGACATGACCGAACGATCGCTCCGCTCCAGTCCCGGTTCGGCTCCGCCGCGCCCAACCGGCCGTCGCCTCCGCCCGATCCTCGTCGCCGCCCTCGTTCTCGTCGCTGGAGCCGGCGTGGCCGGCGGCCTCTACCTCTTCGGGCGCTCCGCCCCGCCGCCGGTCGGGCTCGACGCCTCGGGGAGCCCCACCTCGCCCGGGAGCGCCGCCTCGCCCTCACCCGCCGGATCGGCAGCAGCTCCCTCGCCGAGCGGCTCGGCTGGCTCCGCCTCCCTCTCGCCGGCGACCGGCCTCGACGGGACCTGGGCCGTCGACCCGAGCATCGGCAGCTTCAGCGACTTCAGCGGCTCGTTCGCCGGGTACCGCGTCCAGGAGGTCCTCGCCGGGATCGGGGCCTCGACCGCGGTCGGCCGGACGCCCGATGTGACGGGCTCGATCGTCCTCGCCGGGACGACCGTGACCTCCGCCAGCTTCGAGGTCGATCTTCGGACCCTCCAGAGCGACAGCTCCGCTCGCGACGGTCAGCTCCGCCGCCAGGGCCTCGAAACCGACCGCTTCCCGACGGCGACGTTTGCCCTTGCGGAGCCGATCCAGCTCGGGTTGCTGCCCGCGGTCGGCCAGGTCGTGCGGGTCGATGCGGTCGGAGACCTGACGCTCCACGGCGTGACGAAGCGGGTGACGTTCCCCCTCGAGGCCCGGCTGGAGGCCGACGGGACGATCACGGTGACAGGCTCGCTCCAGGTCGAGTTCGCCGACTTCGGGATGACCGCTCCGGAGTCGTTCCGGGTCCTGTCCGTGGACCCGCGGGCCACGGTCGAACTCCAGCTCCACCTCCGCCGCGGCTGACGGACGACGACGGTCATGGCGCCGCGAGATTGCCGGGCCAGGACCGTGGGTGCGACGCGCTCCGTCCGGGTCGGTCCTTGCATCCGCGGCAACCCGGTCCAGCGCCGAGCGGAATTCTTCGGTACTCGCCCCACGAGTGAGCCGCGCGATCCGGGTCGCGTGTTCCACGGCGCGAACGTCGTGCCCGAGCGTGGCCGGAGCTGGTCGGCGGCCCGCGGCGCCCCGACTTCCCCCGACTTCTTCCAAAGTACGCGCCCGACGAGTGATTCGGAGAATCCGTTCCTCGGGTCACTCGCCCGGCGAGTACCGCGGAGAAATCGGCCGACGCGACACCCGGGTCACTCGCCGGGTGAGTATCCGGGGACACCCTGCCCACGATCCGACGGATGGCTCGTCGGGCGGACGGGTGCGGGCCGAGGGCCTGCATGGATGGGCTGCGCCGGGACCTGCGCCGGTACCTGCGCCCTTGCGGACGAGCTCCACCGTGTCCTCGACCTCGCCGGGCCTGCATGGATGGGCTGCGCCGGGACCTGCGCCGGCACCTGCGCCGGCGGCCGTGCCGTTCGGCCCTTGGCAGGGCTCGCTCCGAGTATTGATACTCCCTAGTAGTATGAAACCGGCCGCACCGCGGCCCACGGAGGTGAAACCGGCATGACGTGGCAATGGCATTCCCCGGCCGACTGGGGCGTGATGGGCGTCTGGACGATCATCTGGCTCGTCCTCGTCGTCGCCGTCATTGCCCTCACGATCTGGCTCATCGGCCGCTTCATCGTCTCGCGCGACGGTACGCCGCCCCGGAGCGGTGACGACGCCGAGGAGATCCTCCGGCGGCGCTTCGCGGCCGGCGAGATCGACGCCGAGGAGTACGAGCGGCGCCTCCAGATCCTCCGGCGCGGGCGCTGACCGGGGCGCCGGGTGCCCGACCCTGCTCCGGCCGCTGACCGGCGAGCCGGGCGGCGACTGCGGCGGGCACCGCGCTGATCCGGCGCGCCACGATCAGGGCCGCCGACGCCCCCGAGGACTCGACGGGTGGGGGCGCGGACGGCCGCCCGCCCGAACCGGGGTCCGGCGGGCGGTGCTACCTGCCGCGCTGGTACGTGCCCGTCAGCCGGGCCGTGCCGAGGACCCGCCCCTCCGCCGCCCGGCGGACCGTTGCCGCATCCGGCGTCCCGGGAAGCCCGAGCGGAGCCGAAACTGCGTAGAGCGTGAAGACGTAACGGTGGCGACCGGAGGGCGGGCACGGTCCGCCCCAGCCGACCCGGCCGAAGTCGTTCCGGCCCTCCTGCGGCGCGCCGGGCGTCCGGGAGACCCCCATCGGCAGCGATCCCGCAGGCGCGCCTGGGATGTCGACGACGACCCAGTGGACGAAGCCGCGGGCGTCGGGGTCGTCGACGACGAGGGCGAGGGCCGCCGTCCCGGGCGGAGCGTCGCTCCAGGCGAGCGGCGGCGAAATATCGGCACCGTCGCAGGTGTACTCGCGGGGGATCGGCTCGCCGTCCCCGAAGGCGCTGCTCGTCAGTCGAAACGCGGGTGTCATCGTCGCCTCCGTCGATAGCGGACTGGCAGCTTTCGAAGCGGCGCCGTTCGGGCCCGACGTCGAATCGCCGACCGGACTCGGCGTGGTCGCCGCGCAGGCAGCCACCCAGAAGACGGCAGCCGCGGCGTGGGCGACGCCGGTCGCGACCAACGACCACCGGATCCCAACGTGGCGCTCCACGCTCCTATTGTCCCCCCGGGCGCAAGTGGACCCTCGGCCCAGGCAGCGCCTATCCGCAGCGGTCGCTCGCCCCGATCGCCCGGTACGGACAGTCGGCGAGATCGATGAGGTAGAGGAGGGCGGCGCGGTTCCGGGTCGTCTCGCGGACGATGACCTCGTCCGGCGGCTCATGGTCGGCGTGGGAGCTGACCTGCTCCGTGGGGTAGAGCTCGAAGGTGAACGAGAAGATTCGATGGCGGGCGTACATCCAGTCGATCTGATCGCCGTCGGTGATGTAGAGGTCGCTCGACTGCATCGGCCGGTAGCCGTTCGTCCGGGCCATCGCTCGGGCCATGGCGACGAAGGTCCGCTGGTCGACCGGGTCCATGTCGGCCGGAACGTCGACCTTCGTGTAGCCGTACGGGTAGAGGGTGAGCTCACCGTTCGTGTGGAGGCTGACGTGGGTCCGGATCTGCTGGCGCCCCTCGACGACGCGGCTCTCGACGAAGTCCCGCATGACCCGCGTCTCGGGGGCTGACCACGGCGCCGGGCCCCGGTAGTTCCATGCCGACGGATTGCCCGACGAACCGCCACAGCAGCCCCAGCGGTAGTCGTAGTTCCGGTTCGGGTCGGTACCCACGGCTGACGTTCCCGCAGTCGGCTGGCGGTTCTTCCGCCAGCCCCGGTACGGCGAGCCGCCCAGGTCGAAAGCCCAGCCGTCGGGGTTGAGGGCGAAGACGATGAACACCTCCCGCTCGTCGACGAGGCGCCGAACGGTGGGGTCGGCCTCGTACTCGCCGACGAGGACGTTGAGGAGGTAGAGGGCCTGTTCGACGGTCAGGTGCTCGCGGGCGTGGTGAAGCGCGTCGACGAGGACCTCGGGTTCCGGTTCGTCGACGGTCACGTTGTCGGAGACCTTGGCGGCCCAGATGTCGCGACCCTGGTAGCTCGTCCCGATGCTGAAGATGTCGACGAGGTCGGGGCGCCAGATGGCGGCGACGATGACCGCGTTCAGGAGCTCGGTCGGATTGTGGTACCGCGAATCGAAGGCCGGGTAGTCGGGCTCCGGGGGTGGTACCGAAAGCCGCCCGTCGGCCCAGCCGACGAGCTCGTATCGGACGGACTCGCTCACCGCCCCGGGGCCGCCGAGGACCAGGACGGAGCTCGGTCCCCGGCGACTGACTTCGTCCCGCGTCGGCACGGGCACGCTCGTCGGCCAGCTGACGCTGTCGGGCCAGGTCAGGAGAATCGGAGCGCCGAGCCGACCGGCGAGGGGAACGGCGGCCAGGGCGTCGGCGAAGCCGAGGCCGGAGGCGACGAGAACGGCGTTCGCCTCGGGAAGGAACCGGGACGCCAGGGCGGCAGCCGTCCCGAATCGGTCGGCGCCTCCGATGCGCTCCACGGCGAGCCCGAGGCTGGCGACGGCGGAGACGACCGCATCGCTCACGGCCCCCGGACCCCCGGCGACGACGACGAGCTCTGGAGCGAGTCGGGCGATCTCGGTCGCGGTTCCGGGTGGAAGACGGTCCGGCCTCGTGAGGAGGATGGGGGCGCCGAGGGCCGCGGCGACGGCGCCGGCGGCCAGGGCGTCCGGGAACCCGGCGCCGCTGGCGAGGAAGAGGAGCGAGATGCGGCCGTCCTCGTCGGGGGCGAACACGTCGGCGACGAGGGCGGCTGCCGTGCCATACCGATCCGGGCCGGCAGCGCGTTCGACGGGAACGTCCGGGCCGAGGGTCACCCGAACCTGCTCCACCACGGTCTCGCTCACGGCTGCCGGTCCGCCGGCCACAACGACCCGGGTGGGGGCCAGACGGGCGAGCTCGGCGGCCACGTCGGACGGGAGGCGGTCCGGTCGGGTAAGGAGGAGGGCGCCCCCGGCCTTCGCCGCGACCGGCCCGGCGGCAAGGGCGTCGGCAAAACCGGCGCCGCTGGCGAGGTAGACGACGGGCGTCGGCGGCTCGGGAACAGTTCGGGCGGAGATGGCGACCGAGGTTTTGTACCGATCCGCACCGCCGAGGCGCTCGGTCGCGACCTCGTGGGTGGGATCGGCGATGAGGGATGCCGACGGGGGCGCTGCAGGGTTCTCGTCGGCGAGCGACGCAGCGATTGTCGCTTCGGGCACGGTCGGCGCGAGGGCGACGACCCCGAACAGCACGACGACGGCGATAAGGGTCCTTCGGGGAGGCGGTCGACGGCGCATGGGCGCGAGGATCGCCGTCTGCCGTCGGTGCCGCTACCGCTCGCAGGGGCCACGCCGGCATCGGACGATCGGGTCAGTCACCCAGAAGCGATCGTCCGCTCAGGTCTGTCGGCCGCGCGGCGGTGACATCGGCCCGTGCCGACGCCCGGTCGGCGTCGTGCCCAAACGGGTTGGGTGCGTCCTCCTCTCAGCCGACCCAGCCCGCCCGGCGGGCCATCCGCCGCAGCCGGGCGACCCGCTCGGGGATCGGCGGGTGCGTCGAGAACAGCGTCGCCAGGTCGGCGCCGCGGAGCGGGTTGACGATGTAGAGGTGGGCGAAGGCCGGGTTCGGGGCCGGAGCCGGCTCCGTTCGCCGACCGAACCAGCCGGCGAACGACGGCCGCCGCGAGGCGGCGTCGAGGCGCTCGAGGGCCTGGGCGAGCCCTTCTGGGTCGCCGGTGAGCTCGGCCCCGCTCGCGTCGGCGCCGTACTCCCGGCTTCGCGACACGGCGAGCTGGATGATCATCGCCGCCAGCGGGGCGAGGATGATCGCCGCGATCGCCCCGATCGGGTTCGGCCGGTCGTCGTCCCCGCCGCCGAACCAGAGCTGGAACTGGAGCATCTGGGCGATGAAGCTGATCGCACCGGCGATGGTCGCGGCGATCGTGCCGACGAGGGTGTCGCGGTTTCGAACGTGCGAGAGCTCGTGGGCGAGGACGCCGGTGAGCTGGCGCTCGTCCATGATCTCGAGGAGGCCGGTCGTCACCGCGACGGCGGCGTGGTTCGGATCGCGGCCGGTCGCGAAGGCGTTCGGCTCGGGTCGCTCGATGACGTAGAGCCGGGGCATCGGGATCCCGGCCCGACGGGCGAGGTCGGCGACGATCCGCCGGACCTCGGGCAGCTCGCCCGGGCGGAGCTCGCGGGCCCCGGCGGCTCGGAGGGCCAGGCTGTCGCTCGTCCAGTAGACGGCGACGTTCATGATCGTCGCGAAGACGAGGGCGACGAGGGCGAGCCGGCTGCCGCCGACGGCGTAGCCGACGAAGACGAGGAGGCCGGCGAGGGCGGCCATCAGGGTCCAGGTCTTGATGCCGTTCGGGTTCATGGTTCGTTGGTATCCAGCTGGTGGTTGAGGGCCGACGGGATTCCGCGTCGGTGCCGTGGTTTCAGGATGCGCGCAATAGCTTACGAACAAATGAGAATGAGACAAGGCGCCGGTGGGGCAGGGAGAGCGGAGCGTTGTTGCCGTGTTCGCGCAATCGCGGCCGATCCTGTGGGGAGGACGGGCGGTTGCGGTTGCGCTAGTTCGTCAGTACCGGGTCGGGGCGGCCGGCGCCCGTGGGGACTGGGCGGCCCCGGCCACCCGGCGCGTCGGGCATCTCGGCGGCCGGCGTGACGCCGTAGCTGGACAGTTCGCTGCTCCGGGCGCCGGCGGCTGCGCCGGTGACGCCGTGGCTGGACATCACGCGTGATTCGAGCGGCCGGAGCCGGCAGATGTCCACGTACGGCGTCACCGCACGGGAGGAGTCGGCTCGGAGCCGTGAGGTGTCCAGTGAGGCCGTCACGGTCGACCCCCGCGGACGCCGGAGCCGGCAGATGTCCACGTACGGCGTCACCGCGCGGGAGGAGTCGGCTCGGAGCCGTGAGATGTCCAGTGAGGCCGTCACAGTCTCCGCCCACCGCCGCCCGCCCCGCCGTCCCTACCCCCGCCCCACCCGCCGATACCGCCGCGCCACCCCGGCGAAGGCCGGCAGCCGATCGAGAGCCCCCGACAGCACACCCGGCCGCCCATCGCGACCCTCGACCGCGAGGAGGGCCTCGGCCCGCGAGCGGTCGGCCGGCCGCGCATCGACGACCGCGACGTCGATGGTCACCCGCCCCGGTTCCGGCGCCCCGAGCGAGGCG
>JBHOQO010000027.1:0-12351 GCA_042408925.1 Chloroflexota bacterium | reverse complement strand
GCCGCCGCCCTCGGCCAGGCTTGCCTCGTACTCCCCGACGCTCGCGAAGACGTCGAGCCCCGCCGCCGCGGCCAGGGCCCGCGACGGCGCGGGCGGCCCGTCCGGGACCCGAGGCGACGAGGATCCTCCCGGTCCCGACCGGGCTCCGTCGACCGGGTCGTCGGGGGCGCCTCCTCGCCCTCGGAACCGGCCTCCTCGCCGTCGTCCTCGTCGTCGGCGGGGTCGCGGCGTACGTCTTCCTGCCCTCGGCGACGGTTCGGGTCGTGCCGCGGATCGACCCGATCGGGCCGCTGGAGCTGACGATCGTCGCCGATCCGGCCGCCTCGGCCGTCGACGCCGCCGCGGGGGTGATCCCGGCGACGAGGATCCCGATCCCGATCCAGGTCGAGGACCGCTTCCCGGCCACGGGGAAGCGGGTCGTCGAGACGAAGGCGACGGGCACCGTCGTCTTCACGAGCCGGAACACGGGGGCCGAGGTCAAGATCCCGGCCGGGACGCAGGTCCAGACCGCGACGGGGATCGTCTTTCGCACGACCCGGCGGGTCGTCGTCCCGAAGGCGACGTTCCTGCCGCCGACGCCGGGCGTCGCCGAGGCGCCCGTCGAGGCCCTCGAAGCGGGCCCCGCCGGGAACGTGCCGGCCGGCGCGATCAGCCGGGTTTCGACGGTCATCCAGGCCCGTCTCGTCAACCCCGACGATCCGGTCTCGAACCCCGAGCCGACGAGCGGCGGGAAGCACGAAGAGTTCCCCCGAGTCAGCCAGGCCGACGTCGACGGCGCCCTCGCCGCGCTCCGCCAGCGCGCCGAGACGGCGCTCCGCGACGGCCTCGCCGACCCGACCCTCGTCCCGGCCGGGCTGACCGTCTTCGACGCGACGGCGACCCTCGGCGACCTCGCCCCGACCGTCGACCCGGCGAGCCTGGTCGGCAAGGAGGCGACGGAGTTCGACCTCGGCCTGACGGGGCAGGGGAGCGTCATCGCCGTCGACGAATCGCCGCTCCGGGAGATCGCCGAAGCCCGGGTCCGGGCGCAGATCGCGGCGAACCACGTCCTCGTCGACGGCTCGCTCAGCGTCGAGGTCGGCGACCCGGTCGTCGAGGGCGAGATCATCCGGTTCCCGGTCACCGCGAGCGCCCGCCAGACCGTCGTCGTCGATCCGGCCGAGATCCGGGCCGCAGTCAAGGGCAAGCCGGTCGAGGAGGCCCGCCGCCTCCTCGAGGGGTACGGGACGGTCTCCATCGAGGTCTGGCCGGACTGGGTGACGACGATCCCGACCCTCGACGCCCGGCTCGAGGTCCTCGTCGGCGCCGACGCCGGCCCGAGCGGCGAGGTCCCCGCCCCATCGGCGGCCCGACAGGTGGCGGCGTGACGACGGGAGCGACCCGGGCCCCGGCGACGCCCGGCCGCCTCCTCGGTATCGACCTCGGAGCGCGGCGGATCGGGCTCGCGGTCGGCGATCCCGACGGCCGAGTCCGGCCCCTCGCCACGATCGCCCGTCGGCGGACCCCGACCGAGGACGCGGCGGTCCTCGCCGGGATCGTCCGCGGCGAGCGGATCGCCGAGCTCGTCGTCGGGCTTCCCCTCGACGCCGGAGGCGGCGAAGGGGAGGTGGCGGCCGCGGCGCGACGCTGGGCGGAGGCCGTCGCCGCCGAGCTGCGGCTCCCGGTCGCCTTCCGCGACGAGCGCTGGACGACCGAGCTGGCGGCGGCACGCCTGCCGCGCCTGCCTCGCGGTCGCTCCGGGGGGCCGCCGAGCCCGGCCCGCCGGGCCGCCTACCGGGCCCGCCTCGACCGCGAGGCGGCGGCGCTCATCCTGGAGGCCGAGCTCGCCGCTCGGCGGACGGGCTCCGGACCGGGCGACCGATGACGATCCGGTCCGGTGGTCGCCCCCGCGGCGGCGAGGTCCCCGACGGGACGGCCGACCAGGGGCAGCCCTTCGGGGTCGTCCCGTCGACCGACCGGGAGCGGGTCCGCCGGCCCCGACCCGGGCGGAACGGACGGGGCGCCGGCGGGCTCGGCGGACTCCTCCGCTTCGTCGTCTTCCTCGCCGTCCTGGCCGGGATCGTCCTCGCCGCCCTCCTGACCGTCCTTCGGCCGGCCCTCGTCGCCGCGGCGGGCGGCTGGGCGGCCGACAACCCGGCGGCCTGGCGGATCTCGGTCGTCGCCGATCTCGCCCGTGACCACCTGGCCCCCGAGCTCGCCGCCCGGCCGTCGAGCGATCCGAGCGAGGTCGACTTCGAGGTCGGGCTCGGCGAGACCGTCGACGGGGTCGCCGCCCGCCTCGAACGGGCCGGCCTTCTGACCTCGCGGCGCGCCTTCGCCTTTGCCGCCTTCGAAGCCGACCTGGCCGACCAGCTCCGGGCCGGGACCTACCGGTTGCGGCGGGACATGACGCCGGTCGAGCTCGTCCGGGGCCTCATCGAGAACCGGATCGTCGTCCGGACCATCGACGTGACGTTCCGCGAGGGGCTCCGGATCGAGCAGATCGTCGCCAAGCTCGAGACGATCGAGTCGGGGGTCGATCCGGCCGCCTTCTACGAGCTGGCGATCCATCCGCCGGCGACGCTCCTCGCCGACTTCCCGTGGCTCCAGCTGCCGGAGGGGGCGTCGCTCGAGGGCTACCTCTACCCGGCGACGTATCGCCTGCGGGTCGATCCGGGCGGCCCGACGACGGCCGAGGACCTCATCCGGATGATGCTGACCGCCTTCCACGACCGGGTCGGTGAGGAGCGGATGGCGGTCCCGGCCGAACTCGGACTCTCCTTCCGGGAGGTCGTCACCCTCGCCTCGATCGTCGAACGCGAGGCGGTCCTCGACGCCGAGCGGCCGCTCATCGCCGGGGTCTATCTCAACCGCCTCGCCCGTCGGCCGTATCTGCTGAACGCCGACCCGACCGTCATCTACGCCGTCGACACGATCGCCCTCCGGAACCTGCCGATCGAGGACTGGCAGGGCTACACGTTCTGGACCCCGGTCGGGCGCCCGCTCGCCGAGGTCGACGTCCCGGAGGATCTGGCCGGCTACCAGACGTATCGGCACCGGGGCCTCATCCCGGGACCCATCGTCTCGCCGTCCGTCGCCTCCATCGACGCCGTCCTCGGCGCCGACACCGCCGACGGGTACCTCTACTTCGTCGCGATCCCCGACGGGAGTGGGCGACACGCCTTCGCCAAGACGCTCGCCGAGCACGAGGCGAACCTCCGCAAGTACGGCTACCGGTGAGCCGACGGCACGGCACCGCCCCCAACCGCCCGACGCCGGCCGACTTCCGGCCGCTGCCGGGTCCCGCCGATCGGCAGCGCTGGGCCGAGGCCGACCGCGCCGCCCGCCCGGCCCGGATCGCCCGACTCCGCGCGGCGTTCGCGGGAGGAGGCTTCGACGGCTATCTCGGGCTCCGGCCCGAGGACGCCCGCTACCTGACCGGCGTCCGTCTCGGGCTCGGGGAGGAGAAGGTCGCCGGCCATTCGGGACGCTTCCTCGTCACCGGGACCGAGGTCGTCCTCTTCGCCGACTCGCGGTACGCGGCCCAGTTCGCGGTCGAGGCGCAGGAGGCCCGGCTCGTGCTCCTCGGCGGCGAGCTCGCCGGCCGCTGGCCGACCCTCGTCGCCGAGCTCGGCGTCCGGCGCCTCGCCGTCGACCGGGCCTGTCCCATCGGGCTCTGGCGGGAGCTCGAGGCCGCGGCCCCGGAGGTCGAGCTCGTCCCCGCCCCCGACTGGCTCGACGACCTGCGGGCCACGAAGGAGCCGACCGAGGTCGAGCGGATCGCGGTGGCGGCCGCGGTCGCCGACCGGGCCCTCGCCGCGCTCCTGCCCGAGATCGCCCCGGGACGGACCGAACGGGAGCTCGCCCTCCGCCTCGAATGGCTGATCCGGACCGGGGGCGGCGACGGCCTCGCCTTCGAGATCGCTTGCCTCTCGGGGCCCCAGGCCGCCCTCCCGCACGGCGCTCCGCGGCCGGTCGAGATCGAGGTCGGAACCGTCCTCCTCGTCGACTTCGGGGCCGAGGTCGACGGCTACCGGAGCGACATGACGCGGACCTTCGTCGTCGGCGAGCCGGACGAGCGGATCGTCGAGGTCTACGAGCTCGTCGCCCGGGCCCAGGCGGCGGCCCTCACGCGGCTCGGGCGGAGTCTCGGTGAGCCGGTCGCCCCGAGCGGGCGCGCCGTCGACGCGGCGGCCCGGGAGGTCATCGAGGCGGCCGGGCTCGGCGAGCGGTTCGGGCACGGGACCGGGCACGGGATCGGCCTGGCGACCCACGAGCGGCCGCGCCTGTCGCGCCTGGCCCCCGAGACGCCGCTCCCGTCGCCGACGGTGGTCTCGGTGGAGCCGGGCGTCTATCTCGAGGGCGCCTTCGGGGTCCGGATCGAGGACCTCGTCGCCTACGATCACCCGGGTCGCCGGCTCGAGCGGCTGACCGCCTTCCCCCGCGAGCTGCTCGTCGTCGGTTGACGGGATCGGCCGGCGCGGCGGCTCGGGAGGGTAGAATGCCGGGTCGAACCCCGTCCGTCCCCGGCCGCCGCGTGCGCCTTGTGCGCCGGCGGGCCCGATCCCGACAGGAGTCCAGCGAACCGTGATCTCCACCGGCGAGCTGCGGAAGGGCGTCGTCATCGAGCTCGACGGCGACCTCTGGCAGATCCTCGACTACCACCACATCAAGATGGGCCGCGGCTCGGCCCAGGTCCGGATCAAGCTCCGGAACGTGAAGAAGGGCTCGATCATCGAGCGGACGTTCCAGGCCGGCGAACGCTGGCCGCGGGCCCAGCTCGAGCATCGCCCGGTCCAGTTCCTCTACCGCGACGGCGACGAGTTCCACTTCATGGACAGCGACACGTACGACCAGTTCGTCCTCACCGCCGAGCAGCTCGGCGACGCGGCCGGCTACCTCAAGGACGGGCTCGTCCTCGACCGGACGGCGTACGAGGGCGAGACGATCGGCGTCGAGCTCCCGGTGACCGTCGACCTCGTCGTCACCGAGACCGAGCCCGGCTTCGCCGGCGACACGGCGACCGGGGCGCGGAAGCCGGCGACGACGGAGACGGGGCTCGTCGTCCAGGTCCCGCTCTTCGTCGAGGTCGGCGACACGATCCGGATCGACACCCGGACCGGCGAGTACGTGACTCGGGTCTGACTCGGACCCGGGGGTCCCCGCGCGGGCTGACGAGCGGGCCGCGGCCGGCTGGGGCATGATCGAGCGATGAACGAATCGGGGCGCCGCCCGCCCTGGGTGCTTCCGTCGTGGGATGCGCTGGAGCCGCCCGAGCCCGGCGGCCGCCGCAGCCCCGGCGTCCCGGGGACGTTCGGGCTCCGGATCTGGAGCGTCGCCGAGGTCACCCGGGCGATCCGGGCCGTCGTCCGGGCCGACGAGCGCCTCCGCGAGCTGTGGGTCGAGGGCGAGGTCGGGCGGGTCACGATCTCCTCGGCCGGCCACGCCTACTTCACCCTGAAGGACACCGACGCCCAGCTGGCCTGCGTCTGGTTCCGCGACGACCGCCTGGCCTCGGCCTTCGAGGTCCGGACAGGGCTCCGGGTCGTCGCCCACGGCCGGATCGACCTCTACGAGCCGAGCGGGGCGCTCCAGCTCTACGTCGACGCCGTCCAGCCGGCCGGCTTCGGCGACCTCGCCCTCCGGCTCGAGGCCCTGAAGGCGAAGCTGGCCGCCGAGGGGCTCTTCGAGCGGTCGCGGAAGCGCCCCCTCCCCGAGCGCCCGAGCGTCGTCGCCGTCGTGACGAGCCCGAGCGGTGCGGTCTGGCACGACATCCAAACCGTCCTCCGCCGCCGTTGGCCGGCCGCGACCGCCGTCCTCTCGCCCTGTCTCGTCCAGGGCGACGGTGCCGCGGCCTCGATCGTCGCCGCCCTCCGCCGGGTCGCCCGCTGGGTCGAGGCCCTCCGGGCCGAGGGGCGGAGCGTCGAGGCGCCCACGGTTACGATCCTCGCCCGGGGCGGCGGCTCCCTGGAAGACCTCTGGGCCTTCAACGAGGAGGCCGTCGTTCGGGCGATCGTCGCCCACCCGCTCCCGGTCGTGACCGGGATCGGCCACGAGACCGACGTGACCCTCGCCGACTTCGCCGCCGACGTCCGGGCCGCCACACCCTCGGCCGCGGCGGAGCTCGTCGTCCCCGATCGGGCCGAGGTCCGTTCCGGGATCGCCGCCCTCGGTCGGCGTCGCGACGCGGCGGTCGCGGCGCGGGTGGAGGCGGCCCGGCGCGCCCTCGCCGAGGAGCGACGGGTCCTGGCGACCCTCGACCCCCGGGTTGTCCTCGACGCCCGCCGCCAGGGCGTCGACCTCCTCGCCGAGCGGGCTGCCCGGGCGGTCGGCCGTCGCCTCGAGCGGAGTCGGGCCGCGGTCGCCGGGTTGGGCGCTCTGCTCCGCCCGGTCCTCCCGACCCGGGTCCGGGAGGCCCGGGCGGCGCTCGATCGGAGTCGGCAGGTCCTGCCGATCTTGGCGGCCCGGCACCTCGAGCGGGAGCGGGCGGCCGTCGCCGCCGCCGGGGCCGCCCTCGCCGCCTTGGGACCGGTCGCGACCCTCGAGCGGGGCTTCGCCATCGTGACCCGGGCGGCCGACGGGCGGATCGTGCGCGAGCCGGCCGAGGTACCGCCGGCGACGGCGCTCCGGATCCGGGTCGCCCGCGGGTCGTTCGGGGCGAGGGTCGAGGCGGCCACGGAGGCGGAGGACCGGCGGCGATGATCGAGGCCGCCGCCGCCCTCCTCGCCCTCGCCGCCGTCGTCTTCGTCGTCGGCGTCCGGCTCGGTATCATCCTCGGGGCCCGGCTCGATCGGCTCGTCGCGTCCCCGACGAGCGACGACGGCGGGGCTCCGAGTGATCGGGGCGCTGGGTCGAGCCCGGCGGGCCGGGAGGGAGTCACCCAGGGGGGCGAGGACGAAGGGAGCGTGCGCTGACGATGGCCGGATCGACGGTCGAGCCGCCCGAGGGGTCACGACCGGGCCCCGGACCCGGCGGACCGCCCGTCGAATCGCTCGGCTTCGACGCCGCCCTTGCCGAGCTCCAGGCCGTCGTGGCCCGGCTCGAGGAGGGCGGCCAACCCCTGGAAGAGGCGCTCGCCCTCTACGAACGGGGCGTCGCCCTCCAGGAGCGGCTCGAACGGCTCCTCGCCGACGCCGAGCTCCGGATCCGGCGCCTCGTCGAGCGGGGCGGAGGCCGGGTCGAGGCCCTGGAGGGTCCCGGGCCGGAGGAGGCCGGGAACGGCTGACCCGGCGGGCAGCGGGGAACCACGGCCCCCGTCTGACAGCCGCGCCCGACGGGGGTAGACTCCCCGGCGCCGGAACCGGGCCGGCCCCGGTCCCACCCGAGCGAGCCACTCGCGCATCGAACGAGGAGCCGAACCGCCCGTGCCGATCCTGCCGACCATCGAACGCCCGGCCGACCTCCGCGGCCTGACCCTCGAAGAGCTCGAAGCCCTCGCCGCCGAGATCCGCGAGACGATCATCGCGACGGTCGCCCGGACCGGCGGTCACCTGGGCAGCTCCCTCGGCGTCGTCGAGCTGACCATCGCCCTCCATCGACTCCTCGACTCCCCGTACGACAAGATCGTCTGGGACACCGGCCACCAGGCCTACGCCCACAAGCTCCTGACCGGGCGCCTCGCCCGCTTCGGGACGCTCCGCCAGCTCGGGGGGATCGGCGGCTTCCCGAGGCGGTCCGAGTCGCCCCACGACGTCTTCGACGGCGGTCACGCCGGGACCGGCCTCTCCATCGCCCAGGGCCTGGCGACGGCCCGCGACCTCCGCCACGGGCTCGAGCGGATCGCCGTCGTCGTCGGCGACGCGGCCCTGATCAGCGGCCTGTCGCTCGAAGCCCTCAACGACATCGGGCAACGGAAGACCCAGCTCCTCATCGTCTTGAACGACAACGAGATGTCGATCAGCCCGACCGTCGGGGCGCTCTCCCACTACCTCTCGGAGATCAAGCTCTCGCCGGCCTGGCACCAGACGAAGACCGCCTACGACCGGCTGATCGAGCACCTCCCGCTCGTCGGTCGGACGGCCCTCGAGCTCTCACAGCGGCTCCGCAAGTCGGTCGTCAACTTCGCCCAGCCGGGTCAGCTCTTCGAGGACCTCGGGATCACCTACATCGGGGTCGTCGACGGCCACGATCTGCGGGCCCTCCTCCACAACTTCCGGGCGGCCCTCGCCTTGAAAGGCCCGGTCATCGTCCACGTCCGGACCCAGAAGGGGAAGGGCTACCACCCGGCCGAGGTCGACCAGGTGAGCTTCCACGGGGCGGCCCTCCCGCCGATCGAGCTCCCGGGGCGGCCGGCGGCTGACCCGGCCGGCGGGGCCGAGCTCGACGGGCGGCTCCGGGCGAACGGCAAGGTCCTCGCCCCCGACGAGGCCCCCGCCGGGAGCGGCGCGGCCACGGGTTCGGCCGACGCGCTCCCGAGCGAGTCGATCTCCGACGACGCCGCGGCCCCGACGATCCGGCCGGCCCCGGCCCCGAAGGTCCCGAACTACACGCACTTCTTCGTCACCGAGCTCATCGAGCTCGCCCGCCACGATCGGCGGATCGTGGGGATCACGGCCGGAATGCCGACCGGGACCGGGCTCTCGAAGTTCCAGGCCGAGTTCCCCGACCGCTTCATCGACGTCGGGATCGCCGAGCAGCATGCCGTCACCCTGGCGACCGGGCTCGCCCTCGGCGGCCTGCGGCCCGTCGTCGCCATCTACTCGACGTTCCTCCAGCGAGCCTTCGACCAGATCGTCCACGACGTCTGCCAGAACGACGCGCCGGTCGTCCTCGCCGTCGACCGGGCCGGCCTCGTCGGGGAGGACGGGACGAGCCACCAGGGAATGTTCATGATCCCGGCCCAGCGCCAGCTCCCGCGGCTCGTCGTCGCGAGCCCGAAGGACGAGCAGGAGCTCCGGGCCCTGCTCCGGACGGCCCTCGCCGCCGAGCAGCCGTTCGCCCTCCACTACCCCCGCGACCCGGGCTTCGGGGTCCCGGAGCGGGACCCGGAACCGATCCCGATCGGGCGGGCCGAGCTCCTCCGCGACGGGGACGACGTCCTCGTCGTCGGCTTCGGGCCGATCGTCAGGCGGGGCCTCGAGGCGGCGGAGCGGCTGGCGGAGGACGGCGTGTCGTGCGCCGTCGTCAACGCCCGCTTCGCGAAGCCCCTCGATCGCCAGCTCATCCTCGATGCGGCCCGCGGCAAGCGGCTCGTGGTGACCCTCGAGGAGAGCGTTGCCGTCGGCGGGTTCGGGGCGGCGGTCCTCGAGGTGATCGAGGAGGCGCGGCTGGGAGACCCGGCCTACCGGAACCTCGTCGTCCGGGTCGTCGGGATCCCCGGCGATCGGTTCGTCGACCACGGCGCGGTCGCCGATCTGCGGCGGGTCGTCGGGCTCGACGTCGCCGGGATCGTGGACCAGATCCGCGACGCCCTCGCCCGCCTCGAGCGGGCGACGCCCGAGGGCCTGCGCCGGTCGACCTGACGGCCGGTGCCCGACGCCGGCCTGCGAACCGCCGGGCGGGAGGCGAGCAGGCGATGAGCGGCCTGTGCAACGATTACGGGCATGACGCGTGATCGGAGGGGCGCCCGTCGCGGGATTCGGCTGGACGAGCTCGTCGTCGAGCGCGGCCTTGCCCCGTCGCGGACGCGCGCCCAGGCCCTCGTCCTCGCCGGTCGCGTCCTCGTCGGGACGGGGGACGCGGCGCGGGCGGATCGCAAGCCCGGCGACCTCGTCCCCGACGATGCGCCGCTCCGCCTCCTCGAGCCCGAACCGTACGTGAGCCGGGGCGGGCACAAGCTCGCCGCCGCCCTCGACGCCTTCGGGATCGACCCCACCGGCGCCGTCTGCCTCGACGTCGGGGCCTCGACCGGCGGCTTCACCGACGTCCTGCTCCAGCGCGGGGCGGCCCGCGTCTACGCCCTCGACGTCGGGCGCGGCCAACTCGCCGAGCGGCTGCGGCGCGACCCGCGGGTCGTCGTCCGCGAGGGGGTGAACGCCCGCGACCTCCGCCCGGATCACCTCCCCGAACCGATCGATCTGGCCACCGTCGACGTCGCCTTCATCTCGCTCCGGCTCGTTCTGGGACCCGTGGCAGCATGTGTCCGACCGGGCGGCCGGATCGTCGCCCTCGTAAAGCCGCAGTTCGAGGCCGGGCGGGCCGACGTCCGGCGGGGCGTCGTCCGCGATCCGGCCGTTCACGGTCGCGTGGTCCGCGCCGTCGCCGAGCATGCCGTCGGCCTCGGCCTGGTGGTCGAGGGGGTCGTCGCCTCGCCGCTCCTCGGCCCGGCCGGGAACCGGGAGTTCTTTCTCGCCCTCCGGGTTGCCCCGGACGCCGCCGGGTCGAACGTGCCACCCGCCGTCGAGGCCCGGATCGCGGAGGTCGTCGGCGGATGAGCGACCGCCTTGCCCGCTTCACCAGGGTCGGCCTCGCCGTGAACCCGACGAACCCCGCGGCGATCGCGGCCCGCGACCGGGCGGCCGCCTGGTTCGACGCCCGGCGGATCGCGACCTGGAGCGCCGAGGCCGGCGACACGCCGCGGCTCCTCGCTGAGCTGCCGACGACCGACCTCCTCCTCGTCCTCGGCGGCGACGGGACGTTCCTGCGGGCCGCCCGGGCCGTCGCCGAGGTCGACGTCCCGCTCCTCGGGGTGAACCTCGGGAAGGTCGGCTTCCTCTCGAAGGTCGAGGCCCACGAGCTCGAAGCCGTCCTCGAGCGGGTCCTGGCCGGGGAGTTCGAGCTCGAGGGCCGGATGGTCCTGGAAGGCCGGATCCGGCCGGCGGCCGGTGACGTCGGTCCCGGCTTCTTCGCCCTCAATGACGTCGTCGTCGCCCGCGGTTCCCTGGCCCGGGTCGTTCGCCTCGAGGTCGAGGTCGCCGAGTCGCACGTGGCGACGTTCATCGCCGACGGTCTCATCGTCGCCAGTCCCACCGGCTCGACCGGCTATTCGTTCTCGGCGGGCGGTCCGATCCTCGACCCGACGAGCCGGAACCTGGTCGTGACCCCGATCGCCGGGTACCTGTCGGCGATCCGCTCGATCGTCGTCGCGCCGCGGCACGTCGTCCGCTGCCGGGTCGTCGCCGCCCATGAGGCGATCGTCAGCATCGACGGGCGGGAGGACCGGCCGCTCGCCGTCGGCGACGTCGTCGAGGTCCGGGCCGTCGAGCGGCCGATCCGCCTCGTGGAGCCGGCGGGGGCGATCCCCTTCTGGGACCTCCTGCGGCAGAAGGTCGAGCTCCTCCCGACGTGAGCGCTCGACGGGTCGCCTCGGCGGCGGGCACCGGGCCGCCGAGTCGAAACGAGCGGCGGGCGGCGGCCACGGCGCCGCCGACGGTCCCGGCCGGTTGCCTGCGGGAGCTTCGGGTCCGCGACTTCGCCCTCCTCGAGGACGTTCGCCTGCCGGTGGATCCGGGCCTGACCGTCGTGACCGGGGAGACCGGGGCCGGCAAGAGCCTCCTCATTGATGCCCTCGGCCTCGTCCTTGGGGCCCGGGCCGATCCGGCGGCGGTCCGGCACGGGGCGGCGGCGAGCCGGATCGAGGCCCGCTTCGCGGGCCCCGACGGCGAGCTCGTCGTCGTCCGCGAGGTGAGTGCCGCCGGGCGGTCGGCGGCCCGCCTCGACGACGAGCCGGTCGGGCTCGCCCGGCTCGCCGAGGTCGTGGGGCCGCTCGTCGAGATCCACGGCCAGCACGACCAGCAGCGGCTCCTCGATCCGCGGCGCCAGCTCGACCTCCTCGACGCGTACGCCGGGCTCGAGCCGCTCCGGGCGGCGGTCGCCGAGGCCGTCGAGCGGTGGCGGGCGAACCGGGCGGCCCTCGCCGCCCTCGCCCTCGATCCGCGGGAGCTGGCTCGGCGGATCGAGGTCGCCGAGCACGAAGCGGCCGAGATCGCGGCGGCCCGGCTTCGGGTCGGCGAGGCCGACGAGCTCCGCGAGCGGCTGGCGGCGGCCGGCCACGCCGAGGCGATCGCCGAAGGGGCGACGAGGCTCGGGGAGCTCCTCGGCGGGGAGGGTGCCAGCCTCGTCGACGTCGCCGGTCGGGCCGTCGCCGAGGCGCGCCGCCTCGCCGGCTACGACCGTCGCTTCGAGGGTCTCGCCGAGCGCCTCGCCGGGATCGAGGCCGAGGCGGCCGACGTCGCGAGCGAGGTCCGGCGGCTGGCCGAGGCCGTCGACCACGACCCGGCCGTCGTGGCGAGGCTGGAGGCGCGCCTCTCCGAGATCTACGGTCTCCTCCGCCGCGAGGGGGACGACGCCGCGGCGGTCATCGCCGACGGCGAGCGGGCGGCGGCCGAGGCGGCCCGGCTCCGGGACGCCGACGCCGAACGGGTTCGGCGCGCCGCCGCGGAGCCCGAGCTCCTCGCCGCGGTCGCCAAGGCGGCGGCAACCCTCTCGGCCGAG
>JBHOQO010000025.1:0-7077 GCA_042408925.1 Chloroflexota bacterium | reverse complement strand
GTCGGCCGGCGTCGCCGGGTAGACGACCCACAGCCCCGGCGTGTGGGCAAAGATGCTCTCGAGGGACTGGGAGTGCTGGCCGCCGTAGCCCTTCCCTGCCCCGACGGAGGCCCGGATGACGAGCGGGACTTCGAGCTGGCCACCGCTCATGTAGTGCCACTTCGCCGCCTGGTTCGCGATCTGGTCGGAGGCCATGAGGGCGAAGTCCATATACATGAGCTCGACGACCGGCCGGAGCCCGACCATCGCCGCCCCGACCGCGGTCCCGCAGATCGCCGCCTCGCTGATCGGCGTGTTGAAGACGCGCCGACGGCCGAAGGTCTCGAGGAGCCCTTTCGTGACCTTGAACGCGCCCCCGTAGTCGGCGACGTCCTCGCCGTAGACGATGACCCGCGGGTCGCGGAGCATCTCCTCGACGAGGGCTTCCCGGATCGCCTCACGGTAGGTGATCGTCCCGGCGGCATCCCGCTTCGCCTCCGGTGGCGGGGCGTGGATCGGCTCCACCCGGAGGTCGGTGGGTGGCGGGTCGGCAACGCGGTCGGTGTAGAGGTAGCGGAGGACGTCCGCCGGGTCCGGGTCGGTCCCCCGGGCGGCCCGGACCGCGGCCCGGGCGTTCCGCTCCTTGGCCCGAACCTTGAGCGCCTCGATCGTCGGCGCGTCGGCGACGCCCGCTTCGAGCAGCTGGCGCTCGAAGGTGACGAGGGGATCGATCGCCCGCCAGGCGGCTTCCTCCTCCCGGGTCCGGTACTCGTACCGCGGATCCGAGAGGGAGTGCCCGTAGAAGCGGTACGTGCTCGCCTCGAGGAGGACCGGCCCCCGCCCGGACCGGCACCGCTCGGCGGCCCGGCGGACCGCGTCGCGGACGGCGAGGACGTCCATCCCGTTCACGACCTCGGCGGCCATGTTCTCGTCGTCGAACCCGGCCCCGCGGCGGGCCAGGTGCCGGACGCCCATGACCTCGTCGTCGGTCCGGTGCGTCATCCCGTAGTGGTTGTTCTGGATGAGGTAGACGATCGGGAGGCCGAAGGCCCGGCGCCCTGCCAGGTGGTTCGTCCACTGCGCCTGGCAGGCCCAGTTCAGCGACTCGAGGACGACCCCGTTCGCGTACGCCCCGTCGCCGGCGAAGCAGCAGACGACCCGATCCTCGCCTCGGTAGCGGATCGCCATGGCGGCGCCGGTCGCGATCGGGACGCTGCCGCCGACGATGGCATTGGCGCCGAGGTGGCCGGTCGAGACGTCGCCGATGTGCATCCCGCCGCCCCGGCCGTGGCTGTAGCCCTCCTCCTTACCGAACAGCTCGGCGATGATCCGGAAGAGGTGTTCCTCGAGGGCCGCGGCGAGGAGGGCCGCCCGGTCGCCGCGGACGCCGGGGACGCGGGCCCGGAGCGCATCGTCAGTCATCCGGCGGATCGCCGCGAAGCCCTTGGCGACGGCGTCGCCGTGTCCGCGGTGGGAGCTCGTGACGTAGTCGTCCGGACGGAGGGCACTCGCCGCCCCGACCGACGTCGCCTCCTGGCCGATGGAGACGTGGGTCGGGCCGCGGTAGTCGAAGCCCGGCAGCGGGTCGTAGCCGCCCGAGCGGAGGCGGACGATCATCTCCTCGAGCTCGCGGATGGCGAGCATGGCGTCGAAGAGGTCGAGGGCCTCGGCGGGGGTGATCGTCCCGGCCCGGAGCTCGGTCGCCAGGTCGCCCCGGTAGGCGAAGCCGACGTAGGTGCCGCACGACGCCTCGAAGGGCGTGAAGTCGGGCCGCAGGTCGCTCAGGTAGGTCGGCGCTTCGCCGGTCGCGGCGGTTCCGATCGGGGCGGCGGGTTCGGCTGTGGATCGAGGGGTCATGCCAGCCTCCGGGTGGGCGCGGCGTCGGGACATCGGAGCGCGCTCAGCGGGCGACGACGACCCGGATCCCGCGCCGGGCGAGGGCGCGACGGGTCCGCTCGTCGGTCCCCTCGTCGGTCACGAGGACGTCGACGTCGTCGAGCCTCCCGGCCCGCGCGAACGAGCGGCCCCCGAGCTTCGTGTGGTCGGCGAGGAGGATGACCTCCCGTGCCCGGGTCATGACGAGCTCCTTCGTGTACGCCTCGGCCGGGTCGGTCGTCGTCGGACCGTCCTCGAGGGAGAGGGCGAACGTCCCCATGACGGCCCGGTCGACCCACAGCTCCGACAGGAGCAATCGGGTCAGGGGGCCGACGATCGCCCGGCTCCGGGCCCGAACCTCGCCGCCGACGACGATGAGCCGCGGTCCCCGGCCGAGGAGCTCGGCGGCGACGGGCAGGCTGTTCGTGACGACGGTGAGGCGATCCCAACCGTGGAGGAGACGGGCGAGGGCGAGGACCGTGCTGCCGCTATCGAGGTAGAGGGTGTCGTCCGGGGCAAGGAGCTCGAGGGCGGCGGCGGCGATCCGCTCCTTCTCGGCGGCGGCGCTCGCGGCCTTCACCTCGAAGTGGGGCTCGTCGAGGCGGGCATCGAGGGCGACGGCGCCGCCGTGCACTCGGCGGAGGCGACCGAGCGCCGCGAGGGCGTTCAGATCACGCCGGACCGTCGCCGCCGAGACGCCGAGGGCGCCGGCGAGCTCGTCGAGCCGGACGGCCCGGCGCGCCTCGACGACGGCGAGGAGGCGCTGGCGGCGGGCGGCGGCGAGGGCGCGATCCCGGCCGCGCTGATCGTGATCGCTCACAAACGCGCTCATTCGCGCATAAGCTATCACATCCGTGCCGGTCGCGTCGGGGGTGGGCACGAGGCGGCCGGCCGCAGTGGGCCGCCGCAGGGGCGACCCGACGCGGCCGGCCGGATCGGCGAGCTCGATCGACCGGGTCGGGGGCGGGGTCAGCGCTCCTCGACCGGCTTGGAGAACATGATCGTGACGTTGAACCACCCGAGGACGGCGCCGAGAACCCCGGCCAAAACGGCGGCCACGCCGGTCGCGAACGGCACGACCAGGGGATCGAGCTGGCCGAAGACGTTCGCGTACTGCCCGGTGAAGTACGTCGCCAGCCCCATCGAAATCCCGTTGAAGAACGGCAAGCCGCCGGGACCCTGGGTGACGGGCAGGAACTTCATCGCGTAGATGACGGGCAGGAAGGCGATGAAGAAGCCGACGATGATCGCGACGTCGCCGTCGGTCACGAGCTTGGCGTCGGGCAGCAGCTGGCCGACCCAGACTGTGAAGACGAGGACGACGGTCGCCCCGATGACCCCGAGGATGTACGCCGGGATCATGATCTTGAGGGCATCCGGCTTCGCCCCGAGGGCGAAGTACTCGGCCCACACGATGAACGCGACCCACAGGGGCAGGTTCCAGCTTCCGAGCCAGAGCCCGAACGGCAGGCTCACGACGACGGTGATCGCCACGGCCAGCCAGAGCGGGATCGTGTCCTTGGTCTGCACCTCGAACCTCCCTACGATGGCCCCGGTGCGCGGCCGGGGCCGGCTGAACGGAACCGCAGAGGGGGCCTGCGCGGGATGCCATCCCGGGCGCGAGCTCGCAGACGCCCGGCGGGACGCGGATCTGACATCGATAATCGATGATAGATGATCGGCACCCGCGCCGCGACGCCGTTCCGCCCCTCGCGAAGGGCCGTTCGGCCCTCGACCGCTCCGAGCTCGGCGCTCTCGGGATCGGGAGACCGACCGGCCCGTGGCGCGGTCGCTAGCCCCGGAGGTACGCCTCGACCTGGTCGGCGACCCGCCCGGCCGAGAGGCCGTAGATCTCGAGGAGTGCCTCGTTCGGGCCGGATTCGGGGTAGACGTCCCGCAGGCCGATCCGGAATAGGCGGGTCGGCCGCCGCTCGCCGAGGACCTCGGCGACGGCACCGCCAAGGCCGCCGTAGATCGTGTGCTCCTCGACGCTGATGACGACCCCGGTCCGCTCGGCGGCGGCGACGATCGCCGCCTCGTCGATCGGCTTGATCGTGGGCACGTGGAGGACGTGGGCCTCGATCCCCCGCCCCGCGAGCAGCTCGGCGGCGTCGACGACCCGCGGCGTCTGGGTCCCGGTCGCCACGAGGGTGACGTCGCGACCCTCCCGGACCACGACCGCCCGCCCGAACTCGAAGCGGTACCAATCGTCGAAGAGGCGTTGGGTCGCGTCCCGGACGAGCCGGACGTAGCAGGGCCCCTCGTAGGCCGCCGCCCAGCGGAGGGCCTGGGCGGCCTCGACGTCGTCGGCCGGGGCGACGGCGACCATGTTCGGCATCGCCCGGACGATGGTCAGGTCGTCGACGATGATGTGGCTCATCCCCGTCCGGCCGGTGAAGAGGCCGGCGTAGCCGGGGGTGAGCTTGACGTTGAGCCGCGGCTGGGCGACGAGGACCCGCACTTGGTCGAGCGGTCGAATGAGGGCGAAGGCGACGAAGGTCGTCACGAAGGGCACGAGGCCCATCGTCGCCAGACCCGCCGCCGTGCCGACCATGTTCTGCTCGGCGATCCCCATCTGGAGGTAGCGGTCCGGGTGCGCCTTCTCGAAGATGTCGGCCCGGGTCGAGCTCCCGACGTCACCGTCGAGGACGTAGACGCGGGGGTTCTCGTCGGCGATGGCGGCGAGGGTCTCGCCGAAGACCTCTCGCATCGGCCGACCCATCGGCAGCGTCATCGGGCACCTCCCTCGGCCGGGACGGGCTCGCCGAGCTCGGCCATGGCGGCCGCAAATTCCTCGGGCTTCATCGCCCTCGTGTGCCAGAAGTAGTGGCCCTCCATGAACGAAACGCCCTTGCCCTTCACGGTGTGGGCGATGACGACCGTCGGCCGCCCCTCGCCGACCGTCGCCCCTTCGATGGCGGGGACGAGGGCGGCGAGATCGTGGCCGTCGACCTCGACGACCCGCCAGCCGAAGGCCGACCACTTCCGGGCGAGCTCGCCCGGCTCCTGGGGCGGGAGCCGCCCGTCCGGTCCGTCGCCCGGCCAGCCGTACTGCTGGAGCTTGTTGTGATCGACGATGGCGATGAGGTTGTCGAGCCGGTAGCGAGCCCCGACCATCGCCGCCTCCCAGACCTGGCCCTCCTGGCACTCGCCGTCGCCGAGGAGGACGAAGGCCCGGATCGCCCGCCCGGTCAACCGCGCCCCGAGGGCCATCCCGAGGGCGGCGCTGATCCCCATCCCGAGCGAGCCGGTCGACATGTCGAGGCCGGGCAGACGGGTCATGTCGGGGTGACCCTGGAGGCGCGAGTGCGCGGCATCGAAGGTGAGGAGCTCCTCGACCGGGAAGTAGCCACGGAGGGCCATCGCCGCGTAGAGGGCGATCGAGGCGTGGCCCTTCGAGAGGACGAATCGGTCCCGATCGGGCCAGCCCGGCTCTTCGGGTCGGATCCGTAGGATCCGGAAATAGAGGGCGGCGAGGATCTCGGCCGCCGAAAGGGGGCCCCCGAGATGACCGGCCTGGGCGTGGTAGACGGCTCGCACGACCTCGACCCGGATCCGACGCGCCGCTTCCCGGAGGCGCGCGAGCTCGGCCTCGTCGAGGGGCGGGGTGGCCGGTGGGCCGACGACGGCCGCCCCGCTCGGAGCAGCGGAGGCCGGCGCAGGACCGTGGAGGCGGGCGGCGTCGCTCATGCCGGGCCTCCCTCGGCCGGCGGGCGCTGCTCGTACGATCCGGCAGCGACCGGGGGCGAGAAGAAGCAGACGAGCTCGAGGGGCTCGGGACCGTCGGATTCGGTCGCGTGGTGGGTCCCGGGCGTGACATGGACGACGACCCCCGGCTCCAGCTCGGCCGTCCCGTCGGGGGTGACGATCCGGCCGCGGCCGCGGGCGCAGTAGATCGTCTCCTCCTCGGCCGGGTGGACGTGGCCGGGCGGCCGCGACCCCGGCGGGAAGATCGAGACCCCGATCGAGACGTTTTTCGCCGGGCTGTTCTGGGGCCCGAGGTAGTCGTGCCACGTCCGGCCGGGGAGCGGCACGACCGTGGCCTCGGGACGGGTGACGCGGGTGATCATGGGCCGACCTCCTGCCGGCCGGCGACCCGACCCGCCCAGGAGGTGGAGCAACGGGTCGGCCGGCCGACTCCTCGTGCCATGCGGCGGTGGATCAGGCGTTGCCGGGGAAGACGAGGCTGAGGGCCGACCGGCGGCCGGGCTCGGGCCACCGCTCGGTCACCATCTTCTGCTGGGTGAAGAAGCGGATCCCGTCCTCACCCCGCATCGCCAGGTCCCCGAAGGCCGACTGCTTCGCGCCGCCGAAGGAGAGATACCCGGCCGGGACCGGGATCGGGACGTTCACCCCGATCATCGGGACCTCGACCTCGAGCTTGAAGCGGCGAGCCGCCCCGCCGTCGGTCGTGAAGATCGCGGTTCCGTTCGCGTACTTGTGGCCGTTGATGAGGCCGATCGCCTCGTCGTACGTCGCCGCCCGGACGATGCCGAGGACGGGTCCGAAGATCTCCTCCTGATAGATCGACATCTCGGGGGTGACGCGGTCGAAGAGGGTGACCCCGAGGTAGAAGCCGTTGGGGTAGTCGGGCCGCCGGAAGGGCCGCCCGTCGACGACGAGCTCGGCCCCCTCGGCGACGCCGCGCTCGATCCAGCGGATGATCGTTTCGCGGTGCTCGGCCGAGTAGATCGGACCCATGTCGACGCCGGGCTCCATGCCGGGGCCGATCTTGAGCCGGGCGATCCGCTCGAGGATGAGCGGTCGGAGCCGATCGGCGGCGTCACCGACGGCGATGACGAGGGTCTGGGCCATGCACCGCTCGCCGGCCGAGCCGTAGCCCGAGGCGACGGCCGCGTCGACGGTCAGCTCCATGTCGGCGTCGGGGAGGACGAGCATGGCGTTCTTGGCCGAGGTGAACGAGCCGACCCGCTTGCCCAGTCGGGTCCCGGTCTCGTAGACGTAACGACCGACGGCCGTCGAACCGACGAACTGGATGGCCCGGACGTCGGGGTGCTCGACGATCGCCGTGACCGCCTCGCGGCCGCCGTAGACGATGTTGAACGTCCCGTCGGGGCCGCCGGCCTCCTTCCAGAGCTCGGCCTGGAGCTGGGTCGCCCCCGGGGTGTGGGACGACGGCTTCCAGACGAGGGTGTTCCCGCAGGCGAGGGCGATCGGGTAGATCCACATCGGGACCATCGCCGGGAAGTTGAAGGGGGTGAT
>JBHOQO010000024.1:0-11332 GCA_042408925.1 Chloroflexota bacterium | reverse complement strand
CGCCCGCGGCGGCTCGGTGGTCGGCGGCTCGGCCGAGCCGCCCGCCGCCGGTCGATGGGTCGCCTCGTCGATCGCGCTCAATCCCTCCTCGGGAGCCGGGGCGGTCGCGGCGGCGACGCCGGAGGAGGACGGCGCCTCCGCCACGACCGCCGATCGGTCGACCAGGCCGAGCATGGCCCGGTCGTCCGGGGGCAGGAAGCGCGAGCCGAGCCACCGGAAGATGTAGTCGACGATCGACTTGGCGATCGGGATTTCGGGGTTGCCGGTGAAGCCCGACGGCTCGAAGCGGACGTGGGCGAACTTGTTCACGAGGTCGCGGAGCGGGACCCCGTACTGGAGGGCGAGGCTGATGGCGGTGGCGAAGGAGTCCATGAGACCGCTGACCGTGGAGCCCTCCTTGGCCATCTTCAGGAAGATCTCGCCCGGCTGCCCGTCGGGGTACAGGCCGACCGTGATGTAGCCCTCGTGGCCGGCGATCTCGAACTTGTGGGTCACCGCCTGACGCTCGGCCGGGAGGCGGCGCCGATGCGGCTTCAAGGCTTCGGCCTGGGCCTCGGCCAGCTGCCGTCGGAGCTCCTCGATCTCCTTGAGCGCGACCTCGTCGGTCGTCTTCTTGCCGGCGGTGAGGGGCTGGCTCTTCTTCGAGCCGTCACGGTAGATGGCGATCGCCTTGAGGCCGAGCCGCCAGCCCTCGAGATAGACCTGCTCGATGTCCTCGACGGTCGCCGATTCCGGCATGTTCACCGTCTTGCTGATGGCCCCCGAGAGGAACGGCTGGACGGCGGCCATCATCCGGACGTGGCCCATGTAGTGGATCGAGCGCTGGCCGTTGACCGGCTTGAAGGCGCAGTCGAAGACCGGCAGGTGCTCGGGCCGCAGATGCGGGGCGCCCTCGATCGTCTCCCGCTCGTCGATGTAGCGGACGATCTCCTCGACCTCGGCCGGCGTGTAGCCGAGCCGTCGGAGGGCGACCGGGACCGTGTTGTTGACGATCTTGAGGTAGCCCTCGCCGACGAGCTTCTTGTACTTCACGAGGGCGATGTCCGGCTCGATGCCGGTCGTGTCGCAGTCCATCATGAAGGCGATCGTCCCGGTCGGGGCGAGGACGGTGACCTGGCTGTTCCGGTAGCCGTGCCGCTCCCCGAGCTCGAGGGTCTCGTCCCAGAGGCGGTGGACGGCCTCGAGCATCGGCGCCGGGACGCCGGTCCCGTCGATCCGGTACGCCGCCTCGCGGTGCTTGCGGATGACCCGCAGGAACGGCTCGCGGTTGGTCTCGAACTCGACGAAGGGCCCGCCGTGGTCGCGGGCGATGATCGCCGACTGGCGGTACGCCTCGCCGTGCATGATCGCCGTGATGGCCGCGGCGTAGTTGCGGCCCTCGTCGGAGTCGTAGGGGAGCCCCCGGCTCATGAGGAGGGCGCCGAGGTTCGCGTAGCCGAGGCCGAGGGGCCGGAAGCGGTGGGAACGCTCCTCGATCTTCGGGGTCGGGTAGGAGGCGTTGTCGACGATGATCTCCTGGGCGGTGATCGTCAGCCGGGCCGCGTGCCGGAAGGCCTCGATGTCGAACTCGCCGTCGTCGCCGACGAACTTCATGAGGTTGAGGCTCGCGAGATTGCAGTTGTGGGCGATGAGGCCCTCGGCGATGACCGAGTGGGTCACCGGCTCGGTGATGTCGTAGACGGTCTCGATGCCATCCGGTTCGACGGCGACGACCGTCGCGGGCCGCGGGTTCTTCCGGGCGCCGTCGAAGGGCCGGGCGAGGATCGCCGCCGCCCGGGCCTGCTTGTCGCCCGAGAGCGGGAAGCCGACGAGGGCGAGGAAGGCCCGAGCGGCCTGGTTCGAGATGTGGAGCTGGCCCTGGGGGTTCGCCCGGCCGGCGGGGTGGTGCCAGCTGATCCGGCTCGTGATGCCGAGATCCGAGAGCAGGAGCTGGACCGAACGGGCGAGGGCCGGCGACGACGTCGCAAGCATGACCTCGGGCTCGCTTGCCGAGGCCGAGGAGCGGATCGTTCCGTCGGCCGAGAAGAGGCCCTGGAGGTAGGCGACCTTCAGGTCGTCGGGGACGCGATGGACCTCGGTCGGGACGTCCTTCGTCGTCGCGGTCCCCTGGCGCATCCCGTAGCGATCCTCGAGGAGCCGGACGAGGGCCCGGGCCTTCGACGCGACCTGCCGGATGCCGTTCCGCGCGACGGAGAGGCTCGTGGAGCGCCGGCTGCCACCGGCCGGAATGATGCCGTCGGCCGTGAGGAGCGCCCCGCGCCGGAGGGCGACATCGAGGTCGTCGACGACCCCCGCCCGCTCGTGTGCTTCTTCGAGGAGGCGGTTGAATTCCTCGGTCAGCAGCTCGGCGGTCGCGACCTCCCGGGGGCCGAAGACGAGGCCCGCGGTTCCCTTCGAGAACACGCCGTCGCCGGTCATCCAGCCGAGCATCTGCCAGCGCCTGACCTCCGCGGCGGGCGACTCGAAGCGGACGGGGTTCCCCGAGCGGCGGATCTCAATCCGATCCTTGCCGGGGACGAGCTCGTCGACCCGCTTCCAGATGCCTTCGGCGGTGAGGAATCGATGGTCGCCGGTCGTTCGGATCGAGCGGCCGTCGTTCAAGGTCATCCGGAACACCGGTCGCTCGCCGACGCGCGTCACGATGGCCGGGCGATGGGCCGTCAGGCGACGATGATCATGCTCGCCGACGAGGTCGGTCGTGATGAGGACCCGCTCGCCCCGCTCCTGGGCCTGGTAGAGCTCCTCGACGGTTCGGAGGCCATCCGGCGTGCTGATTCGCGTCTCGGGGGCGAAGCATGCCGTGTCGTTCAGGAACATGAACTCTGAGCAATTGTGGACGACGAGGCCGTTCGCCACGAAGTGGTGCGTCTCCGGCTCGGTGAGATCGAAGACCGGCTCGACGCCGAGCGGCCGAACGGACGCGACCCGATCGCGCAGCGCCTCCCGGCGGGCGACCGCCGCGGCGTTGATCGACCGCAGGGCCGCGGCCTTCGGGCTTTCGGGGGCAAACCCGATCTCGCGCTCGAAGGTCAGCCGGGAGGCGCCGCTGATCCGAAGGGAGTGCATCTGCTTGACCGGGTACGTCGCCGCCCCGCCGCGACCGTCGGGGAGGACCGCCTGGAGCGACCCGCGGCGGCGGTTCTCGTAGATCCGGGCCTTGATGCCGAAGGCGAGGAGGAGCCGCTGGACCTGGACGAGGAGCTCGAGGGACGTCGAGTCGAGCCCGATGTGGGCGCCCTTCCGCAGGTTCCGACCGACGGTCCCGTCGGCGGTGAAGAGGCCGCGGAGGAGGGCGGCGAGGGACGGCCGGTCGAGGTCGTAGACCGCCGGCTTGAACCGCTTGAGCTCGGCGCCTTCGTCGAGGACGGCGTACTCCATGAAGCGCTCGACGACCGGGCGCGAAGCGAAGGCGAGCCGGGCGCCGCTGGCCGAGACGGTCACGTGGACGCCGTCCGCCCGCCCCGGCGCGCCGACGGCGCGAAGGAGTTGCTTCTGGGCGTTGATCTCCTCGGCGATCCGAGCCAGGACGGGGGCCTCCTGGGCGTGCATCGTGATCGCGATCATCGGCTGGAGCCGGCCCCGAGGTTGCGACCAGCTCAGGCAGCCGTCGCCGACGGCGAGGCCGATCGCCTCGGCGAGGTTCGGCGGGAGGTTCGTCCGGCCGAACCCGGGGCGCTCGAGGAGGATGACGTCGTCGGGGCGGAGGTCCTTGACCGGGACGTCGCCGCGCTCGGTCCGGACCTTGTGGTCGGCGGTGATCTTCACCCGGTAGCCGTGGCGCGTCTTGAGCTCGAAGACGGGCTTGCGGCCAGTGGGGAAGACCCTCGTCACCCGATGGGCCCGGCCGTCGAGCCCGATGACGTCGACCGTCTCGCCGACGAGGGACTCGATCGTCCGCCAGCCTCGATCCGTGGCGACGAGGGTGTCCCCGGTGACGCACGGATTACTCGCGTAGATCCGGTCCGTGTTCGCGCAGGTGTGCCAGTCGTTGATCGTCGTGTCGTACTGGACGCCGGGGTCGCCGCAGAGCCAGGCCGCCTCGGCCATCCGGCGCCAGATCTCGCGGGCCCGGTACGTGGCCAGCGGCTCGCCGGTGGTGACCGCCCGGACCGTCCACTCGCGGTCCTCGACGACGGCCCGCATGAACTCGTCGGTGACCCGTACCGAGTGGTTCGCGTTCTGGAAGAAGACGCTCCCGTACGCCTCGCCGGTGAAGGACGGGTCGTAGCCGGCCTCGATGAGGGCCCAGGCCTTCTTCTCCTCGTTCGCCTTCGAGTCGATGAAGTCGAGGATGTCCGGGTGGTCGACGTTGAGGATGACCATCTTCGCCGCCCGCCGGGTCTTGCCGCCCGAGTTGTGCGAGACGATGCCGTTCGACACGAACGCGTGGACCTCCGGGACCGTGAAGTCGTACGTCAGCGCCTGGCCGGCGTCGCTGACCGAGACGACTTCATCCCACAGGTACTCGTCCTCCAGCACGATCTCGACGGTCTTCGCGAGGGTGGGGGACAGCCGTGCGATCTTGGCGGTCAAATCCGGGATCGCTCGCGCCCGGGCATACGAGATGTTGTCGCCGGTTCGGTTGAAGATCCCGAAGCCCGAGCGCACGATCTCCCCGGAGTCCCCGCGGAACCAGCCATTGCCTGCGAAGGCGAAGGCACGCAGGGCAGGGACGAGACCCGGGATCACGTCGACGTTCGGGTTGCGCTGGCCGGCCGGGTCAGCCGCGAGCGCTGCGGCGGCCTCGCGCTTGCGCGGCGTGACGAGGTACGGGCGAAGGAGCCGGGCGAGGCGCGCGGCATCGGCGCCGAGGAACGTCAGATGCTCGTAGCCGTTCAGGGAGTAACGGCGGCCCACCACCCCCATGTTGAGCGCAAGCAGCTGGATTTCCTCGAGTAGCCGCTGCGAGGCCGAAGCGATCTCGATGCGCCGCTCTCCGATATGGGCGTCGCCCTCACTGTAGGCGCCGAGGAACTCAAGGACGAGCGAGCGCGGAGAGCGGCGGATCGCGACGGGGACACTCTTGGCCGCCGACGGCCCGGCCGGCAGCCCGCAGTACTCGAGGAATTGCAGGGCGCCCTGCCAGCTGAGCGACAGGGACTCGGTTCGCACGCCCGTGCTCGGGTTGATCTCGTGTCGAACCTGGTTGCTTGGATCGACCCCGAAGACGGCCTGGACGCAGCGGCAGTAGTCGGCCATCACCTCCGGATCTGCGGAGCTGAACCGGAACCGCGTGCGCTCGACGGATCCCTCGGCCACCAGGTAGCCGAGCAGTCGGGCGAGCTCCGGGGTCATCTCGCCGGGATAGCGCAACTCCCGTCGCTCGACGACGAGATGGGGCGTGAACTCATCGAGCGCAGGCGCCCGAGATGGCCACAGCTCGCGACGACGCTCGACAGCGACCCGGTCGCCTGGCCGGAGGTCGGCCAGCCTGGTCCATCTGAGCCCGAACGGCGAGACCAGGGTGAGGACCGGATGCTCATGGGTTCCGGTCAACGTGAGGCCCGTTCTGAGGGTTACGGAGCGAACGTCTGCCAGGGGGCTCCGATACACGTGGGAGATGCGCCTCGGGCCGGCCGGCGTGTTGAGCGTGAGGGAATCGTCCTCCGTAAAACCGACCGGACCGTCCGTCTCGATCGCCTCATCGATCCGCAGGAGCCCGCTACTGGTCGTGATGTAGGTATCGGCCGTCAGGCACTTGATCACCCCGGCGAAGGCGTCGTAGCCCTTCATGAAGCTGACCGGCCCCGAGGCGATCCCGCCGCCGGACATCCGCTCCTTGCTCGAGCGGATCGGGGAGAGGTTGACGCCGGCCCCCGAGCCGTACTTGAAGAGCATCGCCTCGGTCTTGGCGAGGTCCATGATGCTGCCCATGTTGTCCTCGACCGAGTTGATGAAGCAGGCCGAGCACTGGGGCTTGGGCTCGATCCCGACGTTGAACCAGACCGGCGAGTTGAAGCTCATCTTCTGGTGGAGGAGGAGATGGGTGAGCTCGGCCCGGAAGGTCTCGAGGTCGTCGGGGGTGGCGAAGTAGTGCTGCCGCTCGGCCCAGCCGCAGATCGTGTTCACGACCCGGTCGATGAGCTGCTTGACACTCCGCTCCCGCTCCGGGGTCCCGATGTGGCCGCGGAAGTACTTGCTGACGACAACGTTCGTTGCCAGCTGGCTCCAGAAGGAGGGGACCTCGACGTCGCGCTGCTCGAAGACGACCTTGCCCGATTCGTTGGTGATCGAGGCGGTCCGCAGCTCCCAGGTCACCTCGTCGTAGGGGTGGACGCCGGGCCGGGTCCAGCGCCGCTCGAGCCGCAGGCCCGGGACCCCGAGCCCGGTGAACGAGGCGCCGTACGGCCCGCCGAGCGGTCCGCCAGGTCCGGCGGCGCGGCGGCGACCGGCAGGGCGATGCGTGCCGGCGTGGGCAGCCTTCTCGGCGACGTGGACGACGTCCTGTGCGATTCGGGCCATCGGTCAGCTCTCCTGCTCGGCGCCTGATGGGGCGGTGCCGTGTCCCCCTTCGGTCCGCTGCGGTCCGTGCGGAGCCGAATTCGTAGCTACTCGAGCCATCGCGAACCCGGTTCGTCCGGGGCCGTGGCCGACCCGGCCGGTCGGGCTCGATGCCCGGCGAGGCGGGCCATCGGGCATCGACGGGTGGCCGTCTCGAGCCTCCGTATCGTACGACCCGGCGAACCGCCGGTCAAGCCCCATACCACAAGATCTTGTGTTGGAAATGCGCATCGACCGCAAGATGTGGTGGTCGCCGTCCACGGCTGCTCCACACTCGGGCGGGCCTTTTCCACCGCCCGGGGGCGGTCATCCCCGAAGCCGTCCACAGGCGAGGTAACCGGACCGCGGTGCCCGCGAAGGCCGTCGAGACGGGGCTGGCGGGCGCCGATCTGAACGTTCGTTCTACGACGGGAGGTTTCGGCGCGGCGGTGCGGCGAGGGGCGGTGCGGCGAGGGCGGCGGCGCGGTCGCTAGAGGCCGCTGTAGGCGTGGAGACCGCTAAACCAGAGCGAGCCCGAGTACGTGACGAGGACCATGACGAAGCCGACGACGAGGAGGAGGGCCGCCGGCCGGCCGGCCCACCGTCGCTGGTTGCGGGCGTGGAGGTAGACGGCGTAGGTGAGCCAGGTCACGAGGGCCGAGGTCTCCTTCGGGTCCCAGCCCCAGTACCGGGACCAGGCGATCGAGGCCCACCAGGAGCCGAGGATGATCATCGTGGCGAAGATCGGGAAGCCGACGATGACGGCCCGGTAGGCGACCTCGTCGAGGGTCCGGTGCGAGGGCAGCCAGGCGATCCGGTCCGTCGGTCCCTGGACGAGATAGCCGACCCCCGCGGCGAAGGCCGTCGCGAAGATCCCGTAGGCCAGGACCGCCATCCCGACGTGGATCGTCAGGAGCGGGGCGTTGTTGAGGGCCGGGAGGAGCGGTCGAACCTCCGACGGCAGGCTGGCGGCGTAGAGGGCAAGGGCCCCGGCGACGCCGAGCGGGAGGAAGCCGATCGAGCGGATCGGGTAGCGGGTCGAGAGCCACAGGTAGCCGCCGGTGATCGACCAGGCGAAGGCGACGCTGAACTCGAAGAGGTTGCCCCAGGGGCCGCGGCCGACGGCGATCGCCCGACTGAAGACGGCCAGGGTAAGGAGGCCGAAGGCGACGGCGGCGAGGACGACGGCCGGTCGGGCGAGGGCGCTCTCATCGGGCGCGGTCGGCCGTTCGTCGGCGGGGCCGTCGAGGGTCGCGGCGAGGGTCCCGCCGACGACGCCGGCGTAGCTCGGCCGCGGTCCGGTCACGAGGGTCGCGAGCCGCCGGCGGCCGGCCGCCAGGAGCACGGCGTGGCCGACGTGGGCGGCGAAGGCGACGAGGAGGAGCAGGGATCCGGTCGTGAAGGCGACCTGGGCGATCGTCGTCATCGGTGACCTCGGGACGCCCGACGGCGCTCGCGGGTTCCGGGCTACGCGGCCGCGGTGCCGCCGGGTGGCGGCACAACCGGTGCCAGGGGCCGGAGCCGCCGACCGGGGACGGCGACGAGCCCGCAGTTGCCGCAGCGCGCCAGACCCGCGGCCCGGGCCAGGTGACACTTCGGGCAGATGAACGTGAGCGCCTCGCCGTCGAGCGGGCAGGTGTCGGTGCCGGCCCCGAAGACGAGGCGGTGCCTCGAGCAGTACGGCTCCCCGAGCGGCGGCTCGAGGCGGCCGTCGGCGTCCGGCAGGAGGGGCCACGGGCCCTCGTCGACGGCGATGCCGGTCCGCGGTCGGCGGACGAGGTAGACGAGCCAGACGAGGGCGAGGAGGGTGAGGAGCGGTCCCAGGACGAGGAGGACGAGGAAGACGGGCAAAAGGCCGACGAGCGCTGCCCAGTCGGGAATGACGAACCGGCTCGTCAGGTCGAGAAGCGACTGCCAGAAGGCGGCGAGGGTCTCGGCGATGCCCACGGCCGGCCATTCTAGCGTCGGATCGCGGAACGAGCCTCCGGCCCGCCGGCGGCCCGTCGGGCGGGTCCAACGGGGCAAAGCGTGGCATCCTCTTGGCATGGCCGAAGGATCGACGTCCGGCCCTGAGGCGACGGTGATGGCGGGACGGCGGATCGGCTTCGTCTCGACCCGCTTCGCCGGGACCGACGGGGTCTCCCTGGAGACCGCGAAGTGGGCCCGGGTCCTCGAGGGGCTCGGCCACCGGTGCTTCTATTTCGCCGGTCGCTCCGACCGACCGCCGGCGGTCTCGGAGGTCGTCGAGGAGGCGTTCTTTGGCCACCCGGACATCGAGGCGATCAACCGGGCGGTCTTCGGCGCCCGCGCCGTCGACCGCCGGGGCGACGAGGGGGCCGAAGGAGAGCCGGTCCGGACCGTCCGGTCGCCGGAGGTCTCGGCCGCCATCGATTCGCTCCGGGCTCGCCTCCGGAGGGCGCTCCACCGCTTCGTCCGCCGCTTCGAGATCGAGCTCCTCGTCGTCGAGAACGCCTCGGCGATCCCCTTGAACCTGCCCCTCGGGCTGGCGATCTCCGACCTGGTCGCCGAGACCGGGCTGCCGACCATCGCCCACCATCACGACCTGCCGTGGGAACGGCAGCGCTTCCTCGTCAACAGCGTCGAGGACGTCATCGCGGCGGCCTTCCCGCCGCCCCACGGGGCGATCCGCCACGTCGTCATCAACTCGCTCCAGGCCCGCGAGCTGGCCTGGCGGCGGGGCCTGACGCCGCGGGTCATCCCGAACGTCATGGACTTCGACCGCCCGCCGGCGCCGGTGCGGCCCGAGCGGCTCGCCGCCTTGCGTCGGGATCTCGGTCTCGGGCCCGGCGAGCTCCTCGTCCTCCAACCGACGCGGATCGTGGCCCGGAAGGGGATCGAGCACGCCATCGAGTTCGTGCGGCGGCTCGACCGGCCGGCGAGGCTCGTCGTCTCCCACGCCTCGGGCGACGAGGGCGACGCCTACGAGCGGCGGGTCCGGGCCTACGCCGAGCTCCTCGGGGTGCCACTCGTCTTCGCCGCCGACCTCGTCGCCGAGAACGGCGGCGACGACCCGGTCGGCCCGGGGCGCTATGCCCTCGCCGAGTTCTACGCCGCCGCCGACTTCGTCACGTACCCGTCGGTCTTCGAGGGCTTCGGGAACGCCTTCTTGGAGGCCGTCTACCACCGGCGCCCGATCCTCGTGAACAACTACTCGACGTACGAGGTCGATCTGCGGCCGCGGGGCTTCCGGGTCGTCTGGTTCGACGAGTTCATCGACGAGGCGACGATCGAGCGGGCCCGGCACCTCCTCGACGATCCGGCGACGGCCGCCGCCTGGGCGGAGCGCAACTACGAGGTCGGGCGGCGCCACTTCTCGTTCACCGTCCTCGAGCGGCACCTCGCGGCGCTCCTCGTCGAGTGCTTCGGGGCGGCCGGGTGAGCGGTCCGGTCGCCACCGTGACGGGCTGCGGCGCCGAGCGGATTGCCATCGTCCACTACACGGCCCCGCCGGTCGTCGGTGGGGTGGAGACGGTCGTCGGGGTCCAGGCCCGCTCGCTCGCCCGGGCCGGGCGGGCGGTCCGGGTCGTCGCCGGCCGGGGCCGGTCGGCGGCGATCGGGGCGCCCCTCGTTCGGGTCCCGCTCCTCGATGCCCGCCATCGGCGCCTCGCGCCGATCCGCGCTGCCCTCGCCGCCGGGCGCGTGCCGGAGGCGTTCGCGTCCGTCGTCGCCGAGATCCGGACGGCCCTCGTCGAGGCGCTCGCCGACGCCGACGTCGTCATCGTTCACAACCTGGCGTCCGTCCACTTCAACCTCGCCGCCTCGGTCGCCCTCCGGCAGCTGGCCGAGGCGGACCGGCGGGGCTGGCTCCTCTGGGTCCACGACGTCGCGGCGGCGACCCCCGAGCGGGCCGGGCAGCTCCACCCGCGCTGGCCCTGGGACGTCGTCCGGGAGGCGTGGCCTGGGACGCTCGCCGTCGCCGTCTCCGAGCTGCGGCGGACCCAGTACGCGGCGCTGACGGGGCGGCCACCCGAGGCGATCCGCGTCGTGCCGAACGGCATCGACCTCGCCGCCAGCCTCCGCCTCCACCCGGCGACCCGCCGGCTCGTCGAGGCGACGGGGCTCCTGCAGACCGGCCCGATCCTCCTCGTCCCCTCGCGGCTCGTGCCGCGGAAGAACATCGAGCTGGCCCTCGAGGTCGCGGCCGTCCTCGCCGGAGACGAGCCGGGGACGCGACTCGTCGTGACCGGGGCCCTCGACCCGCACGATCCCGCGGCCCGGGCGTACCGACGGTTCCTTCGGCGGCGGGCCGCCGAGCTCGGGCTCGGGGAGCGGGTCGTCTTCGTCGCGGAGCGGGTCCACGGCGGGGCGACGGCGGCGATCGTCGGCGACCTCTACCGCCTCGCCGACTGCCTCTTCTTCCCGAGCCGCGACGAGGGCTTCGGCCTTCCGATCCTCGAGGCCGCCGTCGCCCGGCTGCCGATCGTCTGTGCCGACATCCCGGCTCTGCGGGCCCTCGTCGGCGACGCCGCCGTCCGCTTCCCGCCCGAGGCGTCGGCCGGCGAGGTCGCCCGGCTCGTCCGGGAGCGCCTCGCCGCCGACCGGGCCCACGCCCTGGCTCGGCGCGTCCGGTCGACCTGGAGCTGGGAGGTCCTCGTCTCGGACCTCGTCGCCCTCCTCGACGAGGCGGGCAGGCGTCCGGTCGGCCGGCGCTAGTCGGCTCGGTCCGAGTCGCCGTGCCGCGCCCGGCGACGGGGGTTGCCCCGCTTCTTCGTGGCGCCGCGGCCCGGCCGCCAGGGCTCCCGGCCGTCGGCCTCCGCGGCGTCGTCCGAAGGGTTTCCCGGGCCGGGTGGCGGGGACCGGCGGCGACCGGCCGCCGGGGCGGCGAGCCTCG
>JBHOQO010000022.1:0-7695 GCA_042408925.1 Chloroflexota bacterium | reverse complement strand
GGAGCCAGCCCGAGCCCAAGTGCGAGCCCGACCCCGAGCCCGGAGGCCACCCCGACCCCCGGCCCGAGCTGATCGCCGACCCGCCGTGCGACGCTACTTCTTCCGGACCGCCACCCCGCCGGCCGGCCTGACCGCCGGCCTCGCCCCGTCCTGGCTCCCGGTCGGGCCCGGGATCGACGTCGGTCGCCTCGTCGCCGACAACCTCGTCGAGCTCGCCGACGGCCGCCGCCTCGCCACCGCCGAGCTCCGGCCGGCGCCCGCCGTCTCGGCGCCCGGCAAGATCATCTGCATCGGCTGGAACTACCGCGACCACGTCGCCGAACAGGGCCGGCCGCTCCCCGACCGACCCGTCCTCTTCGCCAAGTTTGCGAACACCATCGTCGCCGACGGCGAGCCCGTCGTCCGACCGCCCGGAACGCACGCCCTCGACCTCGAAGCGGAGCTCGGCGTCGTCATCGGGCGGCGAGCCCGGGCGATCCCGGCCGCCGAGGCGATGGCGGTCGTCGGCGGCTACGTCGTCTGCAACGACATCAGCGCCCGCGACTGGCAGGGCAACCCGGCCGCCCTCCGGCCCGGCGAGCACGGCGACGGTCAGTGGCTCCGGGCGAAGGGCGCCGACACCTTCCTGCCCGTCGGCCCGGTCTTCGTCGACGCCGCCGACATCGCCGACCCCCACGATCTCGCCGTCCGCTCGTGGCGGATCCCGGGGAGCGGCCCGGACGCGGGCCGCGAGGTCCCGATGCAGGACGGCTCGACCCGGGAGATGATCTTCTCGATCCCCGAGCTCATCGCCTTCATCAGCGCCGTCATCACCCTCGAGCCGGGTGATCTCATCGTGACCGGGACCCCGGCCGGCGTCGGCGTCTTCCGGAACCCGCCGATCTTCCTCGAGCCCGGCGACCGGGTTCGGGTCGCCGTCGAGGGGATCGGCTCGGTCGAGAACCCGATCCTCGACGCCGAGGACGGGCCGGCGGCGGGCACCGACGAGGGCGACCGGGTCGGCGGATGAGCGGGACCGGCGGCCGGCGGGGGACAATGCTCGCCCTCGTCAAGGCCGCCCCCGGCCCGGGACTCGAGCTCCGCGAGGTCCCGATCCCCGAGATCGGCATCAACGACGTCCTGATCCGGGTTCGCAAGACCGGGATCTGCGGGACCGATCTCCACATCGAGGCCTGGGACGAGTGGGCCGCCCGGACCGTCCGACCGCCGCTCATCATCGGCCACGAGTTCGTCGGCGAGATCGTCGAGGTCGGCAGCAACGTCACCGACTTCCAGCCCGGCGACCTCGTCTCCGGGGAGGGCCACGTCGTCTGCGGCCGCTGCCGCCACTGTCTCGCCGGCCGCCGCCACCTCTGCGCCCGGACCATCGGCCTCGGTGTCGGGCGGGACGGCGCCTTCGCCGAGTACGTCGCCCTGCCGATGACGAACGTCTGGCACCACTGGCCGGGGATCGACGAGGAGGTCGCGGCGATCTTCGACCCCTTCGGGAACGCCGTCCACACCGCCCTCGCCTTCCCCGTCCTCGGCGAGGACGTCCTCGTGACCGGCGCCGGGCCGATCGGGCTCATGGCGACCGCCGTCGTCCGCCACGCCGGCGCCCGCTTCGTCGTCGTCTCGGAGCCGAACCCGTACCGCCGCGCCATCGCCGCCCGGATGGGCGCCGACGTCGTCATCGATCCCCGCGAGCGCGACCTCCACGACGTCCAGCGCGAGCTCGGGATGGTCGAAGGCTTCGACGTCGTCCTCGAGATGTCGGGCAACCCCGAGGCCTTCCGGACCGCCCTGGCGAACATGGCCCACGGGGCCGGGATGGCGATCCTCGGGATCCCGACGAAGGAGATCGCCATCGATCTCTCGGAGGTCATCTTCAAGATGCTCACGCTCAAGGGGATCTACGGCCGCGAGATGTACGAGACGTGGTACAAGATGACCGTCATGCTCCAGTCCGGGCTCGACATCCGACCGGCGATCACCCACCGCTTCCCCGCCCGCGACTACGCCGCCGCCTTCGCCGTCGCCCGGTCCGGCGAATCGGGCAAGGTGATCATGGAGTGGACCGACCGATGAGCGACCCTGCGACCGACGCCCGCCGGACCCTCGCCCGGCAGCCCCTCGCCTACCTCGACGACGAGCTCGCCGACCTCCACGCCCGCCACCTCTACCGACCCCTCCGGATCATGGCCTCGGCCCAGGGCCCCGAGGTCATCCTCGACGGGCGGCGGGTCATCAGCCTCTCCTCGAACGACTACCTGGGGCTCACCCACGACCCGCGGCTTCGAGAGGCGGCGATCGCCGCCGTCCGCGACTACGGGGCGGGGTCGGGCGCCGTCCGGACCATTGCCGGGACGATGGAGCTCCACATGGAGCTCGAGGCCGAGCTCGCCCGCTTCAAGGGCGTCGAAGCCGTCCTCACCTTCCAGTCCGGCTTCACGGCGAACACCGGGGTCATCCCGGCGATCACCGACGAACGCGACCTCATCGTCTCGGACGCCCTCAACCACGCCTCGATCATCGACGGGATGCGCCTCTCGAAGGCGCCGCGCAAGATCTACCCCCACCGCGACGTCGCCGCCCTCCGGGAGATCCTCCGCAGCGCCGTGGAGCGGGGTCGCGAGGATCCCGGCCACGAGGGCGAGCCGTACCGCTCGATCCTCGTCGTCACCGACGGCGTCTTCAGCATGGACGGCGACATCGCCCCGCTCCCCGAGATCGTCGAGGCGGCCGAGGAGGTCGGGGCGGCGGTCATGGTCGACGACGCCCATGCCTCCGGCGTCCTCGGCCGGAACGGCCGGGGGACGATCGACCACTTCGGCCTCCACGGCCGGGTCGCGATCCAGATCGGGACGCTCTCGAAGGCGGTCGGGGTCCTCGGCGGATACGTCGCCGGCTCGGCGACCCTCATCGACTACCTGACCCAGCGGGCGCGCCCCTTCCTCTTCTCGACCTCCCACCCGCCGGCGGTCGTCGCCGCCTGTCTCGAGGCGATCCGGATCTTCCAGGAGGAGCCCGAACGGATCGAACGGCTCTGGACGAACACCCGCCGCTTCAAGGCCGAGCTGCGGCGCCTCGGCTTCGACACCGGGGTCTCGGAGACGCCGATCACCCCGATCATGCTCGGCGAATCGGCCCTCGCCATCCGCTTCAGCGACCGCCTCTTCGAGGAGGGGGTCTACGCCACCTCGGTCGTCTACCCGACGGTCGCCATCGACAAGGCCCGGATCCGGACGATCGTCACCGCCGCCCACAGCGACGAGCAGCTCGACATCGCCCTCGAGACCTTCGCACGGGTCGGCCGGGAGCTCGGCGTCATCGGCGGGTGAACGGAGGCGTCGGGGGCCCGACGGAGACCGACGGGGGCGGGTCGGCGGGGCCGGCCTTCGGCGAGGCTGGCTTGGTCGACCGCGACCTCCCGCTCGACAGCCACCTCCATACCCGCCTCTCCCACGACAGCGACGTCCCCCTCGACGTCTACCCGGCCCTGGCCGCCGCGCGGGGCGTCGCCGAGATCGCGATCACCGACCACCTCGACTTCGACCCCCGGGTCCCGACCTCGGGCGTCCCGCCGAGCGAGCGGGAGCGGCTCGTCCGGGAACTCGCCGAGCGCTGGGCAGACCGCGGCGTCGCGGTGCGCTACGGCGCCGAGATCACGTACGAACGGCGCTTTGAGTCTGAGATTCGCGAGCATCTGCGCCGCCATCGGTACGACTTCACGATCGGCTCGGTCCACGTCGGTCCCGATTCCCCGTATCGAGCCGACCGGGTCCGAGCCTTCGTCGCGGGCCGGAGCCTCGCCGAGATCCTCCGGCCGTACTTCGAGGAGGTCCTCGGGGCGGCGAGGAGCGGCTGCTTCGACACCCTCGGCCACCTCGACTTCGTGAAGCGCTACCTCGTCCCCTACGTCGATCCCGCCGCCATCGCCGGCGCGCCCGAGCTTGTCGAGCCGATCCTCCGGGCCCTCGTCGAGACCGGCACCGGCCTCGAGATCAATGCGAGCGGCCTCCGCCAGGCGGCCCGCGAGCCGTACCCGCATCCGGCCGTCGTGGCCCGCTACCGAGCCCTCGGCGGCGAGCGGATCACCCTCGGCTCCGATGCCCACCGGGCCGAGCACTTCGCCGTCGGCCTCGGCCACGTCTACCGGCTCGCGGCCGCGACCGGCTGGCGGAGGATCCACTTCCGGCGCGGCGGTGCGCCGGTCGAGGTCGAGATCCCCGAGGCGGTCCTCGAGGCGCTCGGCGACCCCCGGCCGGCCGCCACCTAACGAGCGAGCGGGCGGATCGTTATGGAACACGACGAGGCAGCGATCGAACAGCTCGTGGCCGCCGCGCGGGCGGGCGACCCGGACGCCTGTGGCGCCCTCTTCGATCGGTACCACGAGCGGGTCTATCGCTACGTCGCCAGCCGCGTTCGGAACCCCGCCGACGCGGAGGACCTGACGCAGACGATCTTCGTCAAGGTCCTGGAGGCGCTCCCGCGCTACGAATCGCGGGGCGTTCCCTTCGGGGGCTGGCTCTTCCGGCTCGCCCGGAACGCCGTCATCGACCACATCCGCACCCGCCACGAGGCGATCGATCTGAGCGAAGCGGCCGAGCGACCGGCCGAGGACGCCGACCCCGACGCCGTCGTGACGTTGCGAGAGGAGCTGGATGCCGTGAGCGCTGCGCTCGCCGAACTGACCGACGATCAGCGGGACGTCATCGCCCTGCGCTTCTTCGCCGGGCTGTCGGCGCGCGAGGCGGCCGTCGCCATGGGCCGCCAGGAAGGCACGATCCGGGGCCTCCAGTTCCGAGCCATCGCCGCCCTCCGCCGACACCTCGGCCTCCCGAGGCCCGAGGCGGGAGCGGCAGACGAGTGACGACGCCATGACCGAACGAGACCACCTGCGGCACGAGCGGCGGGCACACCGCGACGAGGGGATCGAGGCGCTCCTCCGCCGCTATGCCGACGAGCGGCTTCGCCTCGATCCCGAGACGAGCCGCCGCCTGCGAGAACGCTTCCGGAGCGAGGCGGCGCGGCGGGCCGGCGGGCCGATGGTCCTCGACGTCGTTCGCGCCCGGCGGCCGTGGGGGATCGGTCGCCGGCCCGCCCGACGGGCGGCCGTCGCCCTCCTCGCGGCGGCCCTCGCCCTCGGCGCCGTCGCCAGCGCGGCGGCGGCGAGCTCGCCCGGCGGCCCGCTCTACGGAGTCCGGCTCTGGATCGAGACCGTGACCCTCCCCGGCGACGCCGGCGCCCGTGCCGACGCCGAGATCGCCCGGCTGGAGGCTCGCCTGTCCGAAGCCGCCGATGCGGCCGAGCACGGGAACGGCACCGCCGTCCGGGCCGCCCTCGAGGCGTACCGCGAGACCGTCGCCTCGGCGCTCCAGGCGGCCGGCCCCGACCTCGCGCGGGCCGATCGTCTCGAGATCGTCCTCGAGCGCCATCAGGTCGTCCTCGACACGCTGGCCGAGCGCCTCCCGGCCCCCGCCGCCGCGGCGGTCGAGCAGACGATCGAACGGAACGAGGCGACGATCGAGAAGATCAAGACCCACGGCAAGCCGTCGTCGACGCCGGAGCCCGGCGGAGGCGAGAGTCCGGCACCGTCGGCGGCGCCGAGCCACGAGCCCGGCGGGCCGCCGAGCCCGAAGGCCGGCCGGACGCCGCCCGGGCAGGGCAAGCCGTAGGCTCGACCTCCGTTGCGGGCCGCGGCTTCGAGCCGCACCGACCGCTTCCGGACGCCCCGCATCGGGTAGGCTGGCCGCCATGCCACGCTCCTCGATGCCTCTCGTCCGGTGGAGCTGACCGTCCTCGGGGCCGGGCCGGCCTACTCGAACCGTCCCGGAGCCCTGGGCTCGGGCTACCTCCTCGAGGCCGCGGGGGCTGCACTCGCTCTCGATCTTGGGCAGGGGACGTTCACCGAGCTGGCGATCGCGGTCGAGCCGAGCCGGCTCGCCGGCGTCGTCGTGTCCCACCTGCACCCGGACCACTTCATCGACCTCGTCCCGCTCCGCCACTACCTCCGCTACGAGCGTCGGCCCCCGGGTCGCATCACGGTCGTCGCGCCCGCCGGCCTGGCGACCCGCCTCGACGCCCTCCACGACGAACCGGGGTTCACGGCGGCGGCCCTCGACGTCCGGGACCTCGTCCCCGGGCGAAGCGCCGTCGGCCCGTTCAGGATCGAGGCGGCCCGGGTCACCCACACCGCCGACAGCTATGCCGTCCGGGTGACGGCGGCCCCCGGCGGGCCGGGTCTCGTCTACTCCGGGGACTGCGGTCGGGTCGGCGATCTCGTCCCGCTCGTTCGTCCCGGCGACACGCTCCTCGTCGAGGTCTCGTTCGGGACGAGCCCGGTCCCGGCCGGTGCCTGGCACCTGAACGCCGACGACGTCCTCGAGCTCGTCCAGCTGGTCGAGCCGGGCCGGATCCTCCTGACGCACATCCAGATGGGGTTCGATCCGGCGGCGGTCCTCGAGCGGGTCCGATCGGCGTACGGCGGCCCGGTCCGCTTCGTCACCCGGGGCGAACGGCTGTCGCTCTGAGGCCGCTGCGGTTCGGCGCAGCGGGTTCGTCGTCCGGAACGTGATGAGGCCGAGCCGCGGATCCGCGGCTCGGCCTCGAGAGGTCGGGGACAGCGAGGGCTAGCGCCGCCGCCGGTCGGTCGCCGGGGTGAGGATGAGGAGGAAGGCGATGACCGCGGCGAGGCCGAGGAGGATGACGCGCCAGGCCGACGGACTCGGCGCCGACGTCATCGTGGCGGTGTCGGTCGCCGGCGGCGTCACGGACGGGGTGCCGGTCGCCCCGAGGACCTCGCCGGTGGGGGACGGCGACGCGGTCGGCGTGGCGGTCGGCGTGGCGGTCGGCAGGACCTCCTCGGTCGGAGTCGCGGTCGGCGTCGCCGTGGGCGTGGCGGTTGGGGTTGCCGTGGGCGTGGCTGTCGGAGTGGTCGTCGGGGTCGCCGTCGGAGTCGCCGTGGGCGTGGCCGTCGGCGTGGCCGTGGGGGTTACGGTCGGAGTCGCTGTTGGTGTGGCGGTGGGCGTCGCCGTCGGCGTGGCCGTCGGGGTCGCGGTCGGCGTGGCCTCGCTCTCCTTGTAGCAGATCTCGAGGTGGCTGATGTTCTTGCCGTCCGGGCCGACCAGGTTGGTGTCGGCCACCGTCGGTCCGCCGTACTCGTACAGGTTGCCGTCCTGACCGGCCTTCACGAAGATTGCCCAGACGCCGGGGCTCGCGTTTCGGAAGTCGATGGAGTTCGGAACCGAGTCCGTGTCCGAACCGGCGTGGCCGGCGATCTCGAGGCTGGCCGTGAACGACCCGAAGTCGTGGCTATAGAGCTTCCAGGTGCCATCGTTCGTGAGGTCCTTACGGTCGATTCGGAACCCGAAGTCGTAGCTCCCGAGCAGCTCGTCGGTGCAGGTCGGCTGGCCGCCTCCCTTAGGGATGTCGACCGGGCTCGGTTTGACCGAGGCGGCACGCGTCGAACCGACGGACGGGCCGACGGCGGCGAGGGCGACAAGGGCGGCGGCCGATAGCCAGCCGATGAGCCGGATCGCGGCGGTCGGCCGCGAGCGGGTGGCGGCGCGCATCGACATGACAACCTCCTTGGGTGGTCCCCGAGTACCCAGTGCGGGCGAGAAGCCCGCCATCAGTGCTGCTGCCCGGTTCCCATCGGCAGCGAGCCCATCATCGCCGCCGAACCTTGCAAGTACCAGTACTTCAGTCCCAACC
>JBHOQO010000020.1:0-8465 GCA_042408925.1 Chloroflexota bacterium | reverse complement strand
CCCCTCCGCGGCAGCCTCGCCGGCCCCGAGCCCGTCGCCGACCCCAGCCGGCGGCGGCGCCCTCCCGGCCCAAGGCCGGCTCGGCGCCGTCGCGGCCGCCCTCCAGCAGCGCTTCGGCCCGATCGCCGAGCAGGCCTCGCTGACGACGATCGGCCCCGTCGTCAGCGCCGACCTCATCCAGCAGGCGATCGTCCTCATCCTCATCGGTTCGCTGGGGATCCTCCTCTGGATCACCTTCCGCTTCCACGACGTGAAGATGGGGGTCGCCGCCCTCGTCGCCCTCCTCCACGATGTCGTCGTCGTCGTCGGGATCTTTGCGATCCTCGGGACCTTCTTCCGGATCGAGATCGACGGCCTCTTCGTCACGGCGATGCTGACCGTCATCGGCTTCTCCGTCCACGACACCATCGTCGTCTTCGACCGGATCCGGGAGAACCGGGCGCGGCACTCGGGCGAGCCCTTCGATCGGATCGTCAACCACTCGATCCTCCAGACCCTGGGGCGCTCGATCAACACGAGCTTCACGACCGTCCTGGTCCTCCTCACCCTCCTCCTCTTCGGCGGCGAGACGATCCGGACCTTCGTCCTCGCCATGGTCATCGGGATCATCTCCGGGACCTACTCGTCGATCTTCAACGCCAGCCAGATCCTCGTGACCTGGCAGCTCTGGGAGGACGAGCGGGCCGGTCGACCGGCGGCCGGCGGACGGCTCGCTCGCCGACCGGCCCGGTGACCGACCGGGGAGGGGACGACACGGGCCGCCGCAAAGTGGCCGATGGGACCCGTCTGGCAGGCTGAGGCCGTGCTTGAACCCCGGTTCCGCTGGCTCCCCTCCACCACCGTCCCGGATCCGGAGCTCGTGACGGCCGTCGAGCGATTCGGCGCCTCCGAGCGGATCGCGGCGATCCTCGCCGCCCGGGGGGTGGCCGACCCGGCCGCGGCCGCCCGCTTCTTCGGCGAGCCGGAACTCGGCCTCCACGACCCGCGGCTCCTCCCCGACGCCGAGGTCGTCGTCGAGCGGTTCCGGCGGGCTCGGGATCGGGGCGAGCGGGTCCTCGTCTTCGGCGACTTCGACGCCGACGGCCTGACCGGCCTGGCGATCGTCGTCCGGGCGTGCCGGTCCCTCGGGATCGAGGCGCTGCCGTACGTGCCGTCCCGCCTCGAGGAGGGTCACGGCCTCTCCGCCCGGGCCGTCGAGGCGGCCCGGGAGGCCGGCGCCGCCTGCATCGTCACCGTCGATACCGGGACGACGAGCGTCGCCGAGGTCGAGCTCGCGAACGCGGCCGGGATCGACGTCCTCGTCACCGACCACCATCGCGTCCCGGAGCGGCTCCCGGCGGCCGCGGCGGTCGTCAACCCCCACCGACCGGACGCAGCCTACCCGGACCGCCGCCTCTCGGGCAGTGGGGTCGCCTACAAGGTCGCCGAGCTCCTCCTCGATGCCCTCGGCGGCGACTCCGGCGCGGCGACGGCCTGGAGCGACCTGGCGACGATCGGGACCGTCGCCGACCTGGCGCCGGTCGTCGGCGAGAACCGGGCGATCGCACGGCTCGGGCTCGCCGCCGTCGCCGCCGGTCCGCGGCCCGGGCTCGCCTCGCTCCTCGAGGTCGCCGGCCTGGCGCGGCGCCCCGTCGATCTGGAGACCGTCGCCTTCGCCATCGCCCCGCGACTGAACGCCGCCGGGCGGATCGGTGAGGCCGCCGATGCGGCCCGACTCCTCCTGACCGACGACCCGGCCGAGGCGGCGGCCCTGGCGGCTCGCCTCGAGGTCGCGAACGCGACGCGCCGCGATCTCACCCGGGAGGTCGTCGAGGCGGCCCGGACGGCGCTCCCGGAGGGGGACGGTGCGGCGGTCGTCGTCCGGGGGCCCTGGCCGGTCGGGATCGTTGGGCTCGCGGCGGCCCGCCTCGCCGAAGAGACGGGTCGCCCGGCCGTCGTCGCCGCGGAGCTCGGCCCCGTCCTCCGGGCCTCGTGCCGGAGCGGCCCGGGCTACGACCTCGCCGCCCTCCTCGGCGAGTGCGGAGACCTCTTCCTCCGCTACGGCGGCCATCCCGGGGCAGCGGGGTTCGAGATCGGGGCGGAGCGCTGGGCGGCCTTCGTCGAGCGCTTCTCCGGCCTCGTCGCCGCGGCCGGGGCGCCCGACCCGCGGCCCACCCTCCCGATCGACCTCGTCCTCCCGCCGGCCGCCGTCGACTACGGCCTCGTCCGGGAGCTCGGGCTCCTCGCCCCGACCGGCCCGGGCAACCCGGATCCGCTCGTGGCGGTCGTCGGGCTCCAGGTCGCCCGGGTCCGGACCGTGAACGGCGGCCACACCCAGCTCGTCCTCCGGCGCCGGCCCGACGTCCTCGACGCCATCGCCTTCGGGCGCGACGACCTCGCCGACCGACTCGCCGAGGGGGATCGGGTCGACGTCGTAGCCCGCCTGGCGAGCCGCGCCTTCGGCGGAGTCGAGTCGCTCCAGCTCGAGGTTCGGGACCTGGCAACGAGCGGGACCGTGCCCGGACTCGAGGAGGCGGTGGGGGAGGCCGTCGGGGTGCGGCCCGGGCCGCCGACTCGGGCCGGGTGGAGCGAGACCCGATGAGCGGGTTTTCCGGCCTCGGCCGGCCGCGCCGCGACGACCCGTATGGCGTCCGGCCGAGCGGCCCCACCCTCGCCCCGATCCTCGCCGCCGTCCTCCTCGTCGGCGTCGCCGTGGCGACGGCCGGCCTCTACGGCGGTCGGCTCCCGTTCGTCTCGGGGAGCGGCGGGAACGGCGGCGGGAACGGCGCCGCGATCACCCCGGCGCCCTCGAACGTCGTCATCCCCGATCCCCGGGCGGACGTCCCGGGCTCCATCGTCTACGTGAAGCAGGGCAACATCTGGATCCAGAGCGGGACGAGCGTCCGGCGGATCACGAACTCCGGAGCCGACGCCGACCCCGCCTGGTCGCCCGACGGCGCCTGGATCTACTTCGTCCGGACCCACGAGGAACGGGGCCTCTACCCGGCCCACGGGCAGGCGACGTGGTACACGCTGACGGTCCCGGTCCTCATGCGGATCCGCCCCGACGGGACCGGCGAGGAGGCGCTCCTCAGCGGGCGGTTCCGCTCCGGTCGGTACACCTGGTTCTACTGGATCCGGGAGCCCGATCCGGGCCCCGACGGGCGCCCGATCGCCCTCGTCTCCGACGGCCCCGACCCCTCGCGGAGCGACGTCGTCCTCCAGTTCTACGACCCGACGACGAAGAAGCTGACCCGGGCGACGGGTGCCCCCGAGACGGCCCCGCTCGGCCATCAGGACCCGGCCTGGCGCCCCGACGGGGCGCTCCTGGCCTACGTCCGGAACGATCGAAACGGGCGGACCGGCACGCCGGCGATCTGGCGGTACGATCCGGACACGAAGAAGAGCGCCGCCGTGACCGGCCCGGGCTATCTCGAGCCGGCCTGGTCGCCCGACGGGCGGTACCTGGCGGCGACGAAGACCGGTCCCTACGGAACCGACGTCGTCGTCCTCGACGCCCGGTCGGGTGCCGAGCTCCTCCGGGTCACCACGGACGGCCGATCCTGGTCGCCGACCTGGTCGCCGCGCGGCGACGCCATCGCCTTCTTCCACGTCAACGGCCAGATCGTCGACCTCCGGATGGCCCCCCTCGAGGGGACCGCCCCGACCTGGCAGCTCGGCGAGGTCCTCGACCTCACCGAGGTGAGCGGGCTCGACGGCGCGTCCCGACCCGACTGGTTCATCCCGGCCTCCGAGCTGCCGCCCTCGCCTCCGCCGAGCTCCGCGCCCTCCGCCGAGCCGTCCGGCCCGACCCCGTCCGGGAGTCCGGCTCCCTCCGGCTCGGGCGGCTAGGGCGTCAACCGGAACCGTGGCCGCCCAGCCGACCGCCCGCCCGCCCGCCCCGTCTCGGGCGCCGTACCTCGAACGCCTCGCCGCCCGGACGGCAACCGTCGGCTCCGTCCTCTGCCTCGGCCTCGACCCGGACCCGGCCCGCCTCCCGCCCGGCTTCCCGCCGACGGCCGTCGGGATCGAGGCGTTCGCCGCGCTCCTCCTGGAGGCGGCGGCGCCGCTCGCGGCGGCGGTGAAGGCGAACCTCGCCTTCTTCGAGGCCTTCGGCTCGGCGGGAATCGCCGCCCTCGAGCGGCTCCGGGCCCGGATCCCGGCCGACTGCCCCTTCGTCGCCGACGCGAAGCGCGGCGACATCGGAACGACGGCGACCCGCCAGGCGGCCGCCCTCTTCGACGCCCTCGGCGCCGACGCGGTGACCCTGAACCCCTACCTCGGCCGCGACGCCGTCGCGCCGTTCCTCGAGCGGGCCGACCGCTTCGTCTACCTCCTCTGTCGGACCTCGAACCCGAGCGCAGCCGAGATCCAGGACCTCGAGGTCGCCGGCGCGCCCCTCTACCTCGAGATCGCCCGCCGGGCCGCGGCCTGGGGGCCGGCCGAGGGGATCGGCTTCGTCGTCGGCGCGACGGCGCCCGCCGAGCTCCGGGCGATCCGGGCCGCGCTCCCCGCGGCGGTGTTCCTCGTCCCGGGCGTCGGGGCTCAGGGTGGCGACGTTGCGACGGTCCTCGAGGCCGGTCCGGCCCGTGCCGGCTCGGCGGCCGCCCACCCGGGCGGCGGGCTCCTCGTCAACGTCTCCCGCGGGATCGCCGACGCCGCCGGTCGAGCTGCCGCGGGCGGCCGGGAGGCCGGGCGGGGCGACGTCGGGACGAGGCTCGCCGAGGCGGCGTCCGAGTGGGCCGCCCGCCTCGCTGTGGTATCGTAGGCGGTCGGGATCGCGCACCGGCGGTCGGCCATTTCGTGCCAGCGTAACCGGTGCGCCGGCGCCCAGCAGCAACTTCGAGGACACGACATGCCCTTCAACATCGGACCGGGGGAGCTCCTCCTCATCCTCGTCCTGGCCCTCATCGTCCTCGGCCCCGGGAAGCTGCCCGAGGTCGGGAGTGCCCTCGGGCGGGCGATCCGCGAGTTCCGGCAGGCGGCGTCGGACGTGACGTCCGCGGCGAGCGGCCAGCCGGCCCAGCCCGCCGGCCAGACGGCGGCCCCCGGGGCGGCGCAGGGCAACCCGCCGTCGGGGACCGCGAACCCGCCGTCGGGGACCGGCCAGGGGACCGCGCGCGAGGGCGAGCAGACCGGCCAGTCCGGGTCGTGACCCCCGACCGCCGGGCGCCGGCGACGGCGGCCCGGCGCCGGGAGCGTCAGGCGGCAGCGAGGCTCCGAGGCGATGGCCGATGAGCTTCTGCCGGCCGAGGGGGCCGTGGTGGCCGGGGTCGGCGAGGAGAAGGTCATGTCCCTCGTCGACCACCTCGCCGAGCTCCGAAGCCGGCTCATCAAGATCGGGCTCGCCGTCCTGGCCGGGAGCGTCGTCGGGTTCGTCTTCGCCGAGCGAATCATCGAGATCCTCGTCGCCCCGCTCCCGGATCGCCAGGTCCAGGTCCTCGGTCCGGGCGACGCCTTCGTCATCTACCTCCGGGTCGCGGTCGTCGTCGGGATCGTCCTGGCGATGCCGGTCATCCTCTACCAGGTCTGGGCCTTCGTTGCGCCCGGCCTGACGCCCGAGGAGCGGCGGATCGTCCGGCCCTGGGTGCCGCTCGCCCTCTTTTTCTTCGCCCTCGGGGTCGGGGTCGCCTACATCATCCTGCCCTTCGCCATCCAGTTCCTCCTCAGCTTCACCGGCGGACCGCTCCGGGGCGACCTCGCCGCCGGACCGTACTTCGACTTCGTGACGACCCTCTTCCTCGCCTTCGGGCTCGTCATGGAGTTCCCGATCCTCCTCTACGGCCTGTCGCGGGTCGGGATCGTCTCGAGCGCGAGGCTCCGGCGGTCGCGCCGCTACGTCATCCTCGGGATCGCGATCTTCGCCGCCGCGGTGACCCCGGGCGGCGACCTCGTAAGCCCGACGGCCCTGGGCCTGACGATGTACGTCCTCTACGAGGCGACCGCCTTCTTCATCGCCCGAAGCGGCCGCTGAGGCGGCGCGGCGGGAGGACGGCCGACGAGCCTCCGAGCCCGACGACCCGGCGGCCGGAGCGGCGGCGGTAGACTGGCACTGATGGCGAGCGAGGATCTCCCGCGTCGAGTCGACTCGGTGGCCGAGACCGGGCGGGGCGAACCGGCGGCCGGGCGGGGCGAACCGGCGGCCGACCGCCGCCGACGCGCCCGGCAGCACGTCGTCATCCTGAGCGGCCTCTCCGGCGCCGGGAAGACCGCCGCCGCAAAGCTCTTCGAGGACATCGGCTACACCGTCGTCGACAACCTGCCCGGCGAGCTCCTGCCCTCGCTCGCCGAACTCGTCAGCTCCGACCGCGATCGCTTCGCCCGGGTCGCCATCGTCCTCGACGTCCGCGCCGGCGATGCCCCGGTCGCTCTCGCCGCGATGCGCGGCGCCCTCGAGGGGCGCGGGATCCGACCCCAGGTCGTCTTCCTCGAGGCCCGGGACGAGGTCCTCATCCGTCGCTTCTCGGAGACCCGGCACCGGCACCCCCTCGGCGACCGGCGGGGGATCGCCAGCTCGGTCGCCGCCGAGCGGCGGCTCCTCGAGCCGGTTCGGGAGGAGGCGGACGTCGTCCTCGACACCTCCGACCTCTCGCTCCGGCAGCTCCGGGAGCGGATCTTCGCCGAGCTGGGGAACGCGCCGGAGCCCGACCGCCTCGCCGTCCAGCTCATCAGCTTCGGCTACAAGTTCGGGATCCCCCTCGAGGCCGACCTCGTCTTCGACGTCCGGTTCATGGCAAACCCGTACTACGTCCCCGAGCTCCGCCAGCTCTCGGGCTTGACCGAGGCGGTGCGCCGCTACGTCCTCGACCAGCCGCTGGCCCGGCGCTTCCTCGACCTCGTCGAGGCGTTCCTCGACTTCGCCATCCCGGCCTACGTCGCCGAGGGCAAGAGCCGCCTGACGATCGCCATCGGCTGCACCGGCGGCTATCACCGCTCCATCGTCATCGCCGAGGAGCTGGCGACGTGGCTGAGCGAGCGGGACGTGGGCCCGGTCGCGGTCTTCCACCGGGAGCTCGAGCGGGCATGACCCGACCGGCCGACCCCGGCCGCCCGGACGACGGCGCCGCCGGGCCGACGCCGCGACCCGACCCGGTCTCGAACCGCCGCTCGCTCCGGACCTGGCTCCGGCCGGGGATGGGGGTGAAGCGCTGGCTCCTCCTCGTCTTCCTCGGCGAGCTGGGTCTCGCCCTCGCCGGCGCCCTCGTCCTCCGCCAGGTCTACCGCGACATCGAGGTCGAGGGTCCGCTCCAGGCGTTCCTCTTTGTCGTCACCCTCCAGTTCCTCCCGTACGCGGCCCGCGGCGCGATCCTCGCCGCCGTCGGGACGGGCTTGTTCCTCTACGGGTCGCTCCGCCTCATCCGGGCCCTGACCGACCCGCTCCGGAGCGTCGACGCCGACCAGCCGCTCGTCGAGGTCATCTACCAGCGCCGGGTCCTCGCCCGGGGGCCGCGGATCGTCGCCATCGGCGGCGGGACCGGGCTCTCGGTCCTCCTCCGGGGCCTCAAGGAGCACACGAGCAACCTGACCGCCATCGTCTCGGTCGCCGACGACGGCGGCTCGTCCGGCGTCCTCCGGGGCGTCCTCGGCGTCCCGCCGGTCGGCGACATCCGGAACTGCCTCGTCGCCCTCGCCGACGCCGAGCCGCTCATGGGCCGCCTCCTCCAGTACCGCTTCCCGACGCCCGACGACGGGACCGACCCGGACGGCGCCCGCGCCGCGAGCGACCGGCTGGCCGGCCACGCCGTCGGGAACCTCCTCATCGCCGCCATGGCGGCGGTCGAGGGCGGCGACTTCGAGGAGGGGGTCCGGCAGATGAACCGGGTCCTCGCCGTCCGGGGGCGGGTCCTCCCGGTCTCGCCGACGCCGCTGACCCTCCACGCCCGGCTTCGGGACGGCCAAATCGTCGACGGCCAGTCGGCGATCGCCCGCTCGAGCGGGATCGAGACGCTCTGGCTGACGCCCGAGGACGTCCCGGTCTCGGCCGAGGCGATCGCCGCCATCGACGAGGCCGACGCCGTCGTCCTCGGCCCCGGGAGCCTCTTCACGAGCGTCCTGCCGCCGCTCCTCCTCGACCCGATCCGGACCGCCGTCGCCGCCTCGCGGGCCGTCCGGATCTACGTCTGCAACGTCGCGACCCAGGTCGGCGAGACGTCCGGCTTCGACCTGGCCGACCACCTCGAGGCGCTCGTCCGGATCGCCGGCCCCGGCCTCGTCGACGTCGTCCTGGCGAACAGCGCTCTGCCGGCGCCGGGAACGGCGCCGAGCGAGCCGGTCCGCCTCCGCTGGCCGCCGGCCGTCGCGACCCCGCCGCGGCTCGCCCTCGAGGCGGTCGTCGATCCGCAGAACCCGCACCACCACGACCCGGCTCGCCTGGCGACGGCGGTCCTCGCCGTCGTCGAGGCCGAGCGCCGGCTGCGGCGGCGGGCGGTCGCCCGGAGCGCGTGAGCCGGCCGGATCTGCGGCGCGTCGGCGGGCTCGACGCCGAC
>JBHOQO010000066.1:0-17192 GCA_042408925.1 Chloroflexota bacterium | reverse complement strand
ATCCCTTCCCGAAGCCGGGCGATCCGCGGCGGGAGGTCGGCCGCGAGGCGGAGGAGGATCTGGGCCGTCACCTCGGCGTCGGGGAGCGCCCGGTGGCCGCCGGCGGCGAGGCCGAAGAAGGCGGCCAGGTCGCCGAGCCTGAACGTCTCCGGCGCTCCGGGGAACGCCTCGCGGGCGATGACGAGGGTGTCGAGGTAGCGCCCGTACTCGAAGCGGTAGCCGTTGCCGAGGGCGGCTTCGAGGAAGCCGATGTCGAAGCCGACGTTGTGGCCGACGATGAGGGCGTCGCCGGCGAAGGCGAGGAAGCGCTCGGCGGCCTCGCGGGGGCTCGGCGCGCCCCGGACGTCGGCGTCGGTGAGCCCGTGGAGCTGGACGCCGACGATGGGGCGGCCCGGGTCGACGAGGGTCGAGAAGCGGTCGACGATCTCGCCGTTGCGGACGCGCACGGCGCCGATCTCGACGAGGTCGTGGAGGGCGACGTCGGTCCCCGTCGTCTCGACGTCGACGACGACGAACTCGCGCCCCGCCGCGACGGCGTCGACGAAGGTGAGGATCGAGCCGGGGCCCGGCTCCAGGTACGGGATCCGCTTCGGCTTGCCGACCGCCCGGACGAGCTCCTCCTGGAGGTCGATGAGGGGCTGGAGGGCGCGGTGACCGAAGAGGATCGCTTCGGCCATGACGTCTTCGGGGACGATCTTCGCCCCGGCCTCGACCATCATGATCGCGTCCCGGGTCCCCGAGACGACGAGATCGATCTCCGACTGCTCGAGCTCGCTGATCGTGGGGTTCACCACGAACTCGCCGCCGATCCGGCCGACCCGCACGGCCCCGACCGGGCCGAGGAACGGGATCTCGCTGATGGACAGCGCCGCCGAGGCCGCGACCGTACCGAGGATGTCGGGGTCGTTCTCCTGGTCCGTCGAGAGGACTGTGATGACGACCTGGACGTCGTCGCGGTAGCCCTCCGGAAAGAGCGGCCGGATCGGCCGATCCGTCAGGCGGGCGGCGAGGATCGCCCCCTCGGAGGGTCGCGATTCGCGCTTGATGAAGCCGCCCGGGATCTTGCCCGCGGCGTACATCCGCTCCTCGAAGTCGACGGTCAGGGGGAAGAAGTCGAGGCCGGGTCGGGGATCGGAGCGGTTCGCCGTCCCGAGGACGACGGTGTCGCCGTAACGGACGGTGACCGAGCCGCCGGCGAGGAGCGCCATCTTCCCGGTTTCGATCGTGAGGGTTCGCCCTCCGATCGTGGTTTCGAATGTCTGTGGCACGGGTGTCCTGTCCTCCGTTGTCGTGGAGGAGGAAACGACCTGATCGCTCGGGGCCCGACCGCGTCGGCGGCCGATACGGACGGACCCCGGGCGACCCGCCCGAGGTCCGGAGGCGGCGTTAGCGGCGCAGGCCGAGCCGTGCGACGACGGCTCGGTAGCGGGCGCTGTCGTTCTTCACGAGGTACGCGAGGAAGCGACGACGCTGACCCACGAGCTTGAGGAGGCCGCGACGCGAGTGGTTGTCCTTCGGGAAGCGCTTGAGGTGCTCGGTCAAGCCCCGGATCCGCTCCGTCAGGAGCGCGATCTGGACCTCCGCCGAGCCGGTATCGCCGGCGGAGCGGGCGTACTCGCTGATGACCTGCTGCTTCTGTTCCCGCGTGAGCGGCACACGGTCCTCCGACACGAACTGCTGTGATGAACCTTTCGTTCTCTGCCGCGCGGAGGATAGCAGGTGCGCGGCGTCCGTGCCAGCGCCGCCCCCCCGCCGCCCGGTCAGGCGTCCGACGCTGCCCCGGATTCCGGACCCACGGGCCCCTCGCCGGCGCTACCGGCGGCATTGGTGGACTCGGGCCGGCCCCGCTCCTGCTCGGCCAGGACCCGCCGGAGGATCTTGCCGACGAACGTCCTCGGCAGCTCGGCCCGAACCTCCACCTGCGTCGGGACCTTGTACGGGGCGAGGTTGGCGCGGCAGTGGGCGACGAGGTCGGCCTCGGTCGCGGCGGCCCCGGGTCGCAGGACGACGAAGGCCTTCGGGACCTCCCCGCGTCTCGGGTCGGGGATGCCGACGACCGCCGCCTCCGCCACCGCCGGGTGGGCCAGGAGGACGTCCTCCACCTCTCGAGGGTAGACGTTGACGCCGGAGACCTTGATGAGCTCCTTGCGCCGGTCCACGATCCGGAAAAAGCCGTCCTCGTCCATCGTCGCCAGGTCCCCGGTGTAGAGCCAGCCGTTCCGGAGGACCGCCGCCGTCTCGTCGGGATGGTTCCAGTAGCCGGCCATGACCTGGGGGCCTCGGACGACGAGCTCGCCGGTCTCGCCGGGCGGCAACGTTCGCTCGCCCGTTTCGAGATCGACGACCCGGGCGTCGGTCGAGGGGAACGGGACGCCGATGGTCCCGATCTTCCGGGTCCCATGGATCGGGTTGCAGTGGGTGACCGGGCTCGCCTCGGTCAGGCCGTAGCCTTCGACGACCCGCCCGCCGGTCGCCCGCTCGAAGCCCTCCTGGACGGGCAGCGGGAGCGGCGCCGCCCCGCTGATGCAGGCGTCGATCGAGCGGAGATCGAAGCGGGAGAGGCGCGGGTCGGCGAGGAGCGCGGCATACATGACCGGCGCCCCCGGGAAGAGGCGCGGGCGCCACCGCTGGATCGCCTGGAGGACGGCGAGGGGTTCGAAGCGGGGCAGGAGGACCTGGGCGGCGGCCGTCAGGAGCCCGTAGAGCATCGCCACGGTGAGCCCGTAGATGTGGAAGTACGGGAGGACCGCGAGGACCCGGTCCTCGCCCGACCGGCGACCGACGAACCAGGCCGCCACCTGGTGGGCGTTGGCGACGAGGTTCCGGTGGGTCAGGATCGCCGTCTTCGGCGTCCCGGTCGTGCCGCCCGTCGGCTGGAGGACGACCGGGTCGTCCGCTCGGACCCCGGCGTCGACCCGGCCGACGCGGGTTTCGGCGACGAGGCGGAAGAGGTTCGGCACCTCCTCGCCGTGCGGGACCGGGTGCCAGCGCCCCTCACGCCGGGCCCGGATCGGATAGAGCCAGCGGAGCGGTCGCGGCAGGGAGTCTTGAATCCCGGTGCTCACGATGCCGCTGCCCCGTCGCGGCCGCGGCAGGAGGGCGGTGGTCGCGGCGCGGGCCGCCGCGACCCGGGGGACGAGCACGTCGAGGGCGATCGACAGCCGCGGTCGCGTCTCGGTGAGGAGGACCTCGATCTCCCGCTGGACGAGGAGCGGGCTGACGGGGACGACGAAGGCTCCCGCCCGGACGGCCGCCAGGAAGGCGAGGACGAAGGCCGGGCTCGTCGGGAGGTGGAGGCTCACCCGATCGCCGGGCTCCACCCCGAGGTTGGCGAGGGCCCGAGCCAACCGGTCGACGTCGTCGTCGAGCCGACGGAACGTCGTCCGGGCCCCATAGAAGATGACGGCGTCCGACCCGGGATGGTTCTCGGCGGCCTGCCGCAGGAGGTCGTCGACGGTCAGCTCGGGGACCGCGACCTCGGCGGGGACGCCCGGTTCGTAGAACCGGAGCCAGGGCCGCTCTGCCTCGGCGGATCGATACTCGGCACCAGTGCTCATCGTCCTCCTCCCGATCACTTCACCGCGCCAGCGTCTCGCCCGTTCCGGCCCGCCGGTCCGACTCAGATCCGACTCAGATCGGAGGGCCGCCCGCAGCCAGGACGGCGGCCGCCACCCGCCGCCCGAGGGCGACGAGGTCCGCCGGGTCGGCCCGGAAGAGACGGCGGACGGCGGCGGCGAGCACCCGGGCCTCGTCGCCCGTCGCCATGACGCCCGCGAGCCGGCGCGCGGTGAGCTCGGCCGGCCCGAGGAGGTCGTCGACGACGAGCGTCGCCAGGTCCGCATGAAGGCCCGCCCGGGCGGGGTCGTCATCGGCCGCCTGCTCGGCCCGGAGCAGGACGGCCTCCCCGGCGAAGCAGGCGATCGCCAGGTCGGCGAGACCGGCGAGGATCTCCTGCTCGGCCTCGAGATCCGAGCCGAACCGGGTGACGGCGCTCCCGGCCAGGAGCAAGGTGGCCTGCCGCAGCCCCTCGAGGCGAGCCCGGGAGGGTCCGAGCGCTCCGGTCGAGGCGGCGCCGCCGAGCGGCGAGCCGACGAGCACCGCCTCCTGGGCCGCCCGCGCCGCCGACAGCAGATCGAGCCGTCCGGCCGTCGCCCGCCGCAGGAGCGTTCCGGGGACGAGGAGCCGGTTGATCTCGTTCGTCCCCTCCCAGATCCGGTTGATCCGGGCGTCGCGATACGCCCGGGCGGCGGGGTAGCTCTCGACGTAGCCGTAGCCGCCGTGGACCTGGACGAGCTCGTCGACGACCCGATCGAGGGCCTCGGAGGCGAAGACCTTGGCAATCGAGCACTCGACGGCGTACTCCTCGAGGGCGCCCCGGTAGGCGTCCGTCGGGTCGCCGGCACGGGCCGCCTCCGCCTCGGCGGCCGCGAGCCGGGCGTCGACGAGGCCGGCCAGGCGATAGACGAGGGACTCGACGGCGTAGATCCGGGTCGCCATGCCGGTCAGCTTCGCCGCGACGAGGGGGAAGTCGGCGATCGGCCGGCCGAAGGCCCGTCGCTCGCGGGCATAGGCGACGGCCGTCGTAAGCGCGGGGCGCATCGCCCCGAGACAGGCCGCCGCGAGCTTGAACCGCCCGACGTTCAGGATGTTGAAGGCGACCCGGTGGCCTCGACCGATCTCCCCGAGCAGCCGGTCCGGCCCGACGATGGTCCCGTCGAAGGTGAGCGGGCAGGTGGAGGCCCCGTGGATCCCGAGCTTCGATTCCTCGCCCCCGACGCTCAGGCCGGGATCCTGCCGCTCGACGAGGAAGGCGGTGAAGGCCTCGCCGTCGACCTTGGCATAGACGGTGAAGAGGTCGGCGAAGCCGGCGTTCGTGATGAACTGCTTCGCGCCGTCGAGCCGAAACCGGCCGTCGGGGAGCCGCTCCGCCCGGGTCCGGATCGCCATGGCGTCCGATCCCGCCCCCGGCTCGGTGAGGGCGTAGGCGCCGACGAGGGTTCCGGCCGCCAGCCCCGGGAGGTACCGGCGCCGCTGGTCGTCGGTCCCGAAGAAGACGAGCGGGAGCGTCCCGATCCCGGCGTGGGCCCCGTACGTGACGGTGAACGATCCCGCTCCGCCGAGCGCCTCGGCGACGACGACGGCGGTGACCCGGTCGAGGCCGGCCCCGCCGTACTCGACCGGCACCTCGACCCCGAGGAAGCCGGCCTCGCCGAGGCGGGCGAGCACGTCCCGGTGGGCGCCGTAGTCGCGGGCCTCGAGGGCGTCTCGGCGCGGGACGATCTCCCGCTCGACGAACTCCCGGAGGGCCGCCCGGATCGCCCGCTGCTCCTCGGTCAGTCGCTCCGGGGTCGCCGCCGACCCCGGAGCCGCCGGGCCGAGGAGGAAGCCCCCGCCCGGCACGAGCACCGCCGACCGAGCGGCCGATTCCTCGATCGTCATCGCCGTCCTCCATCCGACGCGTCGCCGTCCCCGCGCCGCTCCGCCGCCGGCTCCGGGGGCGTCGTCGCCGGAGGCTGCCGCCCGCCGAGCCACTCGATCACGCCCGCCGCCCCCTGGCCGCCGCCGACGCACATCGTCACGAGGCCGTACCGCGCCTCCCGCCGCGCGAGCTCCGAGAGAACCTGGACGCTCAGCTTCGCCCCGGTCGCCCCGAGGGGGTGCCCGAGGGCGATGGCACCGCCGTTGGGGTTCGTCCGCTCCTCGTCGAGCCCGAGGGCCCGAACGACCGCTACGACCTGGGCGGCGAACGCCTCGTTGAGCTCGACGACGTCGATGTCGGCGAGGGCGAGCCCCGCCTGCCGGAGCGCCTTTGGGACCGCCTCGACGGGGCCGATCCCCATGATCTCGGGGTCGACGCCCGCGGTGGCGAAGGCGGCGAGGCGGCCGAGGGGCGTGATCCCGAGCCGACGGAGGCGCTCCTCGCCGACGACGACGAGGGCGGCCGCTCCGTCACTCGTCTGGGAGCTGTTCCCGGCGGTGACCGTCCCGCCCTCGGCGAAGACCGGCCGCAGGGCAGCGAGCTTCTCGGCGTCGGTGTCGCGACGAACCCCTTCGTCCACCTCGAGGCGGACCTCCGCCGTCCGGGCGCGGCCGTCCTCGACGACCGTGACCTTCGTCGCCACGGGAACCGTCTCGTCCCGAAAGCGGCCGGCATCGATCGCCGCCGCCGCGCGACGGTGGCTCCGGAGCGCCCAGGCGTCCTGTTCCTGCCGGCCGACGCCGTACCGCCGGGCGACCGCCTCGGCGGTCAGGCCCATCGACAGGAAGACCTGCGGCCACCCCGAGGCGAGGCCCCGATCCGGGTCGAAGTGCCAGCCGATCATCGGGACGGCGCTCATCGACTCGACGCCGCCCGCCACCGCGACCTCGACGATCCCCGCGGCGACCGCCTGGCTGGCCAGCGCGAGCGCCTGGAGCCCCGAAGCGCAAAAGCGGTTCACGGTCATCGCGCTCGTCGTGACCGGGAGCCCCGCGGCGAGGGCAACGTGGCGAGCCAGGTTCAGCCCCTGGGCCCCTTCCGGCATCGCGCAGCCGAGGATGAGGTCTTCGACCTCGGCCGGCTCGAGACCCGGGACCCGGCGGATCGCCTCGCGGACCGCCGTCGCCGCCAGCTCGGTCGGCGACGCCTCCCGGAGTGCCCCCCGCGGCGCCTTCCCGACCGGGGTCCGGACGGCGGCGACGATGTAGGCGTCCATGGTTCCTCCCGTCGGTTCAATTGCGGAGCGGGCGCCCGGTCGTCAGGAGGTGCCGGATCCGATCCTGGGTCCGCGGTTCCCCGAGGAGCCGCAGGAAGGTTTCCCGCTCGAGATCGAGGAGCTGCTCCTCGCCCACCTCGGTTCCCTCGGCGACGTCGCCGCCGGCGAGAACGCGAGCCAGGGCGAGGACGACCTGCCGGTCGTACTCGGTCATCCGCCCGGCGGCGAGCTCGTTGAAGGTCAGGGCCTCGGCGGCCGCGATCCCGCGGCGCCCGACGACGGCGATCGGGGCCGGGGCCGGCGGGCGGTAGCCGACCTCGGCGAGGGTCCGGGCGACCCGGAGCCCGTCGCCCCACTGGCGCTCGGGGTCGGCGGTCACCAGGTCGCCGTCGTCGAGGAACCAGAGGCGGCGGGCCTCTCCCGCCCCGGCGGCGACCCGGGCCCGGCCCATCGTCTCGAGGGCGAACCGGTAGCGAGGGAACCGGTCGGCGTCGGCCTCGCCCAGAAGCGGCCCGGCGACGCGGCGGGCCATCGCCGTCGTCCCGCCGCCGGCGGGAATGAGGCCCACCCCGACCTCGACGAGGCCGACGTACGTCTCCGCGAGGGCGACCCGTCGATCGGCCGCCAGCGTCAGCTCGGCCCCCCCGCCGAGGGTCCGTCCCCGCGGCAGGACGACGACGGGGACGGGCGCGGTCCGGAGCGCCCGGTTCGCGTCCTGGAACGCGCGGACCGCCCGCTCGAGCTCGTCCCACTCGCCCTCCTGGGCCTCCATGAGGAGGAGCGCCAGGTTCGCCCCGGCCGAGAAGTCGGCCGCTGCGGTCCCGATGACGAGGCCGTCGGCGGTCGCGGCGGCGAGGTCGATCGCCCGGCGGAGGATCTCGATCGTGTCGAGGCCGATGAGGTTCAGCTTGCCGTGGAGCTCGAGCCCCAGGATCCCCTCGCCGAGCTCGACGACCGTGGCGGCCGCGTTCGCCGGCAGGGACGGCGCTCGGAGCCGCCGCCGTTCCCCCAGGTCGAGGACGCCGGCTCGCGGCGGCACGGGCCGGAGGATCCCGGCGGCGAAGGCGTACGCCGAGCCGTCCCGGTAGAAGCGGCCGCCGGCGGCCCCGACCCGCTCGAGGACCGGCGGGGCCGGGATCGCGAAGCGATCGAAGTGGATCGCGGAGCCCGGGGGGTCGAGCCGGTCCCACAGCTCGAACGGCCCCAGCTCCCAGCCGAAGCCCCAGCGCATCGCCCGGTCGACGGCGACGACGTCGTCGGCGATCTCGGGCCCGACGCGACCGCAATAGGCGAGCGACCCGAGGACGAGCCGGGCGACGAAGACCGCCCCGGGATCGTCGGTTCCGGCCGCGGCGGCCTCGACGAGGGCAGCCACCCGGCGGCCCGGATCGTTCTCGATCGCAACCCGCTGGACGGCCGCCGACCGGAGGCGGCGGCGGGGACGGTACTCGAGCGTCGCCGGGTCGAGGGCCAGGATCTCGCCGTCGGCGCGCCGGTAGAACCCGGCGCCGGTCTTCTGGCCGAGGCGCCCCTCGGCGACGAGCCGCCGGAACAGCTCGGGGACCCGGAACCGGTCGCGCTCGGGATCGTCGGCGAGGGCGGCGTAGCAATGATCCGCGACGGCGACGGCGACGTCGAGGCCGACGAGATCGAGGGTCCGGAAGGTGCCGCTCCGCGGCCGGCCGAGGAGCGGTCCGGTGAGCTCGTCGACCTCGTCGACGCCGAGCCCCAGCTCGGTCGCCAGCTCGAAGGCGAGGAGGAGCCCGTGGACGCCGAGGCGGTTGGCGATGAAGGCCGGGGTGTCCTTGGCGACGACGACGCCCTTGCCGAGATGGCGGCCGGCGTACGCTTCGAGCCAGGCGAGGGCGTCCGGATCGGTGTCGGGGCCCGGGACGAGCTCGAGGAGCCGCGTGTAGCGGGGCGGATTGAAGAAGTGGGTTCCGAGGAAGCGTCGGCGGAAGCGGGGGCTGCGACCGCTCGCCAGGGCGGCGACCGACAGCCCGCTCGTGTTCGTCGTGACGAGCGGATCCGGCCGCTCGGCCGATCGGGCAGCGAGGGCCGCGTCGATCTGCTCGAAGATCCCCGCCTTGGCGCCCGGCTCTTCGACGACCGCCTCGAGCACCCAGTCGGCCCGCTCGACGGCCGCCGGAAGGGCATCGAGGCCGGCGGGCTCGATCCGGTGGAGATCGTCGGGATCGAAGAGGGCGGCGGGGGTCGCCCGACGGGCTCGCTCGAGGCCGGCCGTCGCGAGCCCCGCCTCCACGTCGAGGAGGGTGACCCGGGCGCCGGCGCCGGCGAACAGACAGGCGAGCTGGGCGCCCATCGTCCCGGCGCCGACGACGGCGACCTCGCGGAGGCGGGGGATCATCGAGGCTCCTCCGGCGGTGCGCTGCGGGACGTGCCCGCTCGGGCCGCCTCGGGCTCGGCGGCGAGACCCGCCAGAAACAGATCGGCGAACCGTTCGGCGATCTCGCCGACCGAGAGGGGTCCGGCCGGATCGAACCACTGGGTGAACCAGTTGCAGGCCGAGAGGATCGCGATCCCGGCAAGGCGGACGTCGACCGGGCGAAAGGCGCCGGCCGAGATGCCGTCGGCGATGGTCTGCCGCCAGCAAGCCTCGTAGGCGTCGCGCCGGGCGATCAGCGCGGCCCGCCGGTCGGGAGCCAGCGAGCGGAGCTCGATCTGGAGGATCGAGAGGGCGTCGGCCGATCGGGCGGCGACGGCCAGGTGGGTGGCGATCGCCCGCCGGAGGCGGGTCGCGGCCGGACCGGGTCCGGTCAGCACCGGCCGGACGGCGGCGTCGAGCTCGTCCATCGCCCCGGCAACGATCTCCCAGAGGAGGTCGTCCTTCGCCTCGATGTAGTGGTAGAGGCTCCCCCGGTTCATGCCCATCGCCCGGGCGAGATCCTCCATCGAGGTCGCGTGGAAGCCCCGCGCACGAAAGAGCTCGGTGGCCGCCGCCAGGAGGTGACGCTGTCGGGAGCGGCCCGACCGCCGACCGGCCACGCCGTCCCGGCCCGCTTCCGGCGCGCCGCTCGACGGCCCCCCGCCCCGCCGTCGCCCGACGGTTTCGAGCCCGCTCGCTCGTTCCTTCACCGCCGCACCTTCCCTGCCCCGGTGCCCGTCCTCCCCGGGACCGGCTCCCAAACGAACGTTTGGTTGGAGGCCGCCAGTGTAGTCCTTCCCGCGTCGGTTGTCGAGGCGGCGTCGAGGTCGCGGACCCCCCGAACCCGGCGCGATCCGCACAGCGGGGCCGCCCGAGCCCGCCCGTCAGCCGAGGGACGCCTCGAAGACGACCCGGACGCGCCCGCCCGCGGCGACCGCGACGAGCCGCGCCGCGCCGGTGAGCACGAGCCGAGACCCCTCGCGCTCGAGGATCGCGCGCCGCCGTCCGCCGACCGGATCACCGCCCGGGTCGCTCCCCGAATCGCCGGCCGTCACCGGCCCCGCGAGGGCCACCCGGCCGCCCAGCCGCCAGGCCGGCTCGACCGCGACTCGGTAGCGGCTGCCGGGCGGAAGGGCGACCGGCAGTTCGGGGACGACGGCGGCCCGGTCGGGCCCCGCGTCGCCGACGAACCGCCCGACGACGGCGTACCGGCGCCCGAGGAGCCGCCGGGCCCCGGCCAGGTCGCCGGCGAGGATCCGACGCCGGATCTCGGCGCTCCGAACCTGCTCGCCGTCGACGACGAGCGGCGGGACGACGACGACCCTCCAGTCGGCGCCCGTCGCCAACGCTCGGAGCGCCTCGGGCGTGCCGCGCCGCTCGAAGCCGAAGGCGGCATCGGGGGTCATGAGGAAGCCGGCCAGCTCGACCCGTTGGCGGATCCGCTCGACCCAAACGTCATAGGGCGTCCGCCGGAGGCGGGCGTCGAAGTGCTCGACGACGGTCACCGCGACCCCGAGCCGGGCGAGGCGGGCGAGCCGCTCGTCGGGATCGCAGAGGAGCGGCGGTGCCGCACCGCGAAGGATCTCGTCGGGATGGTGGTCGAAGGTGACGACGGCGGGTCGGGCGCCGAGGCGCGCGGCAGCCCGCCGGAGGCGGCCGAGGTGGTAGCGGTGGCCCCGGTGGAGGCCGTCGAAGACCCCGACGGCGAACAGCAAGCGACCGAGATCGGCCCGGAGCGCCTCCGTGCCGAACACGACGTCCATCGCCGAGCCGCCGGCCCGCCTCAGCGCCGCCCGACCGAGGACTGCCCGGGCGGCTCGATGAGGACCTTGTGGGGGACCAGGCGCGGCCCCTCCCACTCGGCGATGGCGACGAGCCCGTCGGGTCCGATGAGCCGGACCGGTCCCACCCGCGGGCCCGGCGGGAGCGACGTCCGGGCCAGCGGCCGGACGAACTGGCCGCGGGCCACGGCCGCGACCTCGGTGGGGGTGAGCGGGATCGCGGGGAGCGCCTCGAGGCCGGCGTCGAGGGGCAGGAGGAGGTCGCGGAGGCCGTCCGGGCCGGCGACGGTGGCGGCCCGGATCTCGTCGAGGCTGTGGGCCGCCTCGAGGCCGAAGGCGCCGCTCCCGGTCCGCGTCAACGCCCCGAGGTAGGCGGCGTTCCCGACGGCCCGCCCGAGGTCCCGGGCGAGGGCCCGAACGTACATCCCGGCTGAGCAGACGATGTCGAGGACGGCGATCGGGCGTGCCGGATCGCCCGCGTCCCACTCGACGAGCTCGAGCCGGTCGATCCGCACCGGCCGCGGCCGGAGGTCCGGCTCCCGACCCCGGCGGGCAAGGGCGTAGGCCCGCCGCCCGCCGACCTTCACGGCGCTGTACGTCGGCGGGACCTGGAGGATCGGCCCCCGGAACGCGTCGAGGGCTGCCTCGACGGCGGTCCGGTCCGGGGACGGCCCCTCGGCCGGCGTCATCTCGCCCTCGAGATCGTCGGTCGTCGAGCTCGCCCCGAAGCAGACCGTCGCCCGGTAGCGCTTCGGCGCCTTCAGGTGGTACTCGGCGAGCCGGGTCGCCTTGCCGAGGAAGAGGACGAGGACCCCGGTGGCGAACGGGTCGAGGGTCCCCCCGTGGCCGACCCGCCGGGTCGCAGCGAGGCGGCGAACGAGGGCGACGACGTCGTGGGACGTCGGACCGGCGGGCTTGTCGACGACGAGGATGCCGTCCAACCCCCCGGCCCGGCGCCCCGGTCCTCCGTCGACCCGCCGTCCCATCTCGGCCTCCGTCTCCATCTCGGCGTTCGTCATCGACGGACGGCTTCGGCGAGGGCGACGGCCTCCGCAAGGACCCGCTCGCGGGCGACCTCGACGGGGGCCTCGATGGTCGCGCCGGCGGCGCGGGCGTGGCCGCCGCCTCCGAAGCGGCCGGTCAGGACCGTCGCGTCCACCCCGCCCGGCTTCGTCCGGACGGAGATTCGGGTTCGCTCACCCTGCTCCTTGAAGAGGATGGCGACCTCGGCCGTTTCGGACTGGCTCAGCAGATCGACGAGGCCTTCGGAGTGGGCCGGGTTCGCTCCCGTCGCCTCGAGGTCGGCGGCGTAGAGCGTCGCGTGGACGACGCGTCCGCCGGCCGCAGTCTCGAGCCGGTCGAGGACCCGGCCGAAGAGCCGCAGCTGGCTGTCGGGCTTCGTCCGGTAGAGGCGGCGCGAGATCTCCGAGAGCGGGGCTCCGGCCGCGAGGAGGGCGGCGGCGACGGCCAGGGTCCGCGGCGTCGCGTTCGGGTGGGCGAAGGTCGCGGTGTCCATGACGATCCCGGCGAGGAGGACCGAGGCGAGCGCCCCGGCGTCGAGGTCGAGGGGCACCCCGAGGCGGACGGCGAGGAGGGCGACGAGCTCGCACGTCGCCGCCGCCTCCGGGTCGATCCAGTCGGCCGGCCCGGCGGCCTCGTTCGAGCGGTGGTGGTCGAGGACGAGCCGCGGCACCCCCTCGATCCGTTCGCGCTCCCGCTCGAGGAGCGGCCCGATCCGGTCGAGGGCGGCGCAGTCGGAGAGGACGACGAGGTCGTAGGCGAGGCCGGGCTCGAGATCCGTTCGGAACCGCTCCATCCCCGGGAGGAAGTGGTAGAGCGCCGGGACCGGGTCGGCGCAGACCGGCGTCCCGCGGCCGCCCAGCCACTCGACGAGCCGGACGACGGCGAGGGTCGCCCCCAGGGTGTCGGCGTCGGGGTGCTCGTGCCCGACGGCGAGGACCGTCCGGGCGGCGCGGAGGGTGGCGAGCGTCGCCTCGGGAACGGCCTGCGCGAACGGCCCGAGCTCGATCGGCGGGGTCGTCATCGGCGGTGCGGTCGGCCGTCCGACGGGTTCGAGGGCTGCGACCCGGCTCGGTCGCGACGGTTCGCCCCGCGGCCGGATGCCGCTCCGGAGGATCGTCGTCGACGGGCAACGCGGCGTCGTCCATCGGTGGCTCGTGCCGGCTCGGGGCCCGCCATCGGCACCTCGCCGGCGACCGGCTCGGCCCGCCGCGGCAGCGGCGTCGGGAGCGATTCCCCGGCGGCCGGCGGCGACGGTTCCCGCCCGGCTTCGATGTCGGCGAGGAGCCGGAGGACGCGGGTCCCCCGCTCGGCCGATTCGTCGAGCCGGACCTGGAGCTCCGGGACGCGCCGGAGATGGAGCCGGTGGCCGAGTTCGCGGCGGACGAAGACCATCGCCCGCTCGAGGGCCGCGATCGTCGCCGCGCGTTCGGCCGCCTCGCCGATGACGCTGACCCAGACCCGGGCGTGGGCGAGGTCGGCCGAGGTCTCCACGTCGGTGACCGTGGCGAACCCGATCCGCGGATCGACGACCTCGCGGGCGAGGAGCTCGCCGATGGTCTCCCGGAGGAGCTCGTCGATCCGTCGCTGCCGCTGGCTGGGCATCATCGACACCCTGCGCCGACCGCAGGCGGCCCGGCGCGCCGCTCCGGCCCCACCCCTAGCTCCGCTGGACCGTCTGGCTCGTGACGCACTCGATGACGTCGCCCTCGGCGAGGTCGCCGAAGGAGGCGAGCCCGATCCCGCACTCGAAGCCGGCGGCGACCTCGCGGACGTCGTCCCGGAAGCGCCGCAGCGACTCGATCCGGTCGGTCGCGACGACCTTGCCGCCCCGCCAGACCCGGGCCCCGCCGCCGCGGACGATCCGGCCCTCGGTCACGTAGCAGCCGGCGACGACGGTCCCCTTCCCGACCCGGAAGAGCTGGCGGACCTCGGCCCGGCCCTCGACGACCTCGACGACCTCGGGCTCGAGCATGCCCTTGAGGGCCTTCTCGATGTCGTCGGTGAGCTGGTAGATGATGTCGTAGAGCCGGACGTCGACCCCCGCCTCCCGGGCCGAACGGCGGGCCGTCTCGCTGATCCGGGTGTTGAAGCCGATGACGATCGCGTTCGAAGCCGCGGCGAGCATGATGTCGTTGTCGGTGATCTCGCCGGCCGCCTCGTGGAGGATGTTGATCCGGACGTCATCGGCCGGGAGCTGCTCGAGGGCGTGGCGGATCGCCTCGAGCGACCCTGCCACGTCGGCCTTGACGATGAGCCGCAGCTCCTTCGCCTGCCCGGCCTGGAACTGCCGGTAGAGGTCTTCGAGGGTCGCCCGGGTCTGGGTCTCCCCGGTCCGGGCTGCCGCCGCCCGCCGCTCCTCGACGATCGCTCGGGCGGCTTTCTCGTCGGGCACGACCTGGAGGATGTCGCCGGCCTCGGGCACGTCGGCGAGTCCGAGGACGACGACCGCCGTCGCCGGACCGGCCTTCGGGACCCGCTTCCCGTTCGCGTTCTCGAGGGCCCGAACCCGGCCGAAGGTCTGGCCGGCGACGACGATGTCGCCGACCCGGAGGGTCCCGGTCTGGACGACGACGGTCGCCACCGGGCCGCGCCCCTTGTCGAGCTGGGCCTCGATGATCGTCCCCACGGCCGGGCGCTTCGGGTTCGCCTTCAGCTCGGCGAGGTCGGCGACGAGGAGGACGACCTCGAGGAGGTCGTCGAGGCCCTGGCCCGTCTTCGCCGAGACCGGAACGAGCGGCACGTCACCGCCGTACTCCTCGATGACGACGCCGTGCTCGGAGAGCTCGGTCTTGACCCGGTCCGGGTTGGCGTCGGGCTTGTCGATCTTGTTGAGGGCGATGACGATCGGGACCTTCGCCGCCCGGGCGTGGCTGATGGCTTCGACGGTCTGCGGCATGACCCCGTCGTCGGCCGCCACGACGATGATCGCGATGTCGGTGACCCGCGCCCCCCGGGCCCGCATCGCCGTGAACGCCTCGTGGCCGGGGGTGTCGAGGAAGACGATCCGGCGGCCGTCCTTGACGACTTCGGAGGCCCCGATGTGTTGGGTGATCCCGCCCCGTTCGCCGGCGGCGACCGAGGTCTTCCGGATCGCGTCGAGGAGGCTCGTCTTGCCGTGGTCGACGTGCCCCATGACCGTCACGATCGGCGCTCGCGGCTGGAGGAGGCTCGGGTCGTCTTCCTCGAAGCGAAGGACCTTGTCCGCCTCGGACGGCGCGGCCTCGGCGGCCGGCTCGGCGGCGCCGTTCCCACCGGCAGCGGCTGGCTCGGCGACCTCGAAGCCGAGCTCGGCGGCGACGAGGGCGGCGGTGTCGCGGTCGATGAGCTGGTTGATCGTCGCGAAGATGCCGTTCTTGATCAGCTCGCGAATGACGTCGGCGACGTTCACTCCGAGCTGGCCGGCGAGGTCGGCGACGGTGATCGTCGAGGGCAGCTCGATGGCAACCCGCTCCCGCGGCTCGGCGACCCCGACCGGGGCACCGCCGAACGACTGATCGCGCCGCTGGGGCTTACGGGGTCCGCGACGCCCGCGCGTTCCGCTCCTACTTCGTGCCACGTGGTCCTCCGTTCATCGGTCGTGATTCTCGGGCATCGGCGCCCGATGTGCTCGGCGCCGGTTCCGCCCCGCCCGGCCCCTCGATGGCGACCGCCAGCTGCTCGAGGACCGCCGGCGGGACCGGAACCTCGAGGGCCCGAGCCAGGCTCCCCCGCCGCCCGGCGAGGACGACGCACTCGCGCTTTGGACAGAGGTACGCTCCCCGGCCGCTTCGCTTGCCGCTCGGGTCGACGACGACCGCACCGTCGGGCGTCCGGACGACGCGAACGAGCTCCCGTTTCGGGCGGGCTGTTCGGCAGGCGACACAGGTCCGGGTCGGGACCGGTCGGACCCGCCGGACCGCCCCCCGGCCTACGACGATCCCTCCTCGGCGGCCGCTCCGGCCGGCCGTCGGGCGCGCCGCTTCGGTGCCGGCTCGGCCGCCTGTGACGCCGCCTCGGGCGCCGGTTCGACGGATGTGGCAGCCTCGGCCCCGGTGCTCGGATCGGCCGCGGCGGGACCCGCGTCGGTCGCCGTCTCCGCGGCCGCCGGCGTCGCCCCGGCCGGCCGCGGTGCCGACGCCTCCTTCGCCTCCGGCCCGGCCTCTTGGTGCGCGACGTCGCTCCGGATGTCGATCCGCCAGCCGGTCAGGCGGGCGGCGAGGCGGGCGTTCTGGCCCTCCCGGCCGATGGCGAGCGACAGCATCCGCTCCGGGACGGTGACCGTCGCGATCCGGTGCTCCTGGTCGATGTCGACCGAAAGGACCTGCGCCGGCGAGAGTGCGTTCGCCACGAAGACGGCCGGGTCCTCGGACCAGGGGATGACGTCGATCTTCTCGCCGCCGAGCTCGGCGACGACGGCCTGGACCCGCGCCCCCCGCTGACCGACCGTCGCCCCGACGGGGTCGAGGCCCGCCTGGCGGCTGGCGACCGCGACCTTGCTCCGGCTGCCGGGCTCGCGGGCGATCGCCTTGATCTCGACGGTCCCGGCGTGGATCTCGGGGACCTCGAGCTCGAAGAGGCGCCGGAGGAAGCCCTTGTGGGTCCGCGACAGAAAGACCTGGGGCCCACGCGGCGAGCGGCGCACCTCGAGGACGAACGCCTTGACCGTCTGACCGATCCGATAATGCTCGATCGGCGACTGCTCGGTCGTCGCCAGGACCCCCTCGACGTCGCGACCGAGGTCGACGATGATCGCCCGCGGCTCGACCCGCTTGACGGTCCCGCTGATGAGCTCGCCCTCACGGCTGGCGAAGTAGTCGTAGACGACGTCGCGCTCCGCCTCCCGGAGCCGCTGGAGGACGACCTGCTTTGCCGTCTGGGCGTGGATCCGCCCGAACGACGCCTGGTCGAGCTGCTCGTACTCGACGAGGTCGCCGACCTTGGCGTTCGGATCGTAGCGGCGGGCCTCCTCGAGGGTGAACTGCGTCTGCGGGTCCTCGACGACCTCGACGACGAGCCGGGCCCGGAAGACCCGGATCTTGCCGGTCTCGGGATCGATCCGGACGTGGATGTCCTCGTCGCCGTCGACCCGGCGGTACGCCGCCTGGATCGCCTCCTCGACGGTCCGGAGGAGCTGCTCCCGCGGGACCTGCTTCTCGGCGTTCAGCTGCAGGAGGGCGCCGATGAAATCTCGACTCACGTTCGCGCCTCCCGACGATCAAGCGTTCGTTGGGGCCGACATACAAAAACGTGGGGGTCACCCACGTTCTGTGGCGGCCGTGTCCGTGCCGGTCAGTATACACCGCCCTCCGGGGCCCGCCAACGCCCTGT
>JBHOQO010000015.1:0-18301 GCA_042408925.1 Chloroflexota bacterium | reverse complement strand
CCGACATCCCGGCCGCTCGCCCGCCGCCGGCCTGCCGACCGCGTGCACCCCATGCACAGAACCGACAGGCCGGCCGCCTCGGGGGCCGACCGGGCCCCCAGAATGTGCACCGGGTGCACGCGCCCGCGACCGGGCGCGGGGGCGGGCCGGCCGCCGCCGGCACGGGTGCTGGGATGCTTACGGCGCGCAGCGAGGCCATTGACGCGGGGGCCGCGGTCGACGACGATTAGCTCCTCGGCAACGCGGCGACGCGGCCACGACAGCGGGAGGCCGGCATGGGCGAGGGGAGCATCGACGGACTGGAGGCGCTGCGCCGGGTCCCCCTCTTCGCAACCCTCTCGGACGACCAGCTCGCCCTCCTCGCCGAGGTCGCCGCTCCGGTCGAGGTCGGCGTCGGCCGGCCGCTCGCTCGTCAGGGGGAGATCGGGAGCGGGCTCTTCGTCATCCTCGAGGGCCGGGTCCGGGTCGTCCGCGACGGCGAGACCGTCGCCCGCCTCGGCCCCGGCGAGTGCGTCGGCGAGCTGAGCGTCCTCGACCGCCGACCGCGGGTCGCCTCGGTCGTCGCCGAGGAGCCCACGCGCTGCCTCGCCGTCGCCGCCTGGGACGCCGAGCAGCTCCTCCTCGCCCACCCGGCCGTGACCCTGGCGCTCCTTCGGACCCTCGCCGAGCGCCTCCGCCGCACGACCGAGGACCACCACCACTAGGCCGTCCCTGCCATCGCCCGAGGCGGCCGCGTCCCCTCCCGGCAAGGAGAACCGCCACGAACGCATCGCAGCTCCCGCGCCCGCCGACCGGGACCATCACCTTCTTCTTCAGCGACGTCGAGGGCTCGACGCGGCTCGCCACCGAGCTCGGCACGGCCGGCTGGCAACCGCTCCTCGAGCGCCACCGGATGCTCCTTCGGACCGCCCTCGAGGCTGCCGACGGGATCGAGGTCGGGACCGAGGGCGACGGGACCTTCGCCGTCTTCGCCACGGCGTCGGCGGCCGTCGAGGCCGCGGCCCTCGCCCAGCGCGCCCTCGCCGCCGAGGCGTGGCCCCCGGCCGCCGTGGTCCGGGTCCGGATCGGGCTCCACACCGGCGAGGGGGTCCTCGACGCCGAGGGCTCGTACGTCGGCCTCGACGTCCATCGGGCGGCCCGGATTGCGGGCGCCGGCCACGGCGGACAGGTCCTCCTCTCCGAGACGACTCGCGGCCTCGTCACCGACCACCTCCCGGCCGGCATCGCCCTCCGGGACCTCGGCGAGCACCGCCTCAAGGACCTCCGGCCCGAGCGCCTCTGGCAGCTCGAGATCGAGGGGCTCCCGGCCGACTTCCCGCCGGTCCGCTCCCTCGACCGCCGGCCGAACAACCTGCCGACCCAGCTGACGAGCTTCGTCGGCCGCGAGGCCGAGCTCGCCCGGGCCCGGGCGCTCCTCGCGGAGACGCGGCTCCTGACCTTGACCGGGCCCGGCGGGACCGGCAAGACCCGCCTTGCCCTCCAGCTGGCGGCGACGGTCGCCGACCGCTTCGAGGCCGGCGTCTACTTCGTCGCCCTGGAGCCGCTCCGGCACCCCGACCTCGTCGCCCCGGCCATCGGTCGGGTCCTTGGAGCCGTCGAGGCACCCGGCCGACCGCCGCTCGACGTCCTCGTCGACGCCGTCGGCGAACGGCACCTCCTCTTCGTCCTCGACAACTTCGAACAGGTCGTCGAGGCCGCACCGGTCGTCGCCGAGCTCCTCCGGCGGGCCCCGAACGTCGCCGTCGTGGCAACGAGCCGGGCCGTCCTCCGCGTCACGGGGGAGCGGGAGCTCCCGGTGCCGGGTCTTCCGACGCCGCCCGACACGAGCCGCCTCTCGGTCGTCGAGCGAGAGAACCTCCCGCCCGCCCTCGCCCATCCCGATCCTGCCGCACTCAGCCAGTACGAGGCGGTCCGGCTCTTCATCGCCCGCGCCGTCGCCGCCCGGCCGGACTTTGGGGTCACGAACGAGAACGCCCCGGCCGTCGCCCAGATCTGCGCCCGACTCCAGGGGATGCCGCTCGCCATCGAGCTCGCCGCCGCGCGGGTCCGGCTCCTGTCGCCCGAGGAGATCCTCCGCCGGCTCGAACGTCAGCTCGGATTGCTGACGAGCGGTGCCCGGGACGTCCCGGCCCGCCAGCAGACGCTCCGCGGCGCCATCGCCTGGAGCTACGAGCTCGTGGCGCCCGGCTGCCGGCGGCTCCTCGAGCGCCTCTCGGTCTTTCGGGGCGGCTGCGACCTCGAGGCCGCCGAGGCCGTCTGCGGCCCCGCCGACGAGCTCGGGGTCGACGTCTTCGACGGCCTCGCCTCGCTCACCGAGCAGAGCCTCGTCCGGACCGAGGAGCGCGGCGGGACGACCCGCTTCATCCTCCTCGAGGCGATCCGCGAGTACGCCGCCGAGATGCTCGACGCGGCCGGCGAGGCGGCGGCGATCCGGGAGCGCCACCGCCGCTGGTTCCGGGACCTCGCCGAGGCCGCCGCCCCGCACCTCGCCGGCACCGAGCAGCGCCGCTGGCTCGACCGACTCGAGGTCGAGCACGACAACGTCCGGGCGGCGATCGACGGGGCGGTCGAGGAGGGTGACGCTGAGACGGCGGTCCGGCTGGGGTTCGCCTGCTGGCGCTTCTGGCAGCAGCGGGGCTACCTGAACGAGGCCCGGATGCGGCTCGAGGCGATCGAGGCGATCGCCGGCGACCTCCCGGCGCCGCTCCTCGGGAGGCTCCACGAAGCCGCCGGCGGCGTCGCCTACTGGCAGGCCGACGCCGCGGCCGCGGCCGCGCATTACGACCGGGCCCTCGCCTGCTGGCGCGAGGTCGGCGACCGCCGGGAGATCGCGAACGCCCTCTACAACCGCAGCTTCATCGACGTCCTCGCCGTCGTCGGTGAGACCGCCCAGGGGACGGTCCCCGAGGAAATCGCCCGCGCCCGCGGTCAGCTCGAGGAGGCGCTCGCCATCTACCGCGACCTCGGGGATCCGGTCGGCGAGGCGAACCTCCTCTGGGCCCTCGGCAGCGTCGCCTACTTCACGAACGCCCTGCCCGAAGCGATCGACCACTTCCGGGCTGCCCTCGACGGCTTCCGGAGCGTCGGCCAGCGGACGATGGAGGCGTGGTCGCTCCACATGCTCGGGACCGCCCTCCTCAAGTCGGGCTCGGTCGACGAGGCGCGAACGACGCTCCGCCACGCCCTCCGCCACTTCCACGAGGCGGGCGATCTGGCCGGCGTGAACCTCTGCCTCGACGATCTCGCCGCCGAGGCCGTCGTCGACGGAGACCTCCCGCGGGCCGGTCGCCTCCGCGGGGCGGCCCGGCGGCTCGAACGGACGACCGGGGTCCGGCTCGCCGGCTGGGTCGAGGAGACGTTCGAGGCGGCGAGCCGCCCGACGGCCCAAACGGCGCTCGACCCGGCCGACCTGGAACGGTACGCCGCCGAGGGAGCGGCGATGCCGCTCGACGAGATCGTCGCCTACGCCCTCGGCGGGCCCGGCGCGGCCGCGGCGTCGGCCGAGCCGGCCTGACCCGGCGTCTCGATCGGGCTGGATCGTTCGGAGCGTCGCTTCGGACGTCGCCCCGCCGGTCGGTCTTCGACCGGCTACGATGGCGCCATGCAGCAGGACGACCGGTCGAGTCCCGCCGCGGCTCCGGTCCTCAGGGCGCGGCGCATCCAGCCGAGCCCCATGGCCGCCCGCGCCGAGCCGGCGCTCGACCCGGGCGAGGTCCTCCTGACCTGCCCGAACTGCGGGGCCCGGCTCCGCGATCGGGCCTGCAAGCTCGTCTGCCGCTGCGGCTACTTTCTCTCCTGCTCCGACCACCTCTAGCCCGGCGGACTCCGCCGAGCGGTCGGGGCAGTCCCTCGGCGTCCCCCGACCGAACCGGAGGTCCTCCTGAACCGCATCGCCGCCTTCGCCCGGACCTACACCGGCTTCGAGCGCGACGCCCGCGTCTTCCTCGTCCTGACCTTCGTCTCGGGCGGCGCGATCAGCCTCTACTGGGTCGACTTCAACCTCTACCTCGCCTCCCTCGGGATCAGCCCGGCCGTCATCGGTCTCGTGGCGACCGCCGCCTCGGCGGCCGGCGTCCTCGCCGCCCTCCCGGCCGGTGCCGCCTCGGACGGCCTCGGGCGGCGGCTCGTCATCGTCGCCGGCCTCGCCCTCATGACCGCCGCCGTCGCCGGGTTCCTGGTCGTCCGCTCGGCGCCGGCGTTCATCGCCCTAGGGGCCCTCTTCGGAGCCGGCCAGGAGGCGTTCTTCGTCCTCGCCAACCCCTACCTGAGCGAGCACTCGCGGCCGGAACACCGGAACGAGCTCTTCGCCCTCCAGGCGGCGATCGGCAACGTCACGACCGTCGGGGCGGCCCTGGTCGGGGGGCTCCTCGCGGCCGTCGTCGCCGCCGTCGGCGGCTTCGACCCGAGCGGCCCGGCGGCGTACCGGGTCATCGTCGCGGCGATGGTCGTCCTCCTCGTCGCCTCGATCGTCGTCGCCTGGCGGCTCGGCGACGACCGCCCGCCGGCCCGTCGCCTCCCCGACCTCCGACCCCCGCCGGGCGACCCCGGCCCGAACCGCGGCCGCCTCGGCCGCTGGATCACGGTCTCCGACCCCGGCCTCTTCGCCCGCCTCCTCGTCCCGGGCTTCCTCATCTCGGTCGGGGCCGGCCAGTGCATCCCGTTCCTGAACCTCTACATCCAGCGGAAGTTCGGCCTCGACATCGCGACGCTCAACGGCGCCTTCGCCGTGGCGGCCCTCGGAACCGCCCTCGCGACCCTCCTCCAGCCGGCGCTCGCCCGGCGCTTTGGTCAGATGGGCTCGGTCGTCGCCGTCCAGGGGGCGAGCATCCCCTTCCTCGTCGTCCTCGGTTGGGTTCCGGTCCTGCCCCTCGTCCTCGTCGCCCTCGCCGTCCGGAACGCCCTCATGAACGCCGGGAACCCGATCCTCTCGGCCTTCGCCATGGAACGGGCCGCCCCGGCCGAACGGGCGTCGCTCTCGGCGGCGATGAGCCTCGTCTGGTCGGCCGGCTGGGTCGTCGGGGGGCCGTACTACAGCCTCGTCCAGGCGAACCTCGGGTTCGAGCGCGGCTACGCCGTGAACTTCCTCACGGTCATCGCCTCGTACAGCGTGGCGACCGCGCTCTACTGGTGGTGGTTCGTCCGCCCGGAGCGCCCGACGCGGCGAGGTCCCGCGGTGAGCGCCGTACCGGCCGCCGGGCCGGCCGCTCCGTCGGACGCGCCCGGCGCACCGGACGCCGGGGCCGGTTAGACTCCACGGCGATGACGTCGAGCCCGGCCCGTCCCGCCGCGACCCCCCGGAGCCCCGCCCGCCACGAGCTCGGGATCCGGGCGACGCTCCTCTTCCCGACCCGCGAGATCGCCGAGCGCTACTACGTCCCCATCATCTGGACCGCCTGCCGGACCTGCTATTCCGAGGAGGACCCCGAGTCCATCTTCCGGCGGGCCGTGGCCGGCGAGGTCGAGCCGGCGAAGATGCAGCGCCTCATCAGCCGTGTCATCGAATCGGGGCACGGCAGCACCATCGAGCACGTCGTCTTCACCTTCGCCATCAGCGGCGTGAGCCGAACCCTGTCGCACCAGCTGGTCCGGCACCGGGTCGGGGTCGCCTTCGATCAGCAGAGCCAGCGGTACGTGAAGTACAAGGAGGCGGCGACGGTCCTGCCGGCCTCGATCGCCGAGGCCGATCCCGACCTCCGCGCCCGGTACGAGGCCCAGATCGCCGGCGCCCTCGAGACCTACGAGGCGCTCCTCGAGGCCGGTGTCCCGGGCGAGGACGCCCGCTTCGTCTTCCCGAACGCGACCCGGACGAACCTCGTCATGACGGCAAACCTGCGGGCCCTCATCCACATGGCCGGCCTCCGGCTCTGCACGATGGCCCAGTGGGAGATCCGGCGCCTCTTCCAGCTCATCCGCCATGAGGTCTTCTCGGTCAGCCCCTTCCTCGGCGCCTTCCTCGCCCCGAAGTGCGTGCCCCTCGGGTACTGCGACGAGTTCGGCAACCGCGACGGCCACTGCCCGATCCGGCCCCACAAGGACGTCGTCCTCGCCGCCTGGGCCGAGGCGTCGAAGGCGAGCCGGGCGGGGAGGTCACCGGTCGGCGGCCCGGCGCGGGCGGCACCCACCGAGCCCGGCAGCTAGACCGGGCCCACCGGCCAGCCCTCAGCCCGGCCCGACCTCACGGACGAAGCGACGGAGGACGCGGGCGAGGCGGGGGCCGGCCTCGGCTCCCGTGGCCAGGACCTCCTCGTGGCTGAGCGGCGCTCCGGTGAGGCCGGCGGCCGCGTTCGTGACGAGGGAGACGCCGCAGATCTCGAGGCCCGCCCAGCGGGCCGCGATCGCCTCGAGGACCGTCGACATCCCGACCGCGTCGGCGCCGAGGGTCCGGAGCATCCGAACCTCGGCCGGCGTCTCGTAGGTCGGGCCGAGGAGCCCGGCGTAGACGCCCTCGGCCAGGGCGACCCCCTCGGCCTCCCCGGCGGCACGGAGCGCCGCCCGTAGCCGGGGGCTCCAGGCCTCGCTGAGGTCGGGGAAGCGCGGCCCGACCTCGTCGGCGTTCGGGCCCACGAGCGGGTTCCGACCGGTGAGGTTGAGGTGATCGGCGATGATCATGAGGGTGCCCGGCCCGAAGGCCGGGTTCACACCGCCGGCGGCGTTCGTCAGGACGACGATCCGGGCGCCGAGGCGACCCATGAGGAGGACGGGCTCGACGACGAGGCCCGGGTCGTGGCCTTCGTAGAGGTGGAAGCGGCCCTGGAGGCAGGCGACCGGGACCCCCTCGAGGCGGCCGAGGAGGAGGCGGCCGGCGTGGCCGGGAGCCGTCGCCGGCGGCCAGCCGGGAAGCTCGGCGAAGGGGATGGCGACGGGCTCGGTGAGGGCGTCGGCGAGGCCGCCGAGCCCCGATCCGAGGACGATCCCGACGGCCGGGCGGAGGTCGGAGCGGCGCCGCACGGCCGCTTCCAGGGCGGCGAGGCGGGCCGGCTGCTCGGCGGGCGGGATCACGGCCGGCGACGACATGAGGGATGGCGCGGCCGCCGCGGGGCCGACGGCGGGTAGGGCCGGAGGCCGGAGCGTCGAGGAAGACGACGGAGCGGTTCGGCCCCCTGACGCCCGCCCGGCGGGAGTACCGACACCGGGATGCCGGTCACGTCCCGCCGAGCGAGCGCCCGCGGGCGACCCGGAGGCCGCCCTGACCGGGCAAGAAAGCGCCCGAAGCGACCGGTGGGTCGAAAGCCGTTGATGTGATCTCCGGCCCTCGGGTCCCTGCGGCCCCTTCGGGCAGGTCGTACGGTACGCGCCCCGCCCGCCGGCGGTCAAGGGACTTATCCACGAACTTCGAGCCCTCGCCGGCGGAGATATCCACGACCTCCGCCGCCCCGTGGACGGGTGGTGGACAACCCTGGCTCGATCACCGGCTCGGCTCCCGTCGGGCGCTCATCCGCCGATGGCGAACATCTCGACCTTCGGGAGCCTGGCCGTCGCCTCGGTCCGCTCCTCCGAGTAGCGGTCGCGCCGGCCCGTCCAGCGCTCGACGATGAAGGATCGGATCGCCGCGTCGTCGGCACCCGCGCGGAGGAGCGAGCGGAGGTCGTGGCCGCGGGCGGCGAAGAGGCAGGTGTAGAGCTGCCCGTCGGCCGAGAGGCGGGCCCGGGTGCAGTCGCCGCAGAACGGTTCGCTCACCGAGGCGATGACCCCGATCTCGCCGCCACCGTCCCGATACCGCCACCGCCTGGCGACCTCGCCCCGGTACGCCGGCTCGACCGGCTCGAGGGGCAAGACCGCCCCGATCCGCTCGATGATCTCGGCCGCGGTGACGACGTCGTCGAGTCGCCAGCCGTTCGAGGCCCCGACGTCCATGTACTCGATGAACCGCAGGACGAGCCCCTCTTCACGGGCCCAGCGAGCCATCGGCACGATCGAATCCTCGTTGAGGCCGCGGCGGACGACCATGTTCACCTTGATCGGATCGAGACCCGCCGCCCGGGCAGCGGCGATCCCGTCGAGGACCCGGGTCACCGGGAAGTCGACGCCGTTCATCCGCCGGAACGTCGCATCGTCGAGGGAGTCGAGGCTGACGGTGATCCGCCGGAGGCCGGCGGCGGCGAGCGGCGCCGCGAGCTTGGCGAGGGCCGAGCCGTTCGTCGTGAGGGTCAGATCGAGGGGCCGGCCGTCCGGGGTCCGGAGCGCCGCGAGGAGCTCGACGAGGACCGGCAGGTCGCGCCGGACGAGCGGTTCGCCGCCGGTGATCCGGAGCTTGCGAACGCCGAGCTCGACGAAGATCCGAGCCAGCCGGGCGATCTCCTCGAAGGTCAGGAGCATCGGCCGCGGCAGGAACGCGTAGTCGCGGCCGAAGACCTCGGCCGGCATGCAGTAGACGCAGCGGAAGTTGCAGCGGTCGGTGACCGAGATCCGGAGGTCCCGGAGCGGCCGACCGAGGCGGTCGAGGAGCGGTGTCGAAGGAGCGTCGAGCCCGCCGGTCATCGTTGCGGCATCGTACCGTCGCGGCGCGAATTTGGTCGTCCGACCCGCCCGGCGGTACCACCGGTGCGATCCGCCGGTACCTCTAGCGGACTGCACCCGACCCACCCGGCCCTCATACGATGCCCTCGACCCCCGGGTCCCCTGCCCGAACCGTGGAGAGGATCACGACACCCATGGCGACGACCGAATCCCGGCCGGGCTTCCGGCTCCCCTGGACGGCGGAACGCTCGGCATCCGACGCGGCACGCGACGCCGATCCAGGAGCCGACGGATCGACGCCCGCCGAGGCGACCGAACCCGCTCCCGCCGAGCCCGGCGCGCTCGGGACGGCCGGCAGCACCAACGCCGCCGCTCCCGGCGGGACGTCCGGGTCGGAGTCGATCCCGACCGCCGCGCCGGCCGAGGCGGAGGCCAACCCGAGCCCGGAGTCTCCAACCCCGAGCCCGGGCACGACGGCGCCCGGGGTTCGTCGTCGCTCGAACGCCTTCCTCGCCGAGCTCGCCCGGGCGATGCACGCCGCCGCCCTCGAGGCCCGGGAACGGGTCCTCGAGCAGTTCCGGGGCGAGTCGAAGGCGTTCATCGAGGAGCTCCACGCCCGCTCGGCCGAGGAGATCACCGCCCTCCGCCGCGCCGCCGACGACGACGTGGCCGCGATCCGCGACTGGTCGAAGGCCGAGATTGCGCGGATCCGCGAGGAGACGGAGCGTCGGATCGCCGAGCGGAAGGCGGCCCTCGAGGAGGAGATCGAGGCCCAGGCCGCTCGGATCGAGGCCCAGATCGAGCGCCTCCAGGGCGCCGTCGGGGCCTTCGAGGCCGAGATGGATCGCTTCTTCGAGCGCCTCCTTGCCGTCGACGACCCGACCCAGTTCGCCGCCCTCGCCGCCAACCTCCCCGAGCCGCCGCCCTTCGACGAGATCCTGGCCGGGCCGGCCGCCGTCCGCACCCCGACGCCGGGGCCCCTCGACGCGGCACCCGAGGCGGAGGCGATGACTCCCGAGGCCGAGGTGATGGCACCCGAGGCGGAGACCGGACCCGCCGAGACAGCAACGCTCGACGCCGAGCCGACAAGCCCGACCCCCGAGCTCGACGAGGCCGCCCGCGAGGCCGCCTTCGCTGCCATCGAGGCCGCCGCCCGTGCCGCCGAGACCGCCGAGGGCTCCGAGATCAGCGGGCCGACCTTCGAGGGTGCGGCCGCCGAGGGCGCGGCCGCCGAGGGCGCGGCCGCCGAGGGCGACGAGCTCGAGGGGCTCAACGACGCCCAGCTCGCGGCCCGCCTCGCCGGCCTGCTCGGGACCCGCGACGAGATCGCCGCCCCACCGAGCCCGCCGGTCACGACGACGGTCGCCGTCGTCGGCCTCGTCAGCGTCGCGAGTATCGCCGGCTTCAAGCGCCACCTCGCCCACCTCCCGGGCGTCGACCACGTCGGCGTCGCCTCCGGCCCGGCCGGCGAGTTCGTCTTTACGGTCAGCCACGATCCCGAGCTCGACCTCGCCGCCGCCGTCCCGACCCTCCCGGGCTTCGGGGCCCGCGTCACCGAGAGCCGGCCCGGCCGCCTCGCCGTGACAGCCCACGACCCCGACCTCTCGGCCTGAGGCGGCCCGATGCTCCGACCCACGATCGCCGTTGCCCTCCCGCCGAGCGAGGCCGAGGCCGTCGCCGCCGAGCTCCGCGACGCCGGCTACGCCGTCGCCACCGTGCAGCGACCGGCCGAGCTGGCGGCACTCCTCGACGCCGGGACGGAGGTCGCCGTGGCCGTCCTCGACGGCGAGACCGACTTCGACGCCCTCCTCGACGAGCACGCGCTGCTCCACGAGAACGGCCGGGCGATCCCGGCCCTCATCGTCGTCCCGCCGGCCATGCTCGAGCGCCTCGCCGAGCTGACCGCCGCCGTCTCCTCGGCCGACGAGTACATGAGCCGGCCGTACACGGCCGAGTCGGTTCGCTGGCGGATCGAGGCGATGTGTATCCGCTCCCAGACCCCGACGACCGCCGCCGAGGGTGAGATCGTCGAGCACGGCCCGGTCGACCCGACGATCTGGCGCCGGCGGGGGCGGGTCGTCGCGGTCTTCAACGCCAAGGGCGGCGTCGGCAAGACGACGATCGCCACGAACCTCGCGGCGGCCCTCGCGGTCCGCCGGTCGAAGAAGGTTCTCCTCGTCGACGCCGATACGGTGACCGGCCACGTCGCGACGTCCCTCGGCCTCGACCAGATCGTGACCCTCGCCGACGCCTGGCGCGAGGGGACCGCCGGCGACCCGTCGCGGGCCCTCGTCGAGGTCGCCGCGGCCCACCCGAGCGGCCTGTCGGTGGCGAGCCTGACCTCGAGCCCGCTCGCCGTCGAGGTCCTCGAACCGACCCGCGTCGCCGCGGCCGTCGAGGGGGCTCGGGCCCACGCCGAGATCGTCGTCGTCGACCTCCACCCCTCGTACAGCCCCCTGAACCGGGCGATCTTCGGGGTCGCCGACCGGATCCTCGTCCCGGTGACGCCGGACGTCCCGGCGCTCCGGGCGGCCGTTCAGTTCCGCGAGGTCGCCGAGCAGCTCAAGATCGGCGCCCGGCTCGCCCTCGTCGTGAACCGGGCGAACAGCGGCGTCTCGGTCGCCGACATCGAGCGGACCATCGGCCTGCCGGCCGTCGCCTGCATCCGCTCCGGCGGGCTCCTCTTCGTCCGGGCCGCGAACGAGGGGCGGACCGTCGTCGAGCGCTACCCGCGCGAGGCCGTCACCGAGGACTTCGAGGCCCTCGCCGACCGGATCCTCGGGGTCCCCCGCCGCGAGCCGGCGAAGCGCTCCATCTTCGGCCTCTTCGGCCGGCCGCGGCCGCTCGCCCGCGAGGCGACCGGCGAGCCGGCTCGGGTCTGATCCGGTTCGGTCCGGACGGGGTCCCGACTCGGTCAGCGCGCCCGCTCGCGCCAGCTCGTTCCGCCGAGCGGCTGCCCGGGGAGCGGCACGACCCGCTGGAGCGTTCGGCGATCGATCTGCTCGATGCCCCGCAGGTAGAAGCGGTTGACGAGGACGGTCTGCCCGCGCGCCCACTCGAGCTCCCGCCCGCCGACGAAGACGTAGGCGTCGGTCGCCGCGACGAACATCTCGGTCGCCCGGTCGAGGAGGCGCTCGGGCTCGGTCCCCGGGTAGAGGTAGACGGTCCCGACGACCCGGAACGGCGGGGCCTCGAGGGCGACGTCGTACGGGACCTTGTGGACCCGGTGCGCCTCGCGCTCGGCCTCTGACATCGGCGGGACGCTGTCGGGTCCGGCGAGGGCGACGATGAGGTCGTACGGGTCGACGGCCTTCAAGCCCGGGACCGCGGCGAGGGCATCGGGGTCGTCGATGGGCGCCCAGTGGACGTCGCTGATGGCGATCGTCTCCCGGCGGTTCAGGGCGTCCGAGAGGCGACCGACGACGTGCATCGTCCCGACCAGGCGCCACTCCTCGGTGAGGGCATCGAAAGCGATCCCCCGGCTCCCCTCGGGCGGGGCCGGCCCGGCACCGGCGCCCGGCTCGCCCGGCGGGTTCGCGGGCCGACGGCGGAGGAAGCCGAAGGGCACGGGCCTTACTCCTCTTCGGCGGCGCCGGTCCGTTCGCGGATCGTGTCGACGACCGCCGCGTCGGCGAGGGTCGTCGTGTCGCCGAGCGGCCGCCCCTCGGCGATGTCGCGGAGGAGGCGGCGCATGATCTTGCCCGAGCGGGTCTTCGGCAGGTCGGGGACGAACATCAGGTACTTCGGGCGGGCGATCGGGCCGATGACGTAGGCGACGTGCTCCCGGAGCTGGAGGGCGAGCGCCTCGGACGGCTCCTGCCCGGCTTTTAGGATCACGAAGGCGAAGATTGCCTGCCCCGTCACCTCGTCGCTCTTGCCGACGACCGCCGCCTCGGCGACCGAGCGGTGGTCGACGAGGGCCGATTCGACCTCGGTCGTGCTGATCCGGTGCCCGGCGACGTTCATGACGTCGTCGACCCGGCCGAGGAGCCAGTAGTAGCCCTCCTCGTCCCGCTTCGCCCCGTCGCCGGCGAAGTACATCCCGGGGAACCGGCTCCAGTACGTCTGGCGGTAGCGCTCGGGGTCGCCGTAGATGCCGCGGAGCATCGCCGGCCAGGGGCGCTTCAAGACGAGGTAGCCGCCGCCGCCCAGGGGAACCGAGCGACCCTCGGCGTCGACGACGTCGGCCTCGATGCCCGGGAACGGGAACGTCGCCGAGCCGGGCTTCGTCGTCGTGATCCCGGGGAGCGGGGTGATCAGGATCATCCCCGTCTCGGTCTGCCACCAGGTGTCGACGATCGGAGCCCGGCCGCCGCCGATGTGCTCGTGGTACCAGAGCCAGGCCTCGGGGTTGATCGGCTCACCGACCGAGCCGAGGAGCCGAAGCGACGAGAGGTCGTGCTTCGCCGGCCACTCGGGACCCTGCTTCATGAAGGCCCGGATCGCCGTCGGCGCCGTGTAGAGGATCGTCACCTTGTAGTCCTCGACGATCTGCCACCAGCGGTCCCAGGCCGGCGTGTCCGGGGCCCCCTCGTAGAGGATCCCCGTCGTCGCGTTCGCCAGCGGGCCGTAGACGATGTAGGAATGGCCGGTCACCCAGCCGATGTCGGCGGCGCACCAGTAGACGTCCTCGGGCTTGATGTCGAAGATCGCCCAGTGGGTGTAGCTGGTTCCCAGAAGGTAGCCGGCCGAGGTGTGGACGATCCCCTTCGGCTTCGCCGTCGTGCCCGAGGTGTAGAGCAGGTAGAGCATGTGCTCGCTCTCGACCGGGACGGGTGGGCAGTGCTCGGGCTGGCGGTCGACGAGCTCGCCCCACCAGTGGTCGCGGCCCTCGACCATGTGGGCGCCTTCGCGAAGCCGGTTCACGACGATGACGTGCTCGATCGTCGGCGTGTCGACGAGCGCCTCGTCGGCGTGGTGCTTGAGGTTCACCTTCTTGCCGCGCCGCCAGCCGCCGTCGGCGGTGATGAGGACCTTCGCCTCGCAGTCGTTGATCCGTCCGGCCAGGGCCTCGGCGCTGAAGCCGCCGAAGACAACGGTGTGGGGGGCGCCGATCCGGGCACAGGCGAGCATCGCGATCGGGAGCTCGGGGATCATCGGCAGGTAGATGGCGACCCGATCGCCCTTGCGCACGCCGAGCTCCTTGAGAGCGTTCGCGCACTTCGAGACCTCCCGGAGGAGGTCGGCGTACGTGAGTGTCCGGGTGTCGCCCGGCTCGCCGATCCAGTGGTAGGCGACCTTGTCGCCGAGGCCGCGCTCGACGTGGCGGTCGACGCAGTTGTAGGCGACGTTGAGCTCGCCCCCGACGAACCACTTGGCGAACGGCAGGTCCCATTCGAGGGTCGTCTCGAAGGGGGTGAACCAGGTGATCCGCTCGCGGGCGAGGCGCTCCCAGAAGGCGACGTAATCGCGCTCGGCTTCCTCGTAGATCTCGGGGCCGACGTTCGCCCGGGCGGCGAACTCGGGCGGCGGCGGGAAGCGGCGGGCCTCGACGAGGAGGTTCTCGATCTCGGGTCGGCTGACCTCGGGGACGACGGGATCGGGCTGGGCGCTCACGGGACGGTGCTCCTCCGAAGGCTGCGACGATCGACCGGACTCGTGGCGCCCCATTCTACGAAGGCGAGGCGGCGGGCGGCGAATCTGTTCCCTCGCCGGTTCGTCCGACCTCGTCGTCGCCGCTCCCGGCGGTCCTCGTCACGACCACCCGCCTTGGATACGGGATCTCGATGCCGTGCTCGCGGAACGCCTCGAGGAGGCGGCGTCGGAGCTCACCGGCCGCCTCCCACTGGTCGGCCGCCCGGACCGTGCCGAGGATCTTGAGGACGACGGCGTTGTCGCCGAGCTGCTCGACGCGGATGACTCGTGGCGCCTCGAGGATCCGGCGCCGCCAGACCTCGCTGGCAGCCATCTCCTGGCCGACGGCGTCGATGACCTCGATGGCCCGGTCGAGGTCAGCCTCGTAGGCGATCGGGACGTTCTCGTTGATTCGGGCCCAGGTCCGAGTCAGGTTCGAGGCGACGGTGATCGCCCCGTTGGGAACGACGTGGACGGTCCCGTCGAGGTCGCGAAGCGTCGTCCGCCGGAGGCTGAAGTCCTCGACACTCCCGGCGACCCCGGCGATCCGGACAACGTCGCCCTTCGCGTACTGGTTCTCCAGGAGGATGAACGCCCCGTTGAGGAAGTCGCGGATCGTGTTCTGCGCCCCGAAGGCGAGGCCGGCGCCGATGAGGCTGAGCCCGGCCAAGGCGGCGAGAAGCCCGAGGGTGTTGAGGACGAGGAGGATCGCGACGACGACGACGACGCCCCGCAGGAGCTTGACGAAGAAGGAATCGAGGGTCTCGACCCGCTTCCGACGCTCCATCGCCGAGAGCTCGGCGGCGGTGCTGTCGGCGGCCGGTCGATCGAGGGCGTGCTCGACGGCCCGGTGGATGAGGATCCGGCCGACGCGGTCGACGACCATCGCCGCGGCGACGATGACGGCGACGGCGAGGAGTCGGCCGCCGTACTCGGTGAGGAGCGCGTCGAGGTCGATGCGGCTCAGGTTCGGCATGGCCCAAGCCTACCAGGGTCGGGCCCGGCGACCGGACGCCGCGGGGCGTCGACTCGAGCCCCGGCGGGCCCGGCGGGCCGGGCGGGCCGGGCCGGCCCCGCCGCTCAGCCGTCGACGGCGCCGAGCCGGCGGCTGATTTGGTCGGCGGTCTCGCGAACCGCGGCGGCCAGCTCGGGGACCCGTCGCAAGGAGACCCGGAAGGCCGGGCCCCAGATCTGGACCGCCGCGACGACCTGGCCGCGGGCGTCCCGGACCGGCGCGGCGATGCTGTTGAGGCCCCGTTCGTACTCGCCGAAGGCGGTGGCGTAGCCGCGCCGCCGGGTCCGGGCCAGGTCCTCGAGGAGCGGCTCCAGGGTCACGAGGGTCCGCTCCGTGTACGCCGCCAGTCCCTGCCGGACGAGCCGGGCGAGGTCCCGCTCCGGCCGGGCGGCGAGGATCACTTTCCCGGCGGCGAGGGCATGAAGCGGCCCGCGCCGGCCCGTCCAGTCGCCGACGGCCACGAGGTTCGGGCCGTCGACCTGGGCGACGCAGACGAGCTCGCCGCCGTCGGCGATCGCGAGTCCGGCCGTCTCATGGACCCGCCGGGCGAGCCGCTCGAGCTCGGGGAGCCCGATGGCCCGGAGATCGAGGGTTCGTTCGGCATGCTCGGCGAGGCGGATGACGACGATGCCGAGCCGGTACTTGCCGGTCTCGCTGTCCTGCTCGACGAGCCCCCGGCGCTCGAGGGTCGCGAGAAGACGGGAGGCCGTCGACTTGTGGAGGCCGAGGCGGCGGGCGAGCTCGCTCACGCCCGCCGCCCCCTGGTGGTCGCCGAGGGCGAGGAGGAGCGCCGCGGCCCGATCGACGGATCGGACCGCGCTCCCGTCGACCGCCACCGCCCCTGCCCTCCGGTCAGCCGGCGACGGCGGCCCGGCCCCGGGCTCGGGCCTCGAGGGCGGCGTGGAAGCTGTCGGCGAAGATCGAGACGACCCGATCGACGATGTCGCCCCGGCTGTGGGCCTCGCAGATGAACCACGGCTCGCGGCTGTCGGGCTCGGGCATCGCGCCCCGGGCGTGCATCCCGACGGCGACGGCGTCGTAGAGCTCGTGGTCGGTGTTCGCCCAGTCGCGGTACTCGGTCGGGACCCGCTCGGTGAACATGATCCCGAACATCGACGGGTGGCCGGTGAAGATGAAGGGGATCCCCTTTGCCTCGATGACCTGGCGGATCCCGGCCTGGATCGCCTCGCCGGTCCGTCGGATCGTCTCGAGGGCCGGGGTATCGCGGAGGATCTCGAGGGTTTTGACGGCGGCGGCCGCCGCGACCCGATTGCCGGCGTACGTCCCGCCGTGGCTGACCTGGCTCGGCAGGACGCTCATGACCTCGCGGCGGCCGCCGAAGGCGGCGGCCGGGTAGCCGTTCCCCATCGCCTTCGCGTACGTCGCCAGGTCCGGCGTCACCCCAAAGTACTCGGCCGCCCCGCCTTTCGCGAACCGGAAGCCGGTCTTCACCTCGTCGAAGATGAGGAGGATCCCGAACTCGCGGGTCAGCTCCCGCATCGCGGCATGGAAGCCGGGCTGGGGCATGATCCCCTGGGCGTTGCCAAGGACCGGCTCGACGATGATCGCCGCGATGTCGTGCCCCTCCCGCTCGAAGAGCCGCCTGAGGACCTCGAGGTTGTTGTAGCGGGCCGGGATGATCGTCTCGGCGACGGCCGCCGGGATCCCCCGACCCCAGGCGAGGCGGACCGGGTTGTCGGGATCGCCGAGCTCGCCGACGTCGTTCGGCAGGACCGAGATGAGGGCGTAGTCGTGGACGCCGTGATACTGGCCCTCGAACTTCACGATCTTGTTCCGGCCGGTGTAGGCGCGGGCGACCCGCATCGCGTGCATCGTCGCCTCGGTCCCGGAGACCGTCAGCCGGGCCATCTCGACCCAGCCGGTCAGCTCGCAGAGGAGCTCGACCGCCCGGACCTCGTCCTCGCTCGTCAGCGAGAAGCTGACGCCGCGGCGCATCCGCTCGTTCACGTAGTCGTCGACCCGCGGGTCGGCGTGGCCGAGGATGACGGGGCCGTAGCCCATCCGGAGGTCGACGTACTCGTTCCCGTCGATGTCCCAGACGAGGCCGCCCTCGCCGCGATCGACGTAGATCGTCGACTCGCCCCAGGCCCGGAAGTTCGAGTCGGTGCCGCCGGGCATGATCCGGGAGGCGTGTCGGTACATGGCGAGCTGGCGCTCGCGGCGGAGGGTGGGCTGGGTGCTCGTGGTGCTCGGTTCGGTCATGATCGCTCCCTGCTGTCGTCCCCTGTGGATCGGCGGCCGCGGCTCCCATCGGCGGTGCGCCTCGGCGGTTCGGTCCGCGCCGTGCTCGGTTCGGCGCGGGCCCCGCCGGCGGCCCGACCGGCGGGCGGGACGGCCCGCCGGTGCGTCGCGCGGGACGGGACGCGGAGGCGCCCATCGTGCCACACGGGCGACGGCCGCGTCAACACGAATCTCGGTGTGTGCCCGCCGGATGGACGCGAAATCCGATGTCACGCCGTGTCTTCGGAAGGAATGCGCACTTCTCGGCGCCTCGGGTATCGCGGGTGGCGCAGCCCGCCGGCGACGCCTCGTGCGGGATGACGGTCCCCCGCCGCGGCACCGACACGCCGAGATCGCCCCGACGGTACGGCACGTCGGGGCGAGGCCCCCGCCGACCTCTGCCATGTTCCCGTGAGGCGCGCGTTATCCGGACCGCTGCCGCGCGGAAGGGCCGGCTGGAACGGCATCGGCCGGCGCGCCACGCTCGGCGGGGCGGACGCAGCGGCGTCACCGGGCAGCCCGGAGCCTCGATCTCGCCCGGTTCGTTGCCATATGCTCGTGGCACGGGCGTGTGTCCGCGACGTCGCCCCCGGACGGCACCCGGCACGCCTCCCCTGCCCCGCTGTCATGCTCGGCGCCGCTCGGTCGCCGACCGGCTCCCCGCCCGAACCAGCCTCGGACGCCGATTCGACCGCGATAGCGCGCGCCTGGCGGGAATATGACAGCAACCGCGGGCCCGCAGGCTGGCGGCGGCTCGGGCCGGTCCGAGGAGCCGAACCACCCTACGCCGGCGGACGGTAACGACGGCTGCCGCAGTTGCGCGGCGACGAGGGCGTCCCGCCCGAAGGGGAGCGTGTCAAGGTAAACCGGTGACGGCTAGACCGCGGCGGCGAGCCAGGTCGGGAGCTCCCGGGCGAGCGTCGCCAGCGGGAGCGAGCCGTGGCCGAGCAGCTCATCGTGGAAGGCCCGCAGGTCGAACCGGGAGCCGTCCCGGGCGGCGAGCTCCCGGCGGAG
>JBHOQO010000014.1:0-17786 GCA_042408925.1 Chloroflexota bacterium | reverse complement strand
GGCGACAACGTCGAGATGACCGTCGAGCTCATCACCCCGATCGCCCTCGAAACCGGCCAGCGCTTCGCGATCCGCGAGGGCGGCCGGACCGTCGGGGCCGGGGCGATCACCCAGATCATCGAGTAGGGAGCGATGGCGAAGCAGCGGATCAGGATCCGCCTCAAGGCCTACGACCACCGGCTGCTCGACCAGTCGGCGGCCCAGATCGTCGAGACGGCCCAGCGGACCGGTGCCGACGTCGTCGGTCCCGTTCCGCTGCCGACCCGGATCGAGAAGTTCACGGTCCTTCGCTCCCCGTTCATCGACAAGGACAGCCGCGAGCAGTTCGAGATCCGGACCCACAAGCGGCTCGTCGACATCCTCGATCCGTCGTCCAAGACGATCGATGCGCTCATGCGCCTCTCGCTCGCGGCGGGCGTCGACATCGAGATCAAGATGTGATGCGCGATGACTAACCGTCTTGGGCTCATCGGCCGGAAGGTCGGCATGACCTCGCTCTTCGACAGCGATGGGACGGTCGTGCCGGTCTCGGTCGTCGAGATCGAACCGAACACCGTGACGCGGCTGCGGACGCCGGACCGCGACGGCTACACCGCCGTCCAGGTCGGCGCCGGCCGCGCCCGCCGATTGACGAAGCCCGTCGCCGGGCAGCTCAAGGGGCTGCCGCCGGTTGCCACGCTCCGGGAGTTCCGGGTCGAGTCCGTCGACGGGCTCGAGGTCGGTCAGACCCTCGGGGTCGCCGACGTCTTCGCGCCCGGCGAGCTCGTCGACGTAACCGGCGTCTCGAAGGGCCGCGGCTTTGCCGGGACGGTGAAGCGCCATCACTTCAAGCGTGGTCCGAAGACCCACGGCTCCGACAACTACCGCAAGCCCGGCTCCATCGGCCCCGGGACGACCCCCGGCCGGGTCTACAAGGGCCTCCGGATGGCCGGCCACATGGGCGCCGAGCGGGTCACGGTCAAGAAGCTGCGGGTCGTCCGGACCGACGCCGAGCGGAACCTCCTCCTCGTCAAGGGTGCCGTCCCGGGGCCGCGGGGCGGGCTCCTCCTGGTCCGAAAGGCGTGACGATGCCGACGACGACCCTCTACGACCGCAGCGGCAAGGAGATCGGAAGCGTCGAGCTGCCCGACGCCCTCTTCGCCGCGCCGGTGAACGAGGCGGTCATCCACCAGGTCGTGACCGCCCAGCTCGCGGGCCGGCGGCTCGGCACCCACGATACGAAGACCCGCGGCGAGGTCCGGGGCGGGGGGCGCAAGCCGTGGCGCCAGAAGGGGACCGGTCGGGCCCGCCAGGGCTCCCGCCGGGCGCCGCACTGGGCGGGCGGGGGGACCGTCTTCGGCCCGCACCCGCGCTCGTACGAGCAGCGCCTGCCCCGGAAGATGAAGCGCCTTGCCCTCCGGGGCGCCCTGACCGCGAAGCTGAACGACGCGGCCGTCCGGGTCGTCGACGACCTCGGTCCCGACGCGATCCGGACCCGCGATCTCGTCGGCAGCCTCGAGGCCCTCGGGGCCGGCGACGGAAAGGAGCGGCGGGTCCTCGTCGTGGCGCCGGGTCGCGATCCGGTCCTCGAGCTCTCGGCCCGGAACCTGCCGAAGGTCGAGGTCCTCCTCGCCGACTCCCTGAACGTCGTCGATCTGCTGAAGGCGGACCTCGTCCTCATCGAGCAGGCCGCCATCGGTCGGATGGAGGAGGTCTACGCATGAGCGCGCTCACTGCGGCCGACGTCATCATCCGGCCCGTCATCAGCGAGAAGTCGATCGACCAGGCTGGCCGCGGCAAGTACACCTTCGAGGTCCACCCGGAGGCGAACAAGATCCAGATCAAGGCGGCCGTGGAAGAGCTCTACCGCAAGGAGGGCGTGACGGTCGTCGGGGTGAACGTCCTGACGACGAAGCCGAAGGAGAAGCGTCGGGGCACCCGTCGGGGTCGGATCGTCGGCCGGACGAGCGCCTGGCGGAAGGCGATCGTGACGCTGGCTCCCGGCCAGAAGATCGAGTTCTTCGAGGGGGTCTGAGCCGATGCCGCTCCGCAGCTACAAGCCGACCTCGCCCGGTCGCCGGTTCATGACCCGGCCGACCTTCGAGGAGATCACGACCGACAAGCCGTACAAGCCGCTCCTCGAGCCCCAGAAGCGGGGCTCGGGCCGGAACAACGCCGGCCGCGTCACCGTCCGCCACCGGGGCGGCGGCGAGAAGGCCCACTATCGGCGGATCGACTTCAAGCGCGACAAGTTCGGAGTCCCGGCCCGGGTCGCGACCATCGAGTACGACCCGAACCGCTCGGCCCGGATCGGGCTCCTCCACTACCGCGACGGGGAGAAGCGGTACATGCTCCTCCCGCACGGGCTGAAGGTCGGCGACGTCGTCGTCTCCGGGCCCGACGCCGAGGCCCGCCTCGGGAACGCCCTGCCGCTCGCCAACATCCCCCTCGGCACGACGATCCACAACATCGAGCTCGTCCCCGGCCGCGGCGGCCAGATCGTCCGCGCGGCCGGCGCCGCCGCCCAGCTCCTGGCCAAGGAGGGGGAGTACGCGACGGTCCGGCTCCCCTCCGGCGAGATGCGCCGGATCAGCCTCCGCTGCATGGCGACGATCGGCCAGGTCAGCAACCTCGATCACGAGAACCAGAGTCTCGGCAAGGCCGGCCGTGCCCGCCACCTGGGCCAGCGACCCGAGGTCCGCGGGGTCGCGATGACGCCCCGTGACCACCCGCACGGGGGCGGCGAGGGCAAGTCGCCGGCCGGCATGCCGCCGAAGACGCCGTGGGGCAAGCCGGCGATGGGCTACCGGACCCGGCGGAACAAGACGACGGGACGGCTCATCGTCCGCTCCCGCCACCGCAAGGCATAGCGAGGAGACGCGGAGATGTCGCGTTCGGTCAAGAAGGGGCCGTTCGTCGAGGCCCGGCTCCTTGCCCGGATCCAGGAGATGAACCGCCGCAACGAGAAGCGGGTCGTGAAGACCTGGTCCCGGGCCTCGGTCATCTTCCCCGACTTCATCGGCCACACGATCGCGGTCTACAACGGCCGCAAGCACATCCCGGTCTACGTGACCGAGAACATGGTCGGCCACCGGCTCGGTGAGTTCGCCCCGACCCGGACTTTCCGGGGCCACGGCAAGCACACCGACCGGTCGGCCTCGCTCAAGTAGGAGCCGTCGTCGTGCGCGTATCCGCAACTGCCAAGTACGTTCGCGGCTCGACCCGGAAGGCCCGCCTCGTGACCCAGGTCATCCGCGGCAAGCCGGTCGAGGAGGCGGCCGCCCTCCTGCGCTTCATGCCGCAGGCGGCGGCCCGGGACGTTGCGAAGGTCCTCAAGAGCGCGACCGCCAACGCCGAGAACAACCTGAACCTCTCGGCGGAGGACCTCGTCGTCCTCGACGCCGTCGCCAACGAGGGGCCGACGATCAAGCGCTGGCGACCGCGAGCCCAGGGTCGGGCCTTCCCGATCCACAAGCCGATGACGCACATCACCGTCGTCGTCGGGGACCGGGAGGGATAGCGATGGGTCGCAAGGTTCACCCCTACGGCTTCCGGATCGGGATCACCCGCAGCTGGATGGCGAAGTGGTACGCCGACAAGGAGTACACGAACCTCGTCAAGGAGGATCTCGCCATCCGCCAGCTCGTCGAGCGGCGGCTGGCGAACGCCTCGGTGAGCGGCGTCGAGATCGAGCGGGGGATCAACCACGTGACGGTGACGATCCACACCGCGAAGCCGGGGATCGTCATCGGCAAGGGCGGGGCGAACGTCGAGCTCCTCCGCCAGCAGATCGGCGAGCTGACGGCGCCTCGAAAGGTCAAGCTCGAGATCCGTGAGATCCGCCAGCCGGAGCTCGATGCCTACCTCGTCGCCAGCAACATCGCCCAGCAGCTGTCGCGCCGGATCGCCTACAAGAAGGCGATCAAGCAGGCGATCCAGCGCTCGATGAAGGCCGGGGCGAAGGGCGTGAAGATCCAGGTCGCGGGCCGTCTCGGCGGTTCCGAGATGGGCCGCAAGGAGTGGGACAAGGAGGGTCGGATCCCGCTCGGAACGCTCCGGGCCGACATCAGCTACGGCCAGGTCCACGCCCATACGACGTACGGCCGGATCGGGGTGAAGGTCTGGATCTATCGGGGCGACGTTCCGCCGCTGCGGACGACCGTCGCCCGTGAGCCGGCGGCAACGGCCGCGGCCCAGGGAGCCTGACCGATGTTGATGCCTCGACGAGTCAAGCACCGCAAGGTCATGCGGGGCCGGATGTCCGGGCTCGCCAAGGGCGGCACGACCGTCGCCTTCGGCGAGTACGGGCTGGCCACCCTCGAGCCGGCCTGGATCACGAGCCGCCAGATCGAGGCGGCCCGGCGGGCGATGACCCGCTCGGTCCGGCGCGGCGGCAAGATCTGGATCCGGATCTTCCCCGACAAGCCGGCCACGAAGAAGCCGGCCGAGACCCGGATGGGGTCCGGCAAGGGCGCTCCCGACCACTGGGTCGCCGTCGTCAAGCCGGGCCGAATCCTCTTCGAGATGGCCGGCGTCGAGCTGGCCCAGGCCCAGGAAGCGATGCGGCTCGCCAGCCACAAGCTGCCCGTGGCGACCCGCTTCGTCGTCCGGGAGGGGCATCGAGAGGTGAGCGATGGACATCGATAAGATTCGGTCGCTCTCCGACGCCGAGCTCGAGCAGGCGCTCGCCGAGGCGAAGCAGGAACTCTGGAACGCCCGCTTCGCCCTCGCCACCCGCCAGCTCAAGGACACGAGCCTCATCCGCCGGACCCGGCGCACCATCGCCCGGATCCTCACCGTCAAGCGCGAGCGCGAGGCGCAGCGCGCCCGGACGGCCTGACGGAGAACCCCAATGACGACCGCAGCCCAACCACGCCTCCGCCATCGCAAGACGAAGATCGGTCGGGTCGTCTCCGACAAGATGGACAAGACCATCGTCGTGTCCGTCGAGCGGCTGGCCCGCCATCCCCTCTACAAGCGGGTCATCCGGCTCACGAAGAAGTTCGCCGCCCACGACGAGGCGAACGAGGCGCGAGTCGGCGACACCGTGCTCATCGAGGAGTCGCGGCCGCTGTCGCGGACGAAGCGCTGGCGGCTCGTCACCATCCTGGCCCGGGCCGGCGAGGAGCGCGCCGCCCCGTCCGAGATCGTCGCCGAGGAGACCGAGGTGGCCGAGGCGATCCATGCCGCCGCCCATCCCGGCAAGGTGCGCCCCTCCGCGGAGCGCGGCTCCGAGGCCGGTTCGGAGGTGGGGGCGATCCCATCCGAGGGCGGACGGCCGGAGGAGGCGGCTGAATGATCCAGGTCCAGACCCGGCTCCGGGTCGCCGACAACACCGGGGCCCGGGTCATCGAGTGCATCCGGATCATGGGGCGTTCCCAGAAGCGGACGGCCGAGGTCGGCGACGTCATCATCGCCAGCGTCAAGGCCGCGGCGCCGAACGCCCCGGTGAAGAAGGGTGACGTCGTCCGAGCCGTCGTCGTCCGGACGGCGAAGGAGTACGGCCGGCCCGACGGCAGCTACATCCGCTTCGACGAGAACGCGGCCGTCCTCATCAACAACCAGGGCAACCCGCGGGGGACCCGGATCTTCGGCCCCGTCGCCCGCGAGCTTCGGGATCGGAACTACATGAAGATCGTCTCCCTCGCGCCGGAGGTGCTGTGATGGCCGCCCCCACGCCGGTCACCGGCCGCACCAAGGTCCCCGAGATCCGGAAGGGCGACACCGTCGTCGTCCTCTCCGGTCGCGACGCCGGGAAGCGCGGGGTCGTGGAGCGGGTGATCCGCCGCGATCCCGCTCCGACGGGCGTCCGGAGCCTCTACCGGCGGACGTCGGTCCGGGGCGGCGTCTTCGTCGTGGTCGAAGGGATCAACATCGCAAAGCGCCACACGAAGCCGCGCCAGGCGCAGGGCGGCGGGGCGCCAGGTTCGATGCCCCGGATCGAGCCCGGCGGGATCCTCGACGTCCCGCAGCCGCTCCCGATTTCGAAGGTCATGGTCGTCTGCCCCAAGTGCGACCGGCCGACGCGGATCGCCCACCGGATGCTCGATACGGGGCGCCGGGTCCGGGTCTGCCGCCATTGCGGCGAGCCGCTGGAGGTGAAGGCATCGTGAGTAGCCGCCTGAAGGAGCGCTACCGCTCGGAGGTCGTGCCGGCCCTCCTCAAGCAGTTCGGGTACCGGAACCCGATGCAGGTGCCGCGCCTCGAGAAGATCGTCGTGAACGTCGGCCTCGGCGAGGCCCTGAAGAACCCGAAGGCGATCGACGCCGCGGTCGGCGACATCGCCCTCATCACCGGCCAGCGGCCGGTCGTCACCCGGGCCCGTCGCTCGATCGCCCAGTTCCGCCTCCGGACCGGCAACGCCATCGGCGTCAAGGTGACGCTCCGGGGCGAGCGGATGTGGGACTTCCTCGACCGGCTCGTGTCGCTGGCCCTGCCGCGGATCCGGGACTTCCGCGGGCTGCCGACCCGGGCCTTCGACGGCCGCGGCAACTACTCGCTCGGTCTTCGGGAGCAGCTCGCCTTCCCGGAGATCGACTACGACAAGATCGACCGTCTCCGCGGGCTGGAGATCAGCATCGTGACGACGGCGAAGACCGACGAGGAGTCGAAGCGCCTGCTCGAGCTCCTCGGCATGCCCTTCGCCTCGTAGGCGCGGGGAGGAGAACGATGGCCAAGAAGTCGATGATCGCCAAGGCCAAGCGACCGCCGAAGTTTCGCGTCCGGGCCCACAACCGCTGCACGCTCTGCGGTCGGCCCCGCGGGTATCTGCGGCGCTTCGCCCTCTGCCGAATCTGCTTCCGGGAGCGGGCCCTCCAGGGCCAGCTGCCGGGCGTCACGAAGTCGAGCTGGTGAGCGACGATGCAGCTGACCGACCCGATCGCCGACATGCTCACCCGGATCCGGAACGCCAGCCGGGCCCGCCACGCCGAGGTCGTCGTGCCCTCGTCGCGGGTGAAGCGGGAGATCGCCCGCATCCTCAAGGAGGAGGGCTTCATCGCCGACTGGCGGGAGGAGCGCTCCGGGGCGAAGGCGAACCTGGTCCTGACCCTCAAGTACGTCGACGGCAAGGTGCCCGTCGTCTCCGGTCTCAAGCGGATCAGCAAGCCGGGGCTCCGGGTCTACGCCCGCAAGACCGACATCCCGCGGGTCCTCGGAGGCCTGGGGATCGTCATCGTGAGCACGAGCCGCGGGATCATGACCGGCGCCCAGGCTCGCCGCGCCCAGCTCGGCGGCGAGATCCTCGCCTACGTCTGGTAGGGCCGGCGATGTCGCGCATCGGACGCCTCCCCATCCCGATCCCGCCCGGGGTCGAGGTCGCCATCGAGGGTCGCCGGATCACGGTCCGCGGCCCGAAGGGCGAGCTTGCCCGGGACCTTCACCCGGACATCGTCGTCCGCCGAGCCGACGGGACCCTCGTCGTCGAGCGGCCGAGCGACCAGAAGCTCCACCGCCAGCTCCACGGGCTGACCCGGACCCTCGTCGCGAACATGGTCGAGGGAGTGACGAACGGCTACCGCAAGGCCCTCGAGATCACCGGCGTCGGCTACCGGGCCGCTCTCGTTGGGCGGAAGCTCCAGCTCAGCCTCGGCTACAGCCATCCGGTCGAGATCGAGCCGCCGGAGGGGATCAGCTTCGAGGTCGAGAACCCGACGCGGCTCGCCGTCGTCGGCATCGACAAGGAGCTGGTCGGCCAGGTCGCCGCCCGCGTCCGGGCGACCCGGAAGCCCGAGCCCTACAAGGGCAAGGGCGTCCGCTACGCCGGCGAGGTGATCCGCCGAAAGGCCGGTAAGGCCGGCAAGATCGGCGGCAAGAAGTGAGGACACGCTGACGATGACGACCGTCGCGAGCCGGACTGCGGCTCGTCGGAAGCGGCACGCGCGGATCCGCCTCCGGATCTCGGGAACGCCCGAGCGGCCCCGCCTTGCCGTCTTCCGGAGTCTCAAGCACATCTACGCCCAGGTCATCGACGACACCGTCGGGCGGACCCTCGCCGCGGCGTCGACCCTCGAGCCCGAGCTTCGCGGCGCCCGGCTGACGAAGACCGAAGAGGCCCGCGTCGTCGGTCGCCTCGTCGCCGAGCGGGCGAAGGGGGCCGGCGTCGAGCGGGTCGTCTTCGACCGGGCCGGCTACAAGTACCACGGGCGCGTCGCCGCGCTCGCCGAGGCGGCCCGCGAGGCCGGTCTCGACTTCTGACGGAGCAGCCGATGCCGAAGATCGACCCGAACAAGCTCGCGCTGGAAGAGCGCGTCGTCCAGATCAACCGGGTGGCAAAGGTCGTCAAGGGCGGCCGCCGCTTCAGCTTCAGCGCCGTCGTCGTCGTCGGCGACGGGGCCGGTCACGTCGGCGCCGGGCTCGGCAAGGCGGGCGAGGTCCCCGAGGCGATCCGGAAGGGTGTCGAGGACGCCAAGAAGCACCTGATCCGGGTCCCGATGGTCGGGACGACGATCCCCCACGAGATCCGCCAGGACTTCGGGGCCTCCCAGGTCCTCCTGAAGCCGGCGTCGAAGGGCACCGGGGTCATCGCCGGCAGCTCGGTGCGGGCGGTCGTCGAGGCGGCCGGGATCCGGGACATCCTCAGCAAGGTCTACGGCTCGACGAACCCGGTGAACGTGGTCCGGGCGACCCTGGAGGCGCTCCGCAACCTCCACTCGGCCGAGGAGCTCTCGGCCCGCCGGGGCGTCCCGCTTCGGAGCGTCGTTCCGGGCCAGCCGGTCGCGGAGGTGGCCGATGCCGGGTAAGCTGCGGGTCACCCAGGTTCGAAGCTCGATCGGCCACATCGCCCGGAACCGGGCGACGCTCCGGGCCCTCGGACTCAAGGGCATCGGCGACACCGTCGTCGTCCCCGACAACCCGGCGACGCGGGGCATGGTCCGCCAGGTCCGCTTCCTCGTCGCCGTCGAGGAGCTCCCCGAGCCTGTGAAGGAGTCGCGATGAAGCTCCACGATCTCCACCCCGCCCCCGGCTCGCGGCGACCGCGGACCCGCGTCGGGCGCGGCATCGCCGCCGGCAAGGGCAAGACCGCGGGCCGCGGAACGAAGGGCCAGAAGGCCCGGACCGGCGGCTCGATCCCGCCCTGGTTCGAGGGCGGGCAGACACCCCTCCACCAGCGGATCCCGAAGCTCCGCGGCTTCCGGAACCCGCTCCGGGTCGAGTACGAGGTCGTCAACGTCGGCCGGATCGCGGCCCTCGTCGAGCGCGGTCGCCTGCCGGCCCCGGCCGGCGGTCCGGTGACCGTCACCCAGGAGATCCTCCGGGCAGCGGGTCTGGTTTCGACGCTCCGGCGCCCGCTGAAGGTCCTGGGCGGAGGCGAGGTCAACGTGCCGCTCTTCGTCGTCGCCGAGGCCTTCAGCCGCACGGCCCGCGAGAAGATCGAGGCGGCCGGCGGGACGGCCCAGCTCATCGTGGCGTCCGACGCGGGGAGCGGGTCGGGGGCCGGGTCGCCGGCCGTGGAGGAGGCCGCGGCCCAAGGGACGACCCCCCGGTCCCCCGACGGCGCCGGGGCCGAGTCCTAGTCCGTGTTCGAGTCCCTCCTCAACGCCTTCCGCGCTCCCGACATCCGGCGACGGATCCTCTTCGTCGCCGCGATGCTCATCGTCTTCCGGTTCCTGGCCCACGTCCCGCTGCCCGGCGTCGACAAGACCCGCCTCGCCCAGTTCTTCACCGACAACCCGATCTTCGGGCTCCTCGATCTCTTCTCGGGCGGCGGCCTCTCGAACCTCTCGATCGTCGGCCTCGGGGTGAACCCGTACATCAACGCCTCGATCATCATGACCCTGATGTCGAACGTCATCCCGAGCCTCCAGCAGCTGTCGCGGGAGGGGGAGTACGGCCGGAACAAGATCAACCAGTACACCCGCTACCTGTCGGTCCCGCTGGCGGCCCTCCAGGCGTACGGCTTCCTGGCCCTCCTCCACGCCTCGCAGGTCCTGCGGACGGGGTTCGATCTCGGCTCCTTCGAGACGATCACCCAGATCGTGACCCTGACCGCCGGCTCGGTCCTCCTCATGTGGATCGGCGAGCTCATCACCGAGAAGGGGATCGGCAACGGCGTCAGCTTCATCATCTTCGCCGGGATCGTGAGCCGGGCGCCGGCGGCGGTCGGCTCCTTCCTCCAGAGCCCCGACTTCGCCTCGGCGATCGTCTTCGCCGTCATCGGCGTCGCCGTCGTTGCGGTCATCATCTTCATCCAGGAGGGCCAGCGGCGGATCCCGGTCCAGTACGCGAGCCGGGTCCGCGGCCGACGCCTCTACCAGGGCGGCCAGACGTTCCTCCCGCTCCGGGTCAACCAGGCCGGGGTCATCCCGATCATCTTCGCGGTGAGCATCCTTCTCTTCCCGCTCCAGATCGCCCAGTACTTCACGACGTCCCAGGTCCAGGTCGTCGCCGACATCGCCCTCGCCGTCGTCGGCTTCTTCCAGAACCGGGTCGTCTACGCAATCCTCTTCTTCCTCCTCACCGTCGGCTTCACGTACTTCTACACCGCCTTCACGTTCCGGCCGGACGACACGGCCGAACAGCTGCGAAAGAACGGCGGCTTCATCCCGGGGATCCGTCCCGGCCGGCCGACCGAGGAATACCTCGGACGGGTCGTCTTCCGGATCACGCTCGCCGGGGCCTTCTTCCTCGGCTGCGTCGCGGTCCTGCCCTACGTCATGTCGGCGCTCCTGCCCGGCCTCGGGGCGATCCAGCTCGGCGGAACGGGACTCCTCATCGTCGTGTCGGTCGTCGTCGAGACGATGAAGCAGCTCGAGGCCCAGCTCCTCATGCGGAGCTACGAGGGCTTCATCCGGTGAGGCGGGGCCGGTGAGGATCGTCGTCCTCCTCGGCCCGCCGGGCGCCGGGAAGGGGACCCAGGCGGCGAGCCTCGCCGCGGATCTCGGTCTCGCCCACGTGGCGACCGGCGACCTCTTCCGGGCCAACGTCGCCGCCGGCACCGAGCTCGGCCGCCTCGCCCGAGGCTACATGGATCGGGGCGAGCTCGTGCCCGACGACGTGACCCTGGGGATGCTCCTCGCCCGGCTCGCCGAGCCCGACGCCGCGGCCGGCGCGGTCCTCGACGGCTTTCCCCGGACCCGGGCCCAGGCGGAGGCCCTCGACCGGGCCCTCGCCGAGCGGGGCGAGCGGGTCGACGCGGCGCTCCTCCTCGAGGTCCCCGAGGACGTCCTCGTCGCCCGCCTCGCCGACCGCTGGATCTGCGAGGCGGCCGGACACATCTACAGCCGCTCCTCTCGGCCGCCGCGGGTCGACGGCCGCTGCGACGTCGACGGCTCCCGGCTCGTTCAGCGGGCCGACGACCGACCCGAGACGGTTCGAGCCCGGCTCGCCCGGCAGCTCGGGCCGCTCGCCGAGGTCGTCGACCACTACGAGCGGACGGGCGTCCTTCGCCGGGTCGACGGAACCCGTTCGATCGAGGCGGTCGGGGCGGCGCTTCGGGCGGCGCTCGGCGTCGCCGAGGCGGCGCGGTCGGCGACCGACGGCCGGGAATGATGAGCGGGACCGTGGTTCGGCGCCGGTCCGCGGACCAGATCGCCCGGATGCGGCGGGCCGGGCGGCTCGTCGCCGAGGTCCTCGCCCTCGTCGAGGAGCGGCTGCGGCCGGGCGTCTCGACGGCGACCCTCGACGAGCTCGCCGAGGCGCACATCCGTCGGGCGGGGGCGGTCCCCTCGTTCAAGGGCTACCGCGGCTACCCGGCGACGTTGTGCATCTCGATCGACGACGAGGTCGTCCACGGGATCCCGGGACGGCGGACGATCCGCGACGGCCAGGTCGTCTCGGTCGACGCCGGGGCCATCGTCGACGGCTGGCACGCCGACGGGGCCCGGACGTTCATCGTCGGGTCGGCCCCGCGAGCGGTCCGGGAGCTCGTGGAGACGACGCACCTCGCCCTCATGGCCGGGATCGCGGCGGCCGTTCCCGGGAACCGGATCGGCGACATCTCGGCTGCCATCGAGGACGTGGCCCGGCCCGCCGGCTACGGGATCGTCCGCCAGTACGTCGGTCACGGGATCGGCGAGGCGATGCACCAGGACCCCCAGATCCCGAACTACCGGACCGGCGAGCCGGGACTCCTCCTCGAGGCGGGGATGACCCTCGCCATCGAGCCGATGCTGACGCTGGGGGGCCACGAGGTCGAGACGAAGGCCGACGGCTGGACGGTCGTCACCGCCGACGGCTCGCTCGCCGCCCACTTCGAGCACACGGTCGCGGTGACCGACGACGGGCCCGAGATCCTGACGACGGTCGGCTCGGGTCGGGTGCTTGTCGGATGAGGGGTGGATCTGATATGCTGCCCGTTCGCGTGTCCGGCCCCTCCGGGCCGGGCATCGCTGCGAGAAGGGAACGATCAGAAGGTGGCGAAGAAGGACGCGATCGAAGTCGAAGGTACGGTCGTCGAGTCGCTCCCGAACACGATGTTCGCGGTCGAGCTCGACAACGGCCATCGCGTCCTCGCCCACATCAGCGGCAAGCTTCGGATGAACTTCATCCGGATCCTGCCCGGCGATCGGGTCCGCGTCGAGCTATCGCCGTACGACCTGACCCGGGGTCGGATCACCTACCGCCTGAAGTAGCCGAGAAGGCAGCGATCGAGGACAGCGTGAAAGTCAGAGCCTCCGTCAAGGCCCGGTGCGACAACTGCAAGATCATCCGCCGGCACGGCACGGTCATGGTGATCTGCACGAACCCGAAGCACAAGCAGCGGCAGGGGTAGCAGGATGGCCCGCATCGCCGGGGTCGACATCCCGCGCGAGAAGCGCGTCGAGGTCGCCCTCACCTACATCTACGGGATCGGCCTGCCGACGGCCCAGAAGATCCTCGCCCAAACGAACATCAACCCCGACACCCGGGTCCGCGATCTGACCGAGGAACAGGTCGGTCGCCTCCGGGAGGTCATCGACCGGAACTACAAGGTCGAGGGCGATCTCCGGCGCGAGGTCGCCATGAACATCAAGCGCCTCATCGAGATCGGCTCGTACCGGGGGCTCCGTCACCGGCGGAACCTTCCGGTCCGGGGCCAGCGAACGAAGACGAACGCCCGCCAGCGGCGCGGTCCGCGCAAGACCGTCGGGGCCCGCCGGAAGAAGTAGCCGAGCGGACCCTGCCGGCGCGCCGGACGGTGACGCGGCGGACTCGACGACCGTAAGGAAGCACGAGGGAACGACAGCACGTGGCAGATCGAAAGCGAGCGACGCGCCAGCGCCGCCGGGAGCGGAAGAACGTCCCGGTCGGGCACGCCCACATCCAGGCGACGTTCAACAACACGGTCATCACGATCACCGACCCGGCCGGCAACACCGTCGCCTGGGGTTCGGCCGGGGCGGCCGGCTTCAAGGGCTCCCGCAAGAGCACGCCGTACGCCGCCGCCATGTCCGCCGATCTCGCCGCCCGGAAGGCGATGGAGCACGGGATGCGCCAGATCGAGGTCTTCGTGAAGGGCCCGGGTGCCGGTCGGGAACAGGCGATCCGCTCGCTCCAGGCGGCCGGGCTCGAGATCACGGCGATCACCGACGTCACGCCGATCCCCCACAACGGCTGCCGGCCGCCGAAGCGGCGGCGGGTCTGAGGGGGCGCATCGATGGCCCGCTACACCGACTCGGTCTGCCGGCTCTGCCGCCGCGAGGGGATGAAGCTCTACCTGAAGGGGAGCCGTTGCTACACGAAGAAGTGCGCCTTCGAACGGCGGCCGACGCCGCCCGGGCAGCACGGCATCCGGCGCCGGAAACTCGGCGACTACGGCCAGCAGCTCCGCGAGAAGCAGAAGGTCCGGCGGATCTACGGCGTCCTCGAGCGCCAGTTCAAGAACTACTTCGCCGAGGCGGCCCGCCACAGCGGCGTCACCGGCGAGTACCTTCTCCGGATGCTCGAGCTCCGGCTCGACAACGTCGTCTACCGGATGGGCTTCGCCGCCTCCCGGGCTCAGGCCCGACAGCTCGTCAGCCATGGCCACTTCGCCGTGAACGGTCGCCCCACGAACATCCCCTCCTACCAGCTCAAGCCCGGTGACCGGATCGAGGTCCGCGAATCCCGGGCGAACCGCGAGCCCTTCAAGCTCGCCCGGGAGACGCTCCGGTCCCACCAGCCGCCGGAGTGGCTCCGGGTCGACCCGGCTGCCCTCGCCGGCACGGTCGTCGAGGCGCCGCGCCGCGAGCACATGCCGCAGGAGCTCTCCGAGCAGCTCGTGGTCGAGTACTACTCGAGGTGAGTGCCCGATGATCGAACTCGAGACGCCGCAGATCGAGCCGGTCGAGGAAGCCGGTACGTACGCCAAGTACGAGGCCGGCCCCCTCCAGGCCGGCTACGGCGTCACCCTCGGCAACGCCCTCCGGCGGGTCCTCCTCTCGTCACTCGAGGGCGCCGCGGTGACGTCGATCCAGATCCGGGACGTCTACCAGGAATTCAGCACGATCCCGGGCGTCAAGGAGGACGTCACCCAGATCGTCCTCAACGTGAAGAAGCTCCGCCTCAAGAGCTTCGCCAGCCACCCCGTTCAGCTCCGACTCCACAAGAGCGGGGCCGGGCCGGTCACCGCCGGCGACATCATGGAGTCGGCCGACGTCGAGATCGTCAACCCGGATCTCGTCCTCATGACCATCGATTCCGACGACGTGACGATCGAGATGGACCTGACCGTCGAGCGGGGGGTGGGGTACCTCGCTGCGGAGCGGACCGAGGCGCTCCCGATCGGCGTCATCGCCGTCGACGCGATCTTCACCCCGGTTCGCCGGGTGAACTACTGGGTCGAGAGCATGCGCGTCGGCCAGATGACGAACTTCGACAAGCTCACCATCGAGATCGAGACCGACGGCACGATCAGCCCCGAGGAGGCCCTGTCCCGGGCGGCCCGGATCCTCATCGAGCAGTTCCAGCCGTTCGCGAACATCGGGCTCACGGCCGCGGTGCCGGAGCGGGCCGAGGGGGGCCTTCCGGCCCTCCCGCCGAACATGCTCGACATGCCGATCGAGGAGCTCGACCTGCCGATGCGGGCCTACAACTCGCTGAAGCGGAACAACATCGTGAAGGTCGGCCAGCTCCTCCAGCTCCGCGACGAGGACCTCCTCCGGATGCGGAACTTCGGGAAGAAGTCGCTCGACGAGATGAAGGAGCGGCTCCGGATGCGGGGTTTCCTCCTCCCGGAGAGCGAGCCGGCCGAGGCGCCGGCCGCCGCTGACGAGACGGAGGCCTGAGCGATGGCCCACCGGATCGACGGCGCCAAGCTGGGTCGCAAGACCGGTCCGCGGCTCGGCCTCTATCGCAACCTCACCGTCGCCGTCCTCCGCTACGAGCGGGTCCACACGACCGAGGCGAAGGCCAAGGCGGTGCGGGGTCGCGTCGAGCGGATGATCAGCCTTGCCAAGCGGGGCGATCTGGCGGCGCGCCGGGCCGTCGTCGCGGAGTTCCCGAACGAGCCCCTCGTCGTGAAGAAGCTCTTCGACGAGATCGCGCCGCGGTACGCCGACCGACCCTCGGGCTTCACCCGGATCGTCCGGCTCGGCGCCCGGCGCGGTGACGCTGCCGAGATCGTCCAGCTCGAGCTCGTCTGAGTTCGAGGTCGGTATCCGAGAGGGTACCCCCGTGCGATATCGGGCACGGGTCGAATACGATGGAACGGACTTTGCCGGGTTCCAGCTCCAACCTGGGGCCCGGACGGTCCAAGGGGTCCTCGAGGCCGCGCTCGCCGCGCTCTCCGGTGGCGTGCGGCGACCGGTCGTCGGGGCCGGCCGGACCGACGCCGGCGTTCACGCCCTCGACCAGGTGGTCGCCTTCACCTACGAGGGCCGACTCACGGCGGCGGAACTGGAGCGGGCGCTCAACGCCCACCTCCCGCCGGACGTCGCCCTGCGCGACCTCCGACGAGTTCCGGCCGGCTGGCACCCCCGCCGCGCGGCGCGGTATCGGGAGTACCGCTACACCGTCTGGAACGGGCCGCGCAGCCCGCTCCGTGAGCGCTACGCGCTCGGGGTGCGGGACCCGCTCGACGTCGCCGCGATGGCGCGGGCCGGGTCGGTCCTCGTGGGCCGACACGACTTCCGGGCCTTCGGGGCGGCGGATCGGCAGCCCGTCCGGACCGTCCACGCGGTCCGGGTCCGGAGGCGCGGCTCGCTCGTGACGATCGACGTCCGGGCGGACGCCTTCCTGCGGGGCATGGTCCGCCGGATCGCGGCCGTCCTCATCGAGGTCGGCCGAGGGCGGGCCGACGAGGCGGTCGTCGCTGCCGCCCTGGCGTCGGGACGACCGGCGCTCAACGGGGCGACGGCACCGGCAAAGGGGCTCTGCCTCCGCCGGGTCGGCCTCGGGCCGCTCCGACCGGCGTCGAGCCGACCGGCGAAAACGGATGGAGAATCGAGACGAGACGACAACGATGAACGCGAGAACGTATAGCCCGCGAGCGGGCGAGATCGAGCGCCGCTGGTACGTCGTCGACGCGACGGACGAGACCCTCGGCCGCCTCGCCTCGCGGATCGCTCGCGTCCTCGAGGGCAAGCACAAGCCGACGTACGCCCCGCACCTCGATTGCGGGGACCACGTCATCGTCCTGAACGCGGCTCGGGTCGCCGTGACCCGGGACAAGCGGGACACGAAGGTCTACTACCGGCACAGCGGCTACCCGCACGGCCTCAAGCAGGAGACCCTCGGCCAGCTCCTCGCCCGCCGGCCGGAGGAGGTGATCCGCCGGGCCGTCAAGGGGATGCTGCCCCACAACCGGCTCGGCGCCCGCCAGCTCCGCAAGCTCAAGGTCTACGCCGGGCCCGATCATCCGCACCAGGCCCAGCGGCCGGAGCCGCTCGGCTGACCGCAGGGGAGTCGCGATGTCCACGCCGCCTTTCTTCTACGGAACGGGACGCCGCAAGACCGCGGTCGCCCGGGTCCGCCTCCTGCCCGGCGAGGGCGAGATCGTCGTCAACGGTCGGTCCCTCGAGGAGCACTTCGGGGACGCCGTCCCGCTCAGCGACATCTTCCTCCCGTTCCGGGTGACGGGGACGGAGGGGCGCTTCAATGCCATGGTCAAGGTCGAGGGGGGCGGGGTCTCCGGCCAGGCGGGGGCGATCCGGCACGGCATCGCCCGGGCGCTCCTGCAGGTCGACGAGGCGTCGTTCCGACCCGTGCTCCGCTCGGCCGGGCTCCTGACCCGGGATCCCCGGATGAAGGAGCGGAAGAAGTACGGCCTCAAGCGGGCCCGGAAGGCGCCGCAGTACACGAAGCGCTGATCGGGCCGGGCCGACATCGCCGGGCCGCGTTCCGTTCGGCGTTGACGAACGCGGCCGGGCGGGTACCCTCGGGGTCGTGAGCGCCCCGTCGCCCGCTCGATGAGCGAATCGGTCTACGAGCAGTACAAGGCCGCCCTCCGGCGCGGTCACCTCGCCGTCCTCCGGGGCCAGTTCGACGCGGCCGTCGAAGCGTATCGAGCGGCCGCCGCGATCGTTCCCGAGCGGGCCCTCCCACATGCCAGCATCGGCGCCGTCGAACTGCGACGCGGCCGCCCCGCCGAGGCCCTCGCCGCCTTCGAGGCGGCCCTCGAGCGGTCGCCGAACGACGAGGGGGCCCTCTCGGGGCGAGCCGACGCGCTCGCCGCCCTCGGCGACCGAGCGGCCGCCGCCGAGACCCTCGACCGACTCGCTGTCCTCCTTGAGGCGGATGGTCGGCTGGCCGAGGCCTGCGAGGCCGTCGCCCGGGCGCTGGAGCTCGCGGAATCCCGGTCGCGGCGCCACCAGATGGCCGCCCTGACGGCGCGGCTCCGGGCCTCGCCCCCCGAGGCCGCCGCCGAGGCGGCGCTCGCTCGCGCCGTGCGGGTCCTCGAGGAACGCGGG
>JBHOQO010000013.1:0-12100 GCA_042408925.1 Chloroflexota bacterium | reverse complement strand
CCGCCCGAGCGTGGCGAAGGGGGCACCGACGGCGCCCCGACCGCCCTCCGCGGCTCTGTCACGGACAAACGACCGTGCCACGAGCGGATGACCGGCGAACCGCCCCGTGCGACCCCGAGCCCGCCCGCTTCGACCTGCCCGCCGAGCGTGGGGCGTGCGGTGCCGACGCCGCCGCCGGCCCTCCCGACCGTCCGGGCTGCGGATAGCGCGCGCCTCACGGGAACAAGGGCAAGGTCGGGTGGCGAGGCGCCCGCGGCGGTGGCCAGGCCCTCAACGCCTGGGGCCAGGGGAACAAGGGCAAGGTCGGGTTGCGAGGTACCAGGCGCGGCTCCGCCCGCTCGAGTGATCGACCCTTCGAACGCCGGGTGCCGGGCTGCGACGATCCTCGGCGGGCGGTCGCCCTCGACGACCCGTCCGCAGCGGCCGTCGAGGGGCCCGCGGGGGGGCCGGCGGCGGCACGCCGGCACTCGGCGGGACTTTCGGCTACGCTCATCCCGTCATGCCGTTCCCGCCCGACGTCCTGGCCGAGCTCGCGGCCGCGGAGGAAGTCGAGATCGAGACCCGGCGACCCGACGGGCCGCCGCACCGAACGATCCTCTGGATCGTCGTCGACGGGGAGGACGTCTTCGTCCGCTCGTGGCGCGGGTCAGGCGCCCGTTGGTACCGGGAAGCGATCGCGAACCCCCACGTGACCCTCCACTGCCGGGACCGCCGGATCGAAGCTCGGGTCGAGCCGGCGACCGATCCCGACTCGGTGACCCGCGCCTCCGCCGGCTACCGCCGAAAATACGCCGGCGACCCGGCCACCCCGGCCATGATCCGGCCCGAGATCCTGCCGACTACCCTGCGCCTCTCGCCCATCTGACCGCGCCGGGGCCGACCGCCGGCGACCGCCACGGAGTGCCCGATGTACTTCGACCAGTTCAAGCACCAGCTGCCCGACATCGATCCCGCCGAGACCCAGGAGTGGCTCGACGCCCTCACCCAGGTCGTCGAACAGGAGGGGGAGAACCGGGCCCGCTTCCTCATCTTCAAGCTCCTAAAGCGGGCCCGCCAGCTCCAGATCGGCCTGCCGCCCCTCACCCAGACCCGCTACATCAACACGATCAGCCCCGAGCAGGAGCCGACCTTCCCCGGTGACGAGCAGCTCGAGCGGCGGATCCGGCGCCTCATCCGCTGGAACGCCGTGGCGATGGTCTTGCGGGCGAACAACCGCTATCCCGGGATCGGCGGGCACCTGGCGACGTACGCCTCGGCGGCGACCCTCTACGAGGTCGGCTTCAACTGGTTCTTCCGGGGCAAGGATCACCCGGGTGGCGGCGACCAGGTCTTCTTCCAGGGCCACGCCGCGCCGGGGATCTACGCCCGGGCCTTCCTCGAAGGGCGCCTGACCGAGGCCCAGCTCGACAACTTCCGCCGCGAGACCGGCGGGAACGGCCTGTCGAGCTACCCGCACCCGCGGCTCATGCCCGACTTCTGGGAGTTCCCGACCGTTTCGATGGGCCTCGGGCCCCTCGCCGCCATCTACCAGGCTCGCTTCAACCGCTACCTCCACAACCGGGGTCTCAAGGACACCTCCGAGCAGCGGGTCTGGGCCTTCGTCGGCGACGGCGAGATGGACGAGCCCGAGGCGATCGCCGGCCTCGCCCTCGCCGCCCGTGAAGGGCTCGACAACCTCATCTTCGTCGTGAACTGCAACCTCCAGCGCCTCGACGGCCCGGTCCGCGGGAACGGCAAGATCATCCAGGAGCTGGAAGGCCTCTTCCGGGGCGCCGGCTGGAACGTCATCAAGGTCATCTGGGGTCGCGAGTGGGACGACCTCCTCGCCCGGGACGTCGACGGCGTCCTCGTCGAGAAGATGAACAACACCCTCGACGGCGAGTACCAGAAGTACTCGGTTGCCGGCGGCGCCTACATCCGGGAGCACTTCTTCGGGCCCGATCCCAGGCTCCGCAAGCTCGTCGAGCACCTTTCCGATGATGAACTCACGAAGCTTCGCCGGGGCGGGCACGACTACCGCAAGGTCTACGCCGCGTACAAGGCCGCCACCGAGTACCGCGGGGCGCCGACGGTCATCCTCGCCAAGACGGTCAAGGGCTGGACCCTCGGCCCCGGCGTCGAGGCCCGGAACATCACCCACCAGGCGAAGAAGCTCTCCGAGCAGGAGCTCCGCGTCTTCCGCGACCGGCTCGAGCTGCCGATCCCCGACGAGAAGCTGCCCGAGGCGCCGTACTTCCACCCGGGCCCCGATTCCGAGGAAGTCCAGTACATGCTCGAGCGGCGGCGGGCCCTCGGCGGCTCGCTCCCACGGCGGGTGGTCCGGTACCAGCCGCTGCCGCCGCCCCGGCCCGAGGTCGATGCCGAGTTCGCCTCCGGGAGCACGACCCCGGTGAGCACGACGATGGCCTTCACCCGGCTCCTGCGGAACCTCATCCGCGACCCGCAGATCGGGCGGCGGATCGTGCCGATCATCCCCGACGAGGCGCGGACCTTCGGCATGGATCCACTCTTCAACGAGGTCGGGATCTACGCCGCCCTCGGCCAGCGCTACGAGCCCGTCGATTCGGAGCTCGTCCTCAAGTACCGGGAGGCGAAGGACGGCCAGGTCCTGGAAGAGGGGATCACCGAAGCCGGCTCGATGGCCTCGTTCCAGGCGGCTGGCACGGCCTACGCGACCCACGGCCTGGCGACGATCCCCTTCTACATCTTCTACTCGATGTTCGGCTTCCAGCGGACCGGCGACCAGGCCTGGGCCTTCGGCGATGCCCGGGGTCGGGGCTTCATGATGGGGGCGACGGCCGGCCGGACGACCCTCACCGGCGAGGGACTCCAGCACGACGACGGCCACAGCCACCTCCTCGCCTCGGTCATCCCGAACATCCGGGCCTACGACCCGGCCTATGCCTACGAGCTCGCGGTCATCGTTCGCGACGGCATCGAGCGGATGTACGTCCGCGGCGAGGACGTCTTCTACTACGTCACCCTCTACAACGAGAACTATCGCCAGCCACCGAAGCCGGATCGGCCGGGGATCGACGAGGGGATCGTCCGGGGGATCTATCTGCTCCGCGAGGCGCCGGCGCTCGAGAAGCCGGTCGGTCGGGCGCGGCTCGTCGGCTCGGGGTCGATCCTCGAGCAGGTCGTCGCCGCCCAGGCGATCCTCGCCGAGCGGTACAACGTCGCGGCCGAGGTCTACAGCGCCCCGTCGTTCCAGCTCCTCCGGCGCGACGCCCTCGAGATCGAGCGCTGGAACCGCCTCCATCCGGATCGCTCGCCGCGGGTCCCGTACGTCGCCGAGGTGCTTCGGCCCGAGGGCGGCCCGATCGTCGCGGCGACGGACTGGCTGACGGCGGTTCCCGACCAGGTGAGTCGCTGGGTTCCGGCGCCGTACCTGTCGCTCGGGACCGACGGCTTCGGTCGGAGCGACACCCGGGAGGCGCTCCGGGCCTTCTTCGAGATCGATCCGCCGTCGATCGCGGCGGCGGCGCTCGTCGGTCTCGCCCGCTGCGGCGGGATCCCGGCCCGCCGGGCGGCGAAGGCGATCCGGGAGCTCGGCATCGACCCGGAGCGGGAGCCGGCGTTTGCGGTTTAGGCGCCCGACCCGGCGGGGCCGCGCGCAAGCGCTCCTATCGACACATGACAAGGGCGCTTGCGTATTCGGATCCGGTCCGCTAGCATCCGCTCCAGTTGCCCGGACCGAGCGGCCGGGCGTGCTGGACGTGGAGGACCGACGGTCATGGAGATCGGCTCGTTCGGCGGCGGGTTCGTCACCGGGCTCCGAGAGGGGGTCGAGGCGGCGCTCATCGTCAGCATCATCCTCGCCTATCTGGTTCGGACCGGGAACGGCCGCCACGCGGGCCGGATCTGGCTCGGCGTCGGGGCCGCCGTCGCGACGAGCGCCGTCGTCGGGCTCGCCCTCTTCCTGAGCGTCGGGGCCCTCGAGGCGCCCTACGAGCAGATCTTCGAGGGCGGGACGATGCTCCTCGCCGCCGCGGTCGTGACCTGGATGCTCTTCTGGATGCGCCGCCAGGCGGCCTCGGTCGGGCGGGAGCTCCGCGCGGCCGTGGACCGGGCCCTCGGCGAGGGGAGCCTCTGGGGCCTGACGGCCCTCGCCTTCATCGCCGTCGTCCGAGAGGGGATCGAGACGTCGCTCTTCCTCGTCGGTCAGGCGAGCGCCGCCGCGATGAGCGGCGCAACCGGCCCGCTGAGCGTCCTCGTCGGTGCCCTCGTCGGGCTGGCCGGCGCCGTCCTCATCGGCGTCGCGATCTACGGCGGCAGCCGCTGGATCGATCTCCACGCCTTCTTCCGCTGGACCGGCGTCGTCCTCATCTTCATCGCCGCCGGCCTCTTGAGCGTCGCCGTCCACGAGCTCATCGAGGCCGGCCTCGTCGGGGTCGGGACGGCCGTCGCCTTCGACCTCAGCGGGATCCTCCCCCACGAGGCCGATGCCGGCAACATCGTCGGGGTGCTCCTCCGGGCGATGTTCGGCTACAGCGCCACCCCCGAGCAGGCGACGCTGGCGGCCTGGCTCGCCTACCTGGTCGTGGTCCTGCCGGCCTACCTCCGGCCCGCCCGACCGGCACCGCCGCCGGCCCCCAGCTCCGTCCCGGAGCCGTCCCGCTCGTAGGGTCGGGTCAGCGCCGCGGCGTCGCAGTCACCCGCCAGAGCGACCCGTCGGCGAGATCGGTGAGGTAGAGCTCGCCCGTATCGTCCTCGCCGAAGGAGGAGATCGTCCGGCCCGACTCGAGGAGCAGGACCGGCGCTTGCTCGCCCCCGCCGCCCGAGGCGAGGCCCCAGATCCGACCCGAGCAGTAGTCGCCGAAGACGTAGACGCCGGCGAGGGCGGAGAAGGCGGCGCCCCGGTAGACGTAGCCCCCGGTGACGCTGCAGCCGAGGTCGTGCCCGTACTCGGCGACGGGGAGCACGAAGTCGGCGCTCGCGCAGCCCTCGCCCGAGGGGTAGCAGTGCCGTCCCTCCATCCGGGCCCAGCCGTAGTTCGCCCCCCGACCGAGCTCCTCCGGCGCCCGATCGATCTCCTCGTAGCGGTCCTGCCCGACGTCGGCGATCCAGAGCTGACCGGTCAGGCGGTCGAAGCTGAAGCGCCACGGGTTCCGGAGGCCGAGGGCCCAGATCTCGCTGCGGCCGCCGGGGCTCCCGACGAACGGGTTGTCGCCCGGGACTCGATACGGCGCCGGCCCGTCCGGCTCGGGATCGATCCGGAGGAGCTTGCCGAGGAGCGTGTCGAGACGCTGTCCGTTGTCGAAGGGGTCGCCGGCCGAACCGCCGTCGCCGGTTCCGACGTAGAGGCGGCCGTCCGGGCCGAAGGCGAGCATCCCGCCGTTGTGGTTGGGGAACGGCTGGTCGATCCGGAGGATGATCCGCTCCGTCGCGGGATCGGCCCGCTCCGGGCCGACCGACCGGAACTCCGAGATGACGGTATTGCCGTCGAGGCCGGTGTAGTCCACGTAGAAGCGATCGTCGCCGGTCCCGAAGCCGGGGTGGAAGGCGAGGCCGAGGAGCCCCTGCTCGCCGCCCGAGCGGACCCGGTCGCTGATGTCGAGGAACGGCGTCTCCAGGAGACGACCGTCCCGGACGACCCGGATCCGCCCCGGCTGCTCGACGACGAAGAGCCGCCCCGATCCGTCGCCGGCGCCGGTCGCGAAGAGCGGCGCGGCCAGACCGCGGACGAGGGGCTCGAGGGCGAGGGCGACCCCGGCCGGATCGCCCGGCGCGGCCGATGGCGGGGTGGACGAGGCCGGCGGGCTCGATCGGGGACTCGCCGTCGCCGGTGGGCGAGGGCTCGGGACGCCCGCCGATGCCGCCGGCGGCGACGCGCCGGACGGCGGTGGTGCCGTGGGGGTCGGGCTCGAGGCTCCGCCGCAGCCGGCCAGGAGGGTGAGGAGGAGGCCGAGGGCTGCCGGGCGCGAGCGGGAGACCGCCGGCAACAGGCGGCGCCGCGCCGTCAGGGCGACCCGGTCGGGTTCCGCGGCGAGCGGCATCCCGGCGCGAGCATCGGACGATCCGCCTCGGCCTCGGGGTCGTCGAGTTCGTCCGTCGAGCCGGCGTCCGGGGGTCCGCCGCCCGGGCAGGCGCGCCGGGCGACGGCCCCGAGGGCCCGCTCGATCGTCGGCAGATCGGCCGGGTCGACGACGTCGACGAAGTAGCGCTCGATCCCCGCGAGGTGGGTCCGCGCGGCGGCGCGAAGCCGTTCGAGGCCGGCGTCGGTGAGGACGGCCTCGGCGCCGCGGGCGTCCGTCGGGCAACTGACCCGGGTCACGAGCCCAGCCGCCTCGAGCCGGTCGACGAGGCGCGTGATCCCGCTCCGGCTCAGAATCACCCGATCGGCGAGCTGGTTCATGCGGAGCCGGCGACCCGGGGCGCGGGCGAGCTGGAGGAGGGCGTCGTATTCCGCCAGCGAGACCCCGTGACCGGCCCGGAGCTCGTCGTCGAGCCGCCGGGCGAGTCGGGCGTGCGCCTCGAGGAACGAGCGCCACGCCCCGAGGCGCGGGTCGTCGGCGGTGAGCCCGCCGGCTGGCGCGGGCGGCGCGGCCTCGTTCGCGACCGGCTCGGGGCCGGAGCGGGCGTCGGCGGCGCGGGGATGGACGGGAACGGCGTCGCTCGGTGCCATGCCGGCCCGATCATACCCCCGGGACCTGGTCGGTTGACGCCGCAACAGTGCTCTCATATAGTTGCTCGTGCAACTACATGACGGCCGCCCGCTCCGGCCGGCCCCTGCACGGAGGTGTCTCATGCCGACGACCACCTGGGCCATCGATCCCGCCCACACCGACGTCCTGTTCACCGCGACGCACATGATGGTGACCCGCGTCCGGGGCAAGTTCACCGACGTCGCCGGGCGGCTCGTCCTCGACGAGGACGACCCGACCCGCTCGCAGGCCGAGGTCACGATCAAGGCGGCGAGCATCGACACCGGGGTCGCGGCCCGGGATGAGCACCTCCGCTCGCCCGACTTCTTCGATGTCGCGAACCATCCCGAGATCACCTTCCGCTCGACGGCGATCGAGCGTCGCGATGATTCGTCGTATCGGGTCGTCGGCGACCTGACGATCAAGGGCGTGACCCGAGCGGTCGAGCTCGACGTCACGGTCCTCGGCTTCTACCGCTCGATGCAGGGCGCCCGGCGGGTCGGCTTCTCGGGCTCGACGAAGATCAACCGCGAGGACTGGGGGCTGACCTGGAACGTGGCCCTCGAGGCCGGCGGCTGGCTCGTCGGCAAGGAGATTCGGATCGAGTTCGAGGTCGCGGCCGAGGAGCAGGCCGGCGAGGTAGGGCAAGCGGCCTGACGCTCGTGTCCGGGCACGGCGGCGTCGCTCCCCGGGGCCGCCGCGGACCGCGGCGTGGGTCGGCCTGGTCGAAGGCGCGGTGATCGGGCATCATCGTCGTCGGGTCGGGTGAGCACCCCGACGCACCGCTAGTCTGGAGAGCCGCGCCATGCCGATCGACGTCGACGCCGTCCGTGCCCGGTTTCCTTCCCTCGCCCGCGAGCACGCCGGGCGACCCTACGTCTACCTCGACGGTCCCGGTGGGACCCAAGTCGTCGACGCCGTCGTCGACGCCGTCGTCGACTACTACCGGACGGCAAACGCGAACAGCGGTGGCGCCTTCCCGACGAGCGAGCGGAGCGACGCCCTCGTCGCCGAGGCACGGGCTGCCGTCGCCGACTTCCTCGGCGCGCCGTCGGCGGAGACGATTAAGTTCGGGCCGAACATGACGACGCTGACCTTCCACGTCAGCCGCTCGATCGCGGCGAGCCTCCGGCCCGGCGACGAGATCGTCGTGACCGTCCTCGACCACGAGGCGAACGTCTCGCCCTGGCGGCTGGCGGCGGCCGACCGGGACCTCGTCGTCCGGACCGTCGGCATCCACCCCGAGGACGGGACCCTCGACCTCGAGGGCCTCGATGCCGTCCTCGGGGAGCGGACTCGGGTCGTCGCCGTCGGGTACGCGAGCAACGCCATCGGGACCGTGAACCCCGTCGCCGAGATCGTCCGTCGGGCCCACGCCGTCGGAGCGCTCGCCTACGTCGATGCCGTCCACTGGGCGCCCCACGGACCGATCGACGTCGTCGACCTCGATGCCGACTTCCTCGTCTGCTCGGCGTACAAGTTCTTCGGCCCCCACGTCGGGGTCCTCTATGGAAAGCTCGAGCACCTCGATCGACTCCCCGCCTACAAGGTCCGTCCGGCCCACGACCGCTGGGAGACGGGGACGCCGAACTTCGAGGGGATCGTCGGGACCGGTGCCGCCGTCGAGTACATCGCCTGGCTCGGGCGGACCTTCGGCGACCCGGCGCCGAGCGGGGCGGTCGCCGGTGGCCCGGCCGGGCGCGAGCGGCGCCGCGAGATCGTGGCCGGGATGCGAGCGATCCGGAGCTACGAGATCGGTCTCTTTGGGCGGCTCCTCGACGGCCTTTCGGCGACCCCGGGCGTCCGGATCTACGGGATCTCCGATCGGGCACGGCTGACCGAGCGGGCGCCGACCGCGGCGATCACGATTGCCGGCGTGCACCCGCGGGCGGCCGCCGAGACCCTCGGTCGCGAGGGGATCGCGACCTGGGACGGCGACTTCTACGCCCGGGCCCTCATCGAGCGCCTCGGCCTCGCCGAGGGCGGCGGGGTCCTGCGGGCGGGGCTCGTCCACTACAACACCGAGACCGAGGTCGACCGCTTCCTCGCGGCCGTCGGACGGATCGCCCGGGCCGTCTAAGGGCCGCCTGACGGGCCGTCGAGGCGGCGCCGGCCGGCGCGACCGGCGGTCCGCTTCATCCGACCGCTCGCGGCAGCGGCGGACCGACTATCATCCCGCCATCCGGACGGTGCCCGTCCCCGGTTCGGCACCGTCCACGGGTGGAGGAGAGGCATGCGTCCGAACACGCCGAGCGGGCGGGGGGCATCGGGTCGACGCCGCATCGTCGGGCGGGGGGTCGCGGCGGTCGTCGGCATTGCGTTTCTGGCCGCCGGTTGCGGCGGCCAGGCCTCGGGCGGCGGCGGGGCCGGCGGAGGGCCGAACTGGGACGCCATCATCGCCGAGACGCAGGCCGCCTTCGGGACCTCGATGGTCAAGGGAACGGTCGAGGACGACACCCTGACGATCACGCTCGTCAAGGGCTTCGGGCCTGGCGGCGCCAAGCTCTTCATGTGCGCGAACGTCAAGCAGATCCTCGAGAAGTACGGCGCCACGGGCGTGAGCGTCGTCATGGTCGACACCGATGGAACCCAGCTGTCGACCATGGCCGATTGTCAGCGCTGACCTGCAGTGCGCAGTCCGGACGTCGTCGTCCTCGGCGGCGGGATCGTCGGCACGGCCGCCGCGGCGTTCCTCGCCGAGGGCGGGGCCTCGGTCCTCCTCGTCGAGCGGGACGCGATCGCTGCCGGCGCCTCCGGTCGCAACTCGGGGGTCGTGCAGCAGCCGTTCGATCGAGCCCTCGCTCCCCTTTACCGGGACACCATCCGCGAGTATCGGGCGCTCGCCGCGGCCGACGTCGGCTTCAGCTGGCCCGACGAGCCGGCCGGCCTCCTCCTCGTCGCCCGGGATGCCGCCCCGGTCGAGGCGGAAGCCGCGACGATCCGCCGGAGCGGCGCCCGATCGGCCGTGGAGATCCTCGATCCGACGGAGGCGAGGCGGCTCGAGCCGGCCCTCGCCCCGGGCGTTTGGGCCTGCCGGGTCGCGACGGGCCACCCGGTTCCCCCGGCCGCGGCGACCCAGGCCTTCGCGCGACTCGCCGAACGGCGCGGGGTCAGGATCGCCATCGGCACGGCGGCCCGCCCCTGGCTCGATCTCCGGGGTGAGCGCCTCCTCGGGGTCGCCCTCGCCGACGTGGGACGGGTCGCCTGCGGGGCCGTCCTCGTCGCCGCCGGGCCGCTCTCGTCGGCCCTCGTCGATCCGACGGGGCGGTGGCGGCCGATCCGGTCGCTCTGGGGCGTCGTCCTCGAGGTCGAACTCCGGCGGCCGCCGGTCCACGTCCTCGAGGAGGCCGGGATCCCGGCGGTGGCGGCGCCCGGAGCGGCGGGCCGGGGGAGGGGCCAAGGGGACCGCGGGAGGCTCGCTGCCGGTGGCTCGGGAGCGGCGTCGGCCGCTTCGCCGACGGGCGCTGGGTCCGGGGCCGACGCCCCGGACCGCGCGGTCGCCTTCAGCCTCGTGACGGCGGCCGGGACGACCAGTCTCGGCTCGACGTTTCTGCCGCGCCAGCCCGATCCGATCGCCTGGTCCGGAGATCTGCGGCGTCGCGCGGCGCGGTTCGTGCCGGCGCTCCGCTTCGCCGAGATCTCCGGAACGCGGGTCTGCGCCCGCCCGATCTCGGCCGACGGGCGGCCGCTCCTCGGCGGGATCCCGGGGCTCGCGGGCCTCTACATCGCTGCCGGCCACGGGCCGTGGGGGATCTCGACGGGGCCGGCCTCGGCACGGCTCGTTGCCGAGGCGATCCTCGGCCGCGAACCGGCGATCCCGGCGGCCCTCGCCGCGGAACGGTTCGGCGTACCGGGCGTCGCCGGCTGAGCGCTCGGCTCGGGCGTCCCTGGATCCTCGGTCGCGGCGGTTCGACCCGTCAGCCGAGGACCGGGAGCTCGCCGGTCGCGAGCTCGACGAGGCGGCAGACGGCGCTCGCCAGCCGCATCTGCTCGGCCGTCCGGGCCCGGACCCGGAGGAGTTCGGGGCTGCCGACGACGACGGCGAGGGCCCGGGCCCGGGAGATCGCGACGTTGAGGCGGTGCCGATCGAACAGGAAGTCGATCCCCCGCGGTGCCTCCTCGGCCGACGAGGCGGCGAGGCTGTAGATGGCGACCGCGGCCTCGCGGCCCTGGAACTTGTCGACGGTTCCGACGACGCCTCGGGCCGCCGCGGCCGGCTCGGGGTAGCCGAGATCCCCGAGGCGAGCCTCGAGGGCAGCAGCAACGGCGGCGACGTGGGCGTTGTACGGCGCCACGACGACGATGTCCGAGAGGCGGATCGGTCGGCGCTCGCCGTCCTCGGCGATCCACGTTCGTCCGAGGAGGTCCTCGACCAGGTCGGCGACGAAGGACGCCTCCTCGCGCGACCGCTGGCCGTTCCCCGCGTGCTCGACCGGGAGGAACCGGACGCCGGTCCCCCCGAGGGGCGGCGGCCCCTCGATCCGCTGCCGGTACGTGCTCGGGTGGGCCCGGAGACGCCCCTCGTAGAAGAGTTCCGAGACGAAGGCCGTAAGGTCGGGGTGCATCCGGCGGGTCTCGTCGATGAAGAGGCCGAGCTCCTCGGGGAGGGTCCCGTGGCCGGCGAGGAGGTGGCCGAGGGCGGAGGCGTCGGCGCCCTCGGGATGGAGCCCCTGGCTGACCTGCGGGAGCTGGTTGGGGTCGCCGAGGAGGACGAGCGAGCGGGCGGCGCCGCCGGCGGCGAGGACCGAGGCGAGGGCGAGCTGACCGGCCTCGTCGACGACGAGGAGACCGAAGTGCTCCTCGAGCGCCTCCCGGGAGAAGAGCCACGGCGTCCCGGCCACGACGTCGGCCCCGGCCGCCAACTCGTCCTCGACGGCGGCGTTCGACGTCACGACGACGACGCCCTCCGGCGCCGACGCCCCATCGGCGGCGTCGCGCTTCTGGACGATCCGGAGCCGCCGTCCGGCTGTACGAGCCGCGTCGACGATCGCCTCGACGGCGTTCCCGATCGCCCGGTGCGATTGGGCCGTCACCCCGATCGGCCCGAGTCCGGCCTCGAGGGCAGCGAGGACGACCCGGGCGCCGGTATAGGTCTTGCCGGTTCCCGGCGGCCCCTGGATGGCGAGGACTCCGCGGTCGAGGTCGACGGCGAGGCGGCGGGCCGCGTCGAGGACGTCCTCGCCGGGCCGTCGCAGGGGGCCGACGGCGAGCCCCGTCCGGAGCCGGGGCGGGCGGCGGAGGAGGAGGTCGCGGGCGGCCCGGAAGCGGCCGTCGGCGTCGATGCCCCGGGCGGCGACGTCGTCGGCGAGTCGGCCGAGGGCGTCGGCCAGCGGGATCGTCGAGCGCGGCTGCTCCGGGATGAGGGCCGGCGGGTCGGGTCGGTCGGGTGACAGGCGGAGGTCGATCGTTCCGGCGACGTCGTCGACGGCCTCGACGGTCCCGGCGCGCCAGGG
>JBHOQO010000012.1:0-116801 GCA_042408925.1 Chloroflexota bacterium | reverse complement strand
CCGCCCGAGCGTGGCGAAGGGGGCACCGACGGCGCCCCGACCGCCCTCCGCGGCTCTGTCACGGACAAACGACCGTGCCACGAGCGGATGACCGGCGAACCGCCCCGTGCGACCCCGAGCCCGCCCGCTTCGACCTGCCCGTCGAGGCTGGAGCGTGGGGTGCCGACGCCGCCGCCGGCCCTCCCGACCGTCCGGGCCGCGGATAGCGCGCGCCTCACGGGAACAAGGGCAAGATGTGGGGCGAGGCGCCCGCGGCGGCGGCCGACGTTCCCGGCCGCTCCAGCTCGTCCGAGGTGACAGCTCATGAAGCAGTCGCGACCTTCCCCTCGAGGTCCCCGGCGGGATCCATTTTGTCGACCGCGACGACGATGTCTCGATCGGGCGCCCCGAGCATGCGCTCCACGGCTTCGTCCAGCGTCCGGAAGGACTCGACGAGCCGCCGCCATCGCCTGAAGAGGCCCGCGTGGAACTCAGGGGGAGGGGCTCGGTTCCGGGGTCGGGCTGGGTGCTGGCGTCGGCTCGGGCGTCGGGGTGGGTGCCGGGGTCGGGCTGGGCGTCGGCGTCGGCGTCGGGGTCGGTGGCGTCGGGGTCGGTGAGGGCGATGGCGACGGCTCCGGTGTGGCGGTGGGTGTCGGGGTCGGCGTCGCCGTCGGGATGGGACTCGGCGTGCTCGCCGGCGTGGGCGTCGGCGCCGCGGTCCCCGTCGCGACGGGCGTCGCGGTCGGGCGGGCCGTCGTCGTCGGTCGAGCCGTGGGTAGCGGCGTCGCTCCCGGTGTGGCCGTCGGGCGGATCGTCGCACGAGGCGTCGCCGTGGACGAGACGCTCGGTGAGGGCGCCGCGCCCGAAGGCCGGCCCGTGGCGGGCGGGACGAGGCTTCCGGTCGGTCCGGCCGATGCGTCCGGGACCTCGCCGCCGGCCGAGGCAGCCGGGCCGCTCGCGTTCGTCGGCGGCGTGCCCGTCAGCGACGCCACCCCGGTCTCGCCGGGGCGCTGGAGGAGGACGAGGAGGGCGACGACCGAGCCGGCGAAGACGAGGAGGGCGGTGTCCCGGACGAGGCGGAGGCGCCGGACGAGCCGCCGCTCGGCGAGCGCCGCCACGGGCTCCCCGACCGCCTCCGGCTCCACGATTTCGGCCGGCTGATTCCCTGCCGCCGCGCGGCGCCGAGCCTCGAGGGCGCCGCTCACGGCCAGACGGCGGGGCACGATCCGGGTCGGCTCGTCGGGGGCCCGGATCGCGGGTTCGAGGGGCAACCGGAGGCCCGTCTCGGTTCGGGCGAGGTCTCCCGGCGGTCCGGCCGCCCGCATCGGCCACGCCTCGGACCTGACGACCGACCGGGCGGTCGGTTCGCCGGGGCGGGCTTGACGGCGTCGCGCCTGTCGTCGCCCGAGGAGGGCGACCGCGCCCGCACCGACGAGCACGAACACGAGGACCCCGACGACCGCCAAGAACCCCTCCGTCGACATCAGGCCCGCACCGCCTCCCGATCCCCGGCTCCCTTATCCGTCGCTCGACCGCTCCGCCGGGCCGGCGGGACGGTCCGGCCCGCCGTCGGCGTCCGCCTCATCGTACGTCGCCGCGACGAGCTCCTCCGCGACGAGGCTCCGTCGGGTCAGGACGAAGAGGACGAGCCCGAGGCCGACGAAGAGCCCGAGAAAGGCATAGACCTGGCCCGTCCCGGAGAGGAGGAGCGAGAGGACCGCGAGGACGGCGCAGATCCCGTAGATGACGAGGACCGCCTGACGGTGCCCGAGGCCCAGGTCGAGGAGCCGATGGTGGATGTGGCCGCGATCGGGACTGAACGGCATCCGCCCGGTGGCGAGCCGCCGGACGATGATCCAGAACGTGTCGATGATCGGGACCCCGAGGACGAGGACCGCGACCGCCACCTTCGCCGAGCCGAGGACGGCGAGGACCGCGAGGGCGTAGCCCAGGAACATCGTCCCGCTCGTCCCGGCGAAGACGACCGCCGGGTGGAAGTTCCAGCGCAGGAAGCCGAGGAGTGCCCCGGCGAGGGCGAAGCAGAGGACGGCCACATACGGCTGCCCGATCGTCGTCGTCAGGCTGATGAGCCCGAGGGTCACGGCGGCGATGAAGCCGATCCCGGCCGAGAGCCCGTCGAGGCCGTCGATGAAGTTGATGGCGTTGATCATCCCGACGATCCAGAAGATCGTGAAGGCGACCCCGAGCCCCCCCTCGAGCGGAACCGGCCGGTCGACGAACGGGACGTTGATCGACTCGACGCCGATCCCGAGCCCGACCGCCACGGCCGCCAGGCCGAGCTGACCGACGAGCTGCCAGCGGGCCCGAAGCTGGCGGGCGTCGTCGACGAGACCCAGGACGGCCGCCGCGGCGCCGCCGAGGAGGAGGGCGACGAGCTGGCCCGCCTCGAGGAAGGCCGGGGGCGCGATGGCTCCGCTCGCGGCATCGACGACGACGAAGGCCGAGGCGACGAGGAGGAAGGCCGTCGCCACGGCGAGGCCGCCGGCTCGGGGGACCGGCCGAGTGTTGACCCGCCGCCGTTCGGGGAGGTCGACGAGACCGGCCCGGACGGCCGCCCGGCGGACGACCGGCGTGGCACCGAGGGCGATCGCCGCCGCCCCGAGCGCGGCACCGACGATCCAGGGCAGGACGCCGACGAGGTCCGGAATGAACCGCACGGCCTCGCGCCGAGCGTCAGTCGGCCGGGAGCCCGGGGACCGGGAAGCGATCGGCCATCTCACGGACCTCGGCCGCGAGGCGCGCCTGCTCGGCCGGCTCGGAACGCGTCTCGATCGCCTCGACGATGATCCGCCCGAGGGCCCGCATCTCGTCCGGTCCGAAGCCCCGCGAGGTGACGGCGGGCGTCCCGACCCGGATCCCCGAGGCGATGTTCGGCGGCTGGGGATCGAAGGGGATGGCGTTCTTGTTCACGGTGATCCCGATCTCGTCGAGGAGGCGCTCGGCCTCCCGTCCGGTCACCCCGAGCGGCGAGACGTCGATGAGGATGAGGTGGTTGTCGGTCCCCCCGGAGACGATCCGGGCGCCGCGCTCGGCGAGGCTGGCCGCGAGGATCCGGGCGTTCTCGAGGGTCCGCTCCTGGTCCCGCCGGAACTCGTCGGTCATGGCGAGCTTGAAAGCGACGGCCTTGGCCGCGATGACGTGCATGAGCGGCCCGCCCTGGAAGCCCGGGAAGACGGTCCGATCGACGCTCGCGGCCAGGGAGCCCCGGACCATCGGGTAGGCGGCCGGGTCGATCCCCTCGGGGAGCTCGCGCCGGGCGAAGACGAGGCCGCCGCGCGGACCGCGGAGCGTCTTGTGGGTCGTCGTCGTCACCAGATCGGCATGGGGGAACGGCGAGGGGTGGAGCCCCGCCGCGACGAGCCCGGCGACGTGGGCCATGTCGACCATGAGGAGCGCCCCCACCCCGTGGGCGATCGCCGCGAGCCGCTCGAAGTCCCAGAGGCGCGGGTAGGCGGACGCCCCGGCGACGACGAGCTTCGGCCGGACGTCGCGGGCCTGAGCCTCGATGGCGTCGTAGTCGAGCTGCTCCGTCTCCCGGTCGACGCCGTAGGCGTGGACCTCGAAGAGGCGACCCGAGAAGTTCACCGGCGAGCCGTGGGTCAGGTGGCCGCCGTGGGCGAGGTTCATTCCGAGGATCCGATCCCCGGGCTGGAGGACGGAGAAGTAGGCCGCCATGTTCGCCTGGGCCCCCGAGTGGGGCTGGACGTTCACGTGCTCGGCGCCGGGGAAGAGGGCGAGGGCGCGCTCGATGGCGAGGGTCTCGGCGACGTCGACGTACTCGCAGCCGCCGTAGTAGCGGCGCCCGGGGAGCCCCTCAGCGTACTTGTTCGTCAGCCAGGAGCCCTGCGCCTCCATGACCGCCGCGGCCGTGTAGTTCTCGGAGGCGATGAGCTCGATCTTGTTCCGCTGGCGGGCCCGCTCGCCGAGCATCGCGGCCCAGAGCTCCGGATCGACCTCGGCGAGGCTCGCCCAGGCCAGGCGGGACGTCGGGGTCATCGTCATCGGTGTCAACTCCTTCCCTGCTCGCCCTGCTCAGCGGGTCCCCCATGATCGTCGCACATACGGAAGCGCCGGGCGTTCCGTTCCGCGGCCGCCGGTCCGGGGATGACGAGCGCCTCGAGGATTTCGGCGGCGCCTTCCTCGCTGACCGGCGGGGCGAGGTAGCGGGCCGCCGCCTTCACCTCCCCCGGCGCCCCGGCCATGGCCACGCCGTGGCCGACGGCCCGGAGCATCTCGATGTCGTTGTGCTGATCCCCGACGGCGAGGGTCTGCGCGAGGGGGACGCCGAGCCGCCGGGCGAGCCAGCGAACGGCCCGCCCCTTCGAGACGCCCGGGGCGACGAACTCGAGAAAGCGCGGATGGCTGATCGTCGGCGACGCGCGACCGGCGAACTCCGCCCGGGCGGCGGCGAGCGTCCCCTCGGGGAGGGGCGTCTCGGCGACGGCGATGACCTTCGTGACCGGGTGGGTGATCGCCGCCTCCAGGTCGTCGACGAGCTCGGCCCGGGCGCCGAGGAAGAGCGAGTAGTCCTCGGCGTTCGGGTCGTCCTCGGGAACGATGAAGCGCTCCAGATGGTTGAGGTGGGGCCGGAGCCCGCGGGCGTACGACCAGCGGACCGCCGCCTTTGCCACCTCGGTCGGGAGGGGCTCGTGGTGGAGGAGCCGCCCGGGACCCGGTTCGCCGGGCTCGGGGAGCTCCCGGACGAGGGCGCCCTGGTAGGCGATGAGCGGTCCCCGGAGCCCGATCGCCTCGGCGAGGGGGCGGACGCTCGAGGCCATCCGACCGGTCGCCAGAACGACGATCGCCCCGCGGGCGACCGCTCCCCGGATCGCGGCCCGGGTCCGGTCGCGGAGGATGAGGTCGTGGTCGAGGAGCGTCCCGTCGATGTCGAGGGCGACGAGGCGGATCGGAAAGCGCGGCTCCGGCCGACGATCGCCGGGGCCCTCCGGGACCGTGCCGGTCATCGATCGGCCCCGGAGGCGGGGCGCGCGGCGCCCGATGCGCCGCCCGAAACACCCGGGTCGCCGCGCTCGAGGCGGAGGACCCGCGGCAGACCGGCGAGGTCGGGCTCGATCTGCCAGACCCAGCCCGGAAGCGCCGCCCCGGCGAGGGACGCCGCCTCGGTTGCCTGATCGGCGCCGATCTCCAGGAGGGCGACGCCGCCCGGCGCAAGGGCGGCCGGGAGGCGAGCGACGAGCCGCCGAATGACGACCAGGCCGTCGGGACCGCCGTCGAGGGCCGCCCGAGGCTCGAACGAGGCGGCGATCGGGAGCTCGTCGACGGCCGCCGAGCGGACGTACGGCAGATTCGCGCAAACGAGATCCCAGGGTGCCGCCGCGTCGGGGAAGAGGTCGGCGAGGACGAAGGTCACGGCATCGGCGACGGCGTGGGCGACGGCGTTCTCGCGGGCGAGCTCGAGGGCCCCGGGGTCGACCTCGGTCGCCCAGAGCTCGACCTCGCCGAGCATGCCCCGCCGCCGCAAGGTCACGGCGAGGGCGACGACGATGGGGCCGGCGCCGGTCCCGACGTCGACGACCCGGATCCTCGGGCTCCCGACCGGCCGCGGGGCCGCGACGAGGCGACGGTCGAGCTCGGCGAGGGCAAGCTCGACGAGCCGCTCCGTCTCGGGCCGCGGGATGAGCGCCCGCCGATCGACCGCGAAGGCGAGACCGAAGAACTCCTTGAGGCCGCGGATGTAGGCGACCGGCTCGCCGGCCGCCCGGCGGTCGAGGGCCGCCCGGTACGTTGCCAGCGCCTCGCCGGCGACCGCCGCTTCGGGGTGGGCGAGGATCGTCGTCCGGTCGACGCCGAGGGCCCAGGCGAGGAGGAGCTCGGCGTCGAGGCGGGCCGTCTCCGACCCGGCGGCCCGGAGCCGGTCGACCCCGAGCCGGAGCTCGTCGGCGACGGTCGAAGCGGGCGGCACCGAGACCGGCCTCACAGGCGGATCGTGACGGCGACGTCCCCTTCCTTCCGGAGCACCTCGGCGCTCGTCGTGCCGCGCCAGGAATGGAAGAGGAGGTCGACGAGGGCGTTCCCGACCCGGAGATTCCGGACCCGAACGCTCCGCAGCCAGGCCGGGAGGCGGGGGTGGAGGAGCTCGAGCTCGCCGCGCTCGGCGTGGGGGCGAAGGCCGAGCATCGTCTCGAGGAAGAGGAACGGAGCCCCGGCCGCCCAGGCCTGGGGCGAACAGGCGACCGGGTAGGGGACCGGGGCGCTCGCCGAATCGCGCTCGAAGCCGCAGAAGAGCTCGGGCAACCGATAGGCGGGGAACGCCTGGGCCGCCTCGAAGACCCGGCTGATCAGCTCGTTCGCCTCGTCCTCGAGGCCGTAGCGCTTGAGGCCGGCTGCGATGAGGGAGGTGTCGTGGGGCCAGACCGTCCCGGTGTGGTAGCCGATCGGGTTGTAGCCGGGCTGGCCGGCGGCGTACGTCCGGACCCCCCACCCCGAATAGAGCCCCGGCCCGAGGAGCCGGTCGGCGACCGGGCGGGCCCGCTCGGGCGAGACGATCCCGGTCCAGAGGGCCTGACCCGGATTCGAGGTGATCGCGTCGGCCTGGCGCTTGGCGCCGTCGAGGGCCATCGCGTAGTAGCGGAGGTCGGGGACCCAGAAGGCCGCCTCGAAGCGCTCCCGGAGGGCCGCCGCCTCCCGCTCCAGCCGGGCCGCCAGCTCCCTCTCGCCGCGGACCTCCGCCAGGTGGGCCATCCGGCGCTTCGCGTCGTAGACGTAGCCCTGGACCTCGACGAGGGCGATCGGCGTCGAGGCGAGGCGGCCGTGGCGATCGCGGACGGCATCCGAGGAATCCTTCCAGCCCTGGTTGAGGAGCCCGGTCGGGTTGCGCCGCTCGTACTCGACGAAGCCGTCGCCGTCGCGGTCGCCCCAGCGGTCGATCCACTCGAGGGCGGCGAGGGCGTTTGGCCAGAAGCGGTCGAGGAGCGCCCGGTCGCCGGTCCAGTCGAAGGTGGCGCCGAGGAGGATGAGCCACAGCGGCGTGGCATCGACCGAGCCGTAGTAGGGCGTGTGGGGCAGCTCGCCGATGGCGGCGAGCTCGCCGGTCCGGAGCTCGTGGAGGATCTTGCCGGGCTCGGCATCCCGCTCCGGGTCGAGGGCCGTCGCCTGGCGGGCGGCCAGAACCTCGAGGGTCGCGTAGGCGATCTGGGGCCGGAAGGCGAGGACCTGGAGGGCGGTGATGATCGAGTCCCGGCCGAAGAGGGTAACGAACCACGGGATGCCCGCGGCGAGGTGCCACTCCCGGCGATCAGGACCGTCGTTGACGAGGAGGCGGAGGTCGGTCGTCGAGCGCTGGAGGGTCAGGTTGAAGAGCTCGTTGTCGGACTCGATCTCGGTCGCGCCGCGCCACCAGGCCCGGTACGCGGCGCCGGCCTCGGCGTCGCGGAGCCGGGGGACCGGGCCGAAGAGGGCGAGGGCGGCCGCCTCCTCGGTGGCTGCCGCGCCCCGGGCCGCCGCTCCGGACTCGGCGGCCTCGGTTGCGCCGGGCTCCCCGCCCTCAGCCGGGGTGCCCGTGAGCTCCTGGTACTCGGACCAGACGTGCCACTCGACCTGCCGCTCGCCGCCCGGCGGGATCGACCACTGCCAGGTCGCCCGGATCGTGCCCTCCGGGGTCGGGGCGAGCGCCGGATTCCCGTCGAGGGCAACGTGGACGAGACGGCGGACCCCGTCGAGGCCGTCGTAGCGGAAGACGACCCGCCCGAGCCCGTCGTGGATCCCGATCGGCAGGTGGGTCCCCCGCCGTGAGCGGGTCCAACCGCGAACCTCGAAGATGTCGACGAGGTCGGCGGCGAGATCGAGGGTCAGGATCACCCGCGCCCGCCCCTCGGCGTAGTTCACGAGGCGGACCCGCTCCCGCAGCAAGCCGGCGACGACCCGCTCGCGGCGGATCCCGATGGAGCGGTGGACGAGGGCGAGGGGGTCGAGCTTCGCCCCGAGGTCGCGTCGGGGCTCCGGGTTCGTCAGCTCGATGGCGTCCTCGTAGGCGGCCCCGACGGGGGGCTGGAGGATCGCCGGCCGATAGCCGTTGACTCGGAGGATCGAGGTGGAAAGGAGGCGCGTGTCGCCCTCGTAGAGGCCGAGGCCCCGGGTGTCGGGGTGGATGTCGCCGAACTGGTCGGTGAGGAGGAAGAGATTGCCGTGCTTGAGGACGGCGACCGAGCCGAGGTCGGTGGCGACGATGACCTCGACCGGCGGCGCCGGCACGAAGCGGATCGGGGTGGCGGTCTCAGTGGAGGCCATTCCCGTCGTTCTCCTCGCCGAGGGCCCGGAGCCGCTCGGCCTGTTCGGTCGTGGCGAGGGCGTCGATGAGGCGGTCGAGCTCGCCGTCGAGAACCGCCGGCAGGTTGTGGAGGTCGAGCCCGATCCGGTGGTCGGTCACCCGATCCTGGGGGAAGTTGTAGGTCCGGATCTTCTCGGCCCGCTCGCCGCCGCCGACCATGCTCTTGCGGGTGGCCGATTCGGCCGCCCGCTGCCGTTCGAGCTCGCGCTCGTAGAGGCGGGCCCGCAGGACGGCGAGGGCCTTCGCCTTGTTCTTGTGCTGGCTCTTCTCGTCTTGGATCTCGACGACGAGGCCGGTCGGCAGGTGGGTGATCCGGACCGCCGAGTCGGTCGTGTTCACCGACTGACCGCCGGGTCCCGACGAGCGCTTGACGTCGATCCGCAGGTCGCGTTCCTCGTCGATCTCGACGTCGATGGCCTCGGGCTCGGGCATGACGACGACGGTCGCCGTCGAGGTGTGGATCCGGCCCGCCGATTCGGTGACCGGGATCCGCTGGACGCGGTGGACGCCGCCCTCGAACTTCAGCCGTGAGTAGGCGCCCTCGCCGTCGATCCGGACGATCGCCTCCTTGACGCCGCCGATGCCAGTCTCGTTCAGATGGAGGAGCTCGGTTCGCCAGCGCCGCCGTTCGGCGTAGCGGAGGTACATCCGGAGGAGGTCGGCGGCGAACAGGGCGGCTTCCTCGCCGCCCGCTCCGGCCCGGATCTCCATGATGACGCTCCGCTCGTCGTTCGGATCCCGCGGCAGCAAGAGCAGGCGGAGCTCCTCGAGGAGGCGCCCCTCGGCGTCCTCGAGCCGCTCCACCTCCTCTCGGGCGAGGTCCCGCAACTCCTCGTCGGCCTCCTCGTCCCGGAGGCGCCGCGCCTCGCGAAGCTCGTCGCGGACCCGTTCGAGGCGCCGGTACGCCTCGACGACCGGCTCGAGGCGAGCGAGCTCGCGGCCGATCCGGCGGATCGCGGCCGGGTCGGCGGCGGTCTCGGGACGGGCGAGCTCGGCCTGGAGGGCGTCGTACTGCTCGGCGACGTCGGCGAGGGTCGCCTCGAAGCCGCTCATGGGTCGTTGGCCGGGGCGATCGGGGTCTCGGCCGATTCCGTCGGCCTGGTCCCACCCTCCCGGGCGGGCGCCTCGGTGCCGGTGCCCGCGAGCGGGGCCCGCTCGAGGCGACCCGCTCCCGCCGGCAGCGGCTGGCCGTCGGCTCGGAGCGCCTCCTCCATGGCGACGATGGCGACCTCGATCATGTCGTCGGTCGGCTGGCGGGTCGTGATCCGCTGGACGAGGATCCCCGGCCCCATGACGAACCGGACGATCGGGTTCCGCCGGTACCGGGCGCCGAGGCGGAGGAGCTCGTAGCCGACGGCCGCGATGACCGGGATGAGGAGGAGGCGGCTGCCGACCATGACGTGGGCCTCCTGGCGACCGACGAGGCTGAAGGCGACGATGGAGAGGACGATGACGACGACGAGGAACTCGGTGCCGCACCGCGGATGGGCCGTCGGATGGCGCCGGACGGCGGCCGGCTCGAAGGGGTCGCCGGCCTCGAGGGCGTGGATCGTCATGTGCTCGGCGCCGTGGTACTGGAAGACCCGCCGGATGTCGGGAGCCTGGGCAATGAGGGCCAGATAGCCGAGGAAGATGGCGACCCGGACGAGCCCCTCAACGAGGTGCTGGAGGAGATCGCTCGACTGGCCTGCGGTCGTGACGCTCGCGACGAACAGGGGCAGGAGGAAGAAGATCCCGATCCCCGCGACGAGGGTCAGGCCGAGCATGAGGGCGACCGAGCCGCGGCCGAGCTCGACGCCCTCGGCCGAAGCCGCGACGTTCGCCGAGCGGACGAGCCAGCGGGTCCCGACGACGAGGGTCTCGTAGAGGACGACGAGGCCCCGGACGAGCGGGAGGCGAGCCCAGCGACTGCCGTGGAACCCCGAGTCGAGGCGCTCGGTCGCCCAGACGATCCGACCGTCGGGATGGCGGAGGGCGACGGCGACGGCGTCGCGGCCCCGCATGAGGACGCCTTCGATGAGGGCCTGACCGCCGTACGAGGGACGATTCATCTCGGCATGAGTCTACCGAGCGGGACGCGCGAGCTCGGCGAGCGGGAACCGCGGCCCGGTACCGATGGCCGGCTACCGGGCCCGCGACGGGGGACGCGACCGAGGCGGCGGATCGGCGCGGCGAGGACGGCCGTCAGGCGCCGGCGCGGACCTGGCGCTCGAGGCGGCGCTGGAAGCGCTCGACCTGGCCGGCCGTGTCGATGATCGTCTGCTTGCCGGTGTAGAAGGGATGGCAGTTGCTGCAGACGTCGACCCGGAGCTCGGGGCGGGTGCTCCCGACCACGAACTCCGTCCCGCAGGTCCCGCAGTGGACCCGGGCCTCGTAGTACTTCGGGTGGATGTCGGGCTTCATGGCTGCTCCAATGGGGGTGCGGACGGCGCGGCGGTGCGCCAGGGCGCTGACCGGGCCGGCGAAGGCGCGGCCGAGGTCAGGCGCCGACCGCCGTCGGCTGGGGGCTCGACTCGATCACCTCGGGCACGACCCGGACCCGCTTCTTGTCCTTCCGGGCGTACTCGAACCGCACCCGCCCGGTGACGGTGGCGAAGACCGTGTAGTCGCGGCCGAGGGCGGCCCCGCTCCCGGCGAGGAACGTCATCCCCCGCTGACGAACGAGGATCGAGCCGGCCGGGACGAGCTGGCCGTCGCCGACCTTGACACCGAGTCGCTGGCCGACGGAATCGCGGCCGTTCTTCGAGCTGGAGCCTGCCTTCTTGTGGGCCATCGTGGTTACTCGTCCTTATCCGTCTTCGTTGTGCGCGTCCGGCGGGCGGCGCGCGGTCGCTCGGCGGCGGGCGCCTCGCCCTCCGACCCGGCGGGGGCCGACTCGGCGGCCGCCTCGGGGTGGGTTCGACTTCCGCGTCGGCTGGCGGACCCGCCTCGGCGGGGCTCGCCGGCTCGGCGGCGCGGGCGCCTCGAGGCGACCGCCCACGACCCCGAGGGGGCGCGGCTTCCGCCTCGGCCGAGATCGAGGATCCCGCGTCGCCTTCGGGCGCCGGACCCGGGGTCGGCGTCGGCTCAGCGGGCTTCGTCGGCTCAGCGGGCTTCGTCGGCTCAGCGGCGGCGCTCCGCTTCGCGGCGAGCCGGGCCGCCAGCTCCCGGTCGGCGGCGGCCTGGCGGGCGGCGGCCTCTTCGAGGCGCTGGCGCTCCGTCTTCGCCGCCTCCTCGGCCCGGCGGGCGAGCTCGGCCGCGCTCCGGCCGTTGTAGCGGATGTCGGCGATCCGGAGGACCGTCAGCTCCTGGCGGTGCCCCTTCTTGACCCGCCGGCGGGCCTTCGGCCGGTACTTGAAGACGTCGATCTTCTCGCCGCGGGCCTGGCGGACGACCTCGGCCTCGACGGTCGCGTTCGGGACGACGGGTCGGCCGATCGCCGCCTCGCCCTCGTCGGCGACGAGCAGAACGCGGTCGAGGGTCACCGCCTGGCCCTGCTCGACGTCGAGGCGCTCGACCTCGAGCACGCTCCCCAGCTCGACGCGGTACTGCTTCCCGCCCGTCTCGATGACTGCGTACATGGATCCTCTGCTTCGGCGCTGGTCCGGCCTCGGCCGGCGGCCACCATCGGCGGCCGGCTCCGCGGACGATCGGGGATGCCGCGACCGTTTCACGGCCCGCGGCGCGAACAGCGAGTGTACGGCCGAGCGCCGCAGGCGTCAACGACGGTGTCGGTGCTCGTAAGCATCCCAACGTCTGTGCGGTCCCGACTGCCGTGCGCGGTGAACACCAAACCCGGGGTGCGGGGGGCCACTGGATCGCCCGGTTCGGCCGCTTTGATGCGCACCGAACACCGAACGACGGGAACGACCGCTCCGGGCGCGGGCCGTGCAGCCGGTTTGGTGTTCGGAGCACACGCCCGCCGGGTGGCGCCCGGAGCGCGGCCCGGAACGGGGGATGTCTCCTGCCGCGCCCCGTCCGACGGATGGATCGACGTCCCCGGGGCGTCGCGTCACGGAGCCCGAACCGGGACGTCGATCGTCACCGTCCGGCCGCTCCGGAACCGAAGGGTGAGGGTCACGACGTCCCCGACGGCGACGTCACGGGTAGGCTCCATGAGCATGAGGTGGTAGCCCCCGGGTGCGAGGGCCTGCGCTCCACCGGCGGGGATCGGGATCGCCTCGACCGGATGCATCGTCATGGCTTCGGCAGGCTGCGGGCTCCCCATGGCGTGACCGGGCGCCATCGATGCCGGGCCCGAGCTTGCCGGGACCGTCTCGTGGAGCTCGATGGACCGGAAAGCCGAGCTCTCGGCCCCGACGAGGGCGTCGTCCTCGACCGACCCGTTCGAGATGGTCATGAAGGCGGCGAGCGGTCGGCTCGGGTCGGTGAGGCGGATCCAAGGATCGCGGACCGTGATCGGGTTGGCGGATGAGCACGCCCCGAGGAGGAGCACTCCCGCCAGCGCGCCGACGAAGCGCGGCGCTCCGGACCATGGTGCCCGAGTCGAGCCGCGCTGGAGTGAGGCGGGGGCAGGGTGGAACGACATCATGGTCTCCTTTGCGCTTCGTGATCGGTGGTGATGGGGACTACCGCCCGCCGACGAGGGTGTCGACGGCCCCGACGAGGACGTCGGAGGGCGTCCCGTACGGGTAGAGGAACCGGAGACGGCCGTCCGGCCCGACGACGAACGTCCCGGCCGAGTGGGTCACGGGATAGTTGCCGGCGGCATCCCGAGGCCCGAAGACGACCGTCACGCCCCAGGCGGCTGCCGTCGAGGCGACGGTCTCCGGGTCGCCGGTCAGACCGATGATCGGAGCCTCGAAGTACCGGAGGTAGCTCGCGAGGGCCGCGCTCGTGTCCCGCTCGGGATCCACCGTTACGAAGACGACGGCGGCCGCGTCGGGCCGCGCTCGGAGTACCTCCCGCTCGATGGCCAGGGTCGTCGGGCAGACGTCGGGACAGTGCGTGTAGCCGAAGCTGAGGAGCACGATCCGACCTCGGAGATCGGTGAGCGAGAAGCGTCGACCGTCCGTATCGACGAGGCCGTCGAGGCTCGGCGCCGGCTCGGCCGGGTCGAAGACGAACGGCCGGTATGACCCTTCGCCGGTGGGGCCGGCGGTGGCAGACCGCCGAGGGTCGATGCCGGCGACGCAACCGGCGAGCGCGCCCGCGACGACGGTCGCGAGGACGGCAAGGACGATGGCGAGAGACGGTCCGCGACCGCCTCGGTCGGGTCGCCCGTGCCGACCAGATCGGCACCCGGGGCGACCCCGCAGGAAGGGCATGGTTCACCTCCGAGGGGCGGTGCTGCGCGGGTGCTCACGCAGCCCCGAGCCGGCGGCCTCCACGTCGCGCTCGCCGGAGGCCGCTCCGCGCCGGGTCGGGGCCGGGCGGTCAGACCCGGATCGGCGGAGCCCGGCCCGCGTCGAGGCGGACGAGCTGCCGACGGCGTCGGCTGGCGGCCGCGACGAGGCGCCACGCCCGGTCGGCGCGATCGGCGGCCGGCCGCGGGAACGCCGTCGCGACCAGCTCGAGGCGGTACTCGAGGGTTCGGACGCGCCAGCGAACGAGCGCCCCTGCGGCGGCGGCGACGAGGCTCGACAGGACGACGAGGGGGACGGCGTCGGGCTGGAGCCGCCCGTCGAGCGGGGCGAGACCGAACCACGCGCCGGTCGCGACGAGGTGCTCGAGGTTCTCCTGGACGAGGAAGGCGACGGCCGTCAGCACCGTCACGGCCGGCCAGAGGACGAGAAGCTCCCGGTGGTAGCTCGGGAGCGGTGGATGGACGGGCGACCCAGATCCGCCGAACGGCGTCGCCCCGGTGGCGGCTCCCTGGAAGGCACACTCGAGGCTTCGGAGTCGACGAAGCGCTCGGACGAGGCCAGACGTCCCGGCCACGGCGACGACGGCGAGGAAGAGCGGCCAGTAGTCGTGCCAGGTCAACGGCGGAGTTCGACCGACGGCAGCCCCGAGCGACCGATAGGCGGCGTCGTGGGCGAGGAGGTCGGCGACGAGCACGAGGAGGACGAGTCTCGTCAGCCAGGCGAGCCCTCGATGTCCTCGAGCGAGGGTGATGACCATCGGCGTCGCGATTTTAGGTCGGGCCGGACGCCGAACCCGCGGGATCCGCCTCGTCGACGGTGACGATGCGCTCCCGGACGACGCGGACCGCCGCGCCGCGGCCGGGCGATCGGCGGGCGACCCCGGGCGTGGCGAGCAACGGCTCCGGCGCCTCGGTCGGCGGGGGCTCCGGCGATGCCGCGGTCTCTCCGCCGCCGTCCGCCCGAATAACGGCCACGGCAGCCGAGCCGAGCCAGTCGGCGGTCGCCCGGCGGAGCGCCTCGCGCGCCGCGCCATCCTCGATCCCTTCGAGGAGCGCCCGGACCACCTCGTCCGGCCGGCCGGCTCCGGCAGCCGGGTCGACCCGCAGCCGCATCTCGATGACGACCCGGCCCTCCGCCCTCCCGCCGACCCGGAGCTCGGCGAGGAACGGTCGGAGGTCGTATTCGCGCGCCCGCCCGCCGCGGGCACGAACCCGGGGGAGTGCCGGCGCCTCCAGGAGCCGCTCGGCGGCCGCCCGGAGGGCCTCGACCGCCGCCCCCGCCGTCGCCGGCTCGACGTCGATCTCGACCCGATAGTCGAGGGCGACGACCGCCGCCGGGAGGGCCGGCGCGCCGACCCAGACATCGTGGACGTCGAGCAGCTCACAGCCCTCGGGCAGGACCGGCCGGAGGCGCTCGCGGATCTCGAGGAGCCCGACCCGTTCCGAGAGGTAGACGTCGAGGAGCTCGCGGGCCCCGAGGGCACCAACCGGGATCGGCGGTCCGAAGACGACCTTCGGCCGGCGGCTCCCGGGGCCCGTCGGCGCGAGGGGAAGGCCGCTCGTCCCGAGGGCCGCGAGCCAGGCGTCCTCGAGGGCGCGCTGGGGCAGATCCGCCGCACCCTCCGCCCGGCGATAGACGATTCGCCATCGCTGGCGAACGACGGCCGGGAGCGCTCGGACTTCGTCGGCGGGCGTCTCGTTCGAGGTCATGGCGTCTGCTAGTCTGCGGGACGATGGACGAGCCTGCAGCCTCCGGTTCGCAGCCGGGTGGTGGCGACGTCACCGGCGGGTCCGTCGGTCGTGGGCAACCGCGCATCGCCGGCGCCTCCGCCCAGGTCGTCCTCGTCCTCGGTGCGGCTGCCGTCGTCGGCGTCGTCCTCTACCTCGCCCGGGGCGCCCTCAGCCCCTTCGTCGTCGGCCTCCTCCTCGTCTACCTCCTCGACCGACCGGTCACCGCGCTCGCCCGACTCGGGCTGCCGCGGATCCTCGGGATCCCGCTCGTCTACGCCGTCGTCATCGTCGCCCTTTTCGAGGCGCTCCGCCTCACCCTCGTCCCCCTCGTCGAGCAGGCTCAGAGCTTCGGGCGCGAACTCCCCCGGCTCCTCGGCGCGCTCGACGAGCAGCTCCGCCGCCTCGGCGAGCTGTACCGGGGCCTCGACCTCCCGCCGGAGGTTCGGCAGGCGATCGACGCCGCCGTCGCCGACGTGGGGGCGGCCCTCCTGCGGCTCGATCCGACGGCCCTGTTGCCGGTGTTCGGTTCCCTCGCCGCCTTCGTCGCCTCCCTCTTCGGCTACCTCGTCATCCCCGTCTGGGTCTTCTACGTCCTCCTCGACCCGCGGGCCCTCGGCGACGGGTTCCGACGAGCCCTCCCGCCGAGCTGGCGGGCCGACGCCGCCGCGGTCGGCGAGATCGTGCGGCGCGTCTTCGGCCAGTGGGTCCGTGCCCAACTCATCCTCGGGGCGATCGTCGGGCTGGCGACCTACGCGGGCCTGCTCGCCCTCGGCGCTCTGATCGATCCGGTCCTCGCCCGCTACGCCCTGCTCCTCGCCCTCGTGGCCGGCACCCTCGAGCTGCTGCCGGTCATCGGCCCGATCATCTCGGCGATCCCCGGGCTCCTCGTGGGCGCGACGGCCGGGCTCGAGCCGATGCTCGCCGTCCTGCTCCTCTATCTCGTCGTCCAGCAGGTCGAAAACCACCTCCTCGTTCCGAAGATCCAGGGCACCGCCGTCGAGCTCCACCCGGCGCTCGTCATCGTCGCGATCGTCGTCGGCGCAGCCGTTGGCGGGCTGCTCGGGGCGGTCCTCTCCCTTCCGATCGCGGCGACCGGGCGCAACGTCTACCGGTACTTCTTCGCCCGGTTCGGCGAGCCGCCCGTGAGCGTGGACGAAGCGCTCGCCGCCGTCGTCGGGGGCCGCCGACGCGCGCCGGAGGGGCCGACCGGCGCTGCCAAGACCGGCGAAGGTTACCGTCCGGAGCCGCCCTCGGAACCGCCAGGCTCCCCGACCCCTCCGGCGGGCTCCCCGACCCCTCCGGCGGCCGATCCACCGGCCGACTAGTCCGGCGCCCCCTCGACCTCCTCGGGTGCCGGTCGGGCCGCCGACTCGCCGGCCGCCTGCCCGCCGACCGACCGGTGGCCGACCGCCGACTCGCCGACCGCCTCCCGCCCGAGCGAACCGCCACCGACCGCCCGGGGGATCGACCACACGAGGAGGTACGGCGCCACGATCGTCGTGAGGACGACGGCGACGACCACCGCGGCGAAGAGCCCCGGACCGAAGAGCCCGGCGCCGAGGCCGAGGTTTGCGACGACGATCCCGACCTCCCCTCGCGGGATCATCCCGAACCCGACCGTCGCCGCCGACCAGCCGCCGAGTCCCCGGGCCCCGAGGAACCCGCCCGCCGCCTTCGTCGCCACCCCGACGAGGGCGAGGACGACGGCGAGCCCGGCGACCGTCGGGTCGAGGAGGGCGGCCAGGTCGACCTGGGATCCGGTCACCGCGAAGAAGAAGGGGGTGAAGATCTGGCCGAGCGGCCGGATCTCCTCTTCGAGCTCGTGGCGAGCCTCGGTCTCGGCGACGATGAGTCCGGCCACGAAGGCCCCGATGATCGCGGCGAGGCCGATGGAGCCGGCGACGATGGCGAGGGCGAGCATCCCGATGAACGCCGGGACCAGGGGCGTCTCGGCGAAGAGGGGCCAGGTGAAGACCTCCCGCCGGAGACCGCGCGCCCGGCGGGCCGCGGCGAAGCCGAGGAGGACGAGCCCGACCGCCGCGAGGGCGACGAAGAGGGTGGAGGCTCCGAGGTCGCCTTCGACCGCCCCGACGACGAGGCCGATGGCGACGAGGGCGAGGACGTCGTCGATGACCGCCGCTCCGAGGACGACCCGCGAGAAGGCCCGGTTCAGGACCCGGAGCTCGGCGAGGACGCGGGAGGTGATCCCGATGCTCGTCGCGGCGAGCGCCAGCCCCACGAACGTCGCGGCCCCGGGCGGCTCACCGACGGCGAGCCCGACGAGGACCCCGCCGAGGATCGGCAGGACCATGGCGATGACGGCGACCGCGACGGCCGTCCGGCCGACGGCCAGGAGGTCGTCCAGGCGGACCTCGAGCCCCACGGCGAAGAGGAGGATGACGACTCCGATCTCGGCGAAGACGGTCGCCGTCTCGCCGGGCGTCACGAGGGCGAGAGCATGCGGCCCGACGACGAAGCCGCCGAGGAGCTCGCCGACGACGGCCGGCTGCCCGAGGCGGCGGGCGACCTCCTCCCCGAGCTTCGCCCCGACGAGGAGGACGAGGAGGTTGGCGAGAATGCCCAGGGTCTCCCCGGCCGCCGCGGTCGGCAGGACGCCCGGGTTCGTCGCGGGCAGTGCGAGGCTCGCGAAGGGCATCACGGGTCGTCCACCTCCTCGTCGGACTTCGTCGGCGCGCCATCGTAGCGGCGCGAGCGGGCCGACGACGGCGCCGGCGTCACCAGTCGGCGCGCGCCTGGCGAATGTTGATGCTCTGGACGATGCCGAGCCCCAGGGCCAGGCTCGTCAAGGAGGCCCCGCCGTGGGTGATGAACGGGAGCGGGATCCCCGTGATCGGCATGATCCCGACGACCATCCCGATGTTCACGAGGAGCTGGAAGAGCAGGATCGAGGCGATGCCGCCGGCGAAGGCCGTCCCGAAGGCGTCACGCGAGCGCCAGGCGGCGACGAGGAGCCGCCAGATGAGCGCCGCGTAGAGGACGAGGACGACGACCCCGCCGACGAAGCCGAGCTCCTCGGCCAGGATCGCGAAGACGAAGTCCGTCGTCTGGACGGGCAGGAAGTCGAGCTGGTTCTGGGTCCCGTTCGTCAGGCCCTTGCCGAGGAGGCCGCCGGAACCGACGGCGATCTGGGCCTGGTAGAGCTGGTAGCCCGACCCGAGGGGGTCGGCCGAGGGGTTCAGGAAGGTCAGGATCCGCTCCCGCTGGTAGTCGAGGAGCACATGGTTCCAGACGATCGGCAGCGAGGCGAGCGCCGCCCCGGCCAGGACCCCGAGCCACGTCAGACTCGCTCCCACGAGGAGGAGCATCCCGGCCAGGATCGCCCCGAACACGAGCGAGGTCCCGAGGTCCGGCTGCATCATGACGAGGACGAGGGGCGGGACGACGAGGACGATCGCCCCGAGGATGACCGAGAGCGACCCCAGGCGCTCGCGCCGAGCGGCGAGGTAGGCAGCGAGGACGCCGACAACGAGGACTTTGGCGAGCTCGCTGAACTGGAAGACGAGCGGCCCGAGCACGACCCACCGCGAGGCCCCGCCGACCCCGGTCCCGACGGCCAGGGTGAGAGCCAGGAGCCCGAGGTTGACGAGATACACGGGCCAGCGGAGGGTCTGCAGCCAGCGGTAGTCGAAGATCGTCGCGAGGACGAAGACGACGGCGGCGATGCCGGCCCACAGGAGCCCGCGGGCGAACGTCGAGTCGGGGCCGAGGACGAGGCGCCCGTTTTCGACGCTGTTCGTGTACGCCATCGTCAGACCGACGATCGTGAGGAGGACGGCGTAGATGGTGAGCTGGAAGTCGTACGCCCGCCAGGCGGCGGCGACCGACTTGCCGGCGAGGTCGCTGAAGCGGGCCGGCTCGGCCCGGAGGACGCCCATCAGCGGTGCACCTCGGGGCGTGAATGGCGATCGCAGACGGGTCGGCGCGTCATCAGTCGGTCCGCTCGAGGAGCTTGAAGAGCCGGTAGTCCTTCGAGATCCCGTAATGGAGCTGAAGGTAGTACTTCACGATCTCGGTCGCCACGTTGCCGAGGTTCTGGGCGTCGTAGGCGAAGGCGACGACCGCGAGCTCGGCGTCGGTCCGCGACACCGCCTGCATGCCCTCGGGGTCGTCCGCCCGCTTCCAGGGATCCTTCGGGACGAAGGCGACGAACCACGAGTGGAAGGGCAGGTGGCCGCGGGCATCGCGGAGGCCGTACTCGGCCGTCCCGGTCTTGCCGGCGACAACGATCGGGAGGTCGACGAGGTTGTACGTGTGGCGGCTCGTCACGACGGTCCGGGCGGCCCGGCGCATCGTCCGGAGGATGTCCGGGGAGACGTCGATCTTGCGGAGGACCTCCGGCTGGAAGTCCTGGATCACCGAGCCGTCCGGGGCGAGGATCCGGCGCACGACCTGCGGCCGGTAGAGGGTTCCGCCGTTGGCGAGGGCGGCGTAGGCGTTCAGGAGCTGGAGCGGTGTGACGGCGTCATAGCCCTGGCCGATCCCAGCGTGATACACCTCGCCGGGGTAGATCGGCTGGCCGAAGGTGTCGAGCTTCCACTGGTTCGAGGGGACGATCCCGGCGGCCTCACCGGGGAGATCGATCCCCGTGGGCTCGCCGAAGCCGAACTGTCGCGCCCAGTAGGCGAGGCGATCGATGCCGAGCATCCCGGCGACCTGATAGAAGTACGTGTCGCTCGATCGGCTGAACCCGCAGTAGAGGTTGCAGGGCCCCCAGCCGCGCCGGTTCCAGTCGTAGAAGCGGGTTGTCCCGATCGTCAGGTACGCCTTCGTCTGGAGCCGTTGTTGGGGCGTGATCTTGCGGTCCGCCAGCCCGCCGACCGCGGTCACGAGCTTGTACGTCGAGCCGGGAGGGAACTGCTCCTGGATGGCGAGGTTGAGGAGCGGCTTGGCCGGATCGTTGAGGAGCCGCTGGAAGTCGGCGTTGCTGATCCCGCGAGCGAAGAGGTTGTCGTCGTAGGTCGGGAGGCTGACCATGGCCAGGATCTCGCCGGTCTGCGGGTTCATGACGATGATGACGCCGCGCTTCAAGCCGGCGTTCTGCATCCCCCACCGAAGCGCCTTTTCGGCGAGCTCCTGTTCGTGGGTATCGATGGTCAGCTCGAGGGAGGCGCCGGCGACGGGCTCCTGGAGCGTCTGGAGCACCTGGAGCTGGCGACCTCGGGCGTCGCGCTCGACGACCTGGACGCCGTACTGCCCGCGCAGGGCGCTCTCGTAGACGGCCTCGACGCCGGTCTTGCCGATGGCGTCGTCGGGCAGGTAGCCGGAGGCGCGGAGGCGGGCGTACTCGCTCGCGTCGATCGGCCCGGTGTAGCCGAGGATCTTCGAGAGGAGCGGCCCGTAGAGGTATTCCCGCCGAGGCTCGACGACGACCTGGACGCCCGGGAGGTCGAGATGCGACTCGGCGATGAGGCGGGCCGTCGGCTCGGGAACGTCGGTGGCGACCCGCACGTAGTCGAAGCGCGAGCCGGGGTTCGCGTCGAGGGTGGCGATGATGTCGGAGGGGTCCTTGCCGAGGAGGGCCGCAAGCCGCCCGACGACCTCGTCTCGGATCTCCAGCGGCAGGTCCGCCGGGCGGATCTTGACCGAGAACGTCGGGACGTTCTGGACGAGGAGGCGCCCGGTGCGGTCGTAAATGAGGCCCCGGGACGAGGGAATCGCCTCTTCGACGCGACTGTTCCGGTCGGCGATCGCCCCGAATTCGCCGCCGCGGACGATCTGAAGGTAGAAGAGGCGGGCGCCGAGGACGACGAAGACGAGTCCCGCCACGGCGCCGAAGGCGACGAACCGCGCCAGCCGTCGCTCGGCGAGCCGAGGTTCGTGGAGCGCAATGTCGGCCATCGGTCAGGACTGCTTCCTCTCGTTGTGCGCGGGCGATCAGGTGAATCGTCGATCTCCGGCCTCCGACGACGACCCCTCGGATGCGACTCGAGCTGCGCGTCGCCGGCGAGCCCGGTCTCGCCGGAGCGAGCGCGCTAACAGGGTAGACCAGGTCGGCCCGGACGGCCAGTCCGCGACGTCGTGAGCGTGGACCGTTCCGGCCCCCGGGTCGGACCGGGGCGGCAGCCGGGCCGGCGAGCCGTGGGGCAGCAACTCGGCCGTTCGGCGCCTCGGGGCCTCACCACTCGAATCGTTCGACCTCGAGCGCGCGGGCCCGCACCGAAACGAGGAGCGGGCCGACGACGGCGGCCAGGATCGTGTCGTAGATCGCCCCGGGGAGGACGAGCCCGAAGGGATCGGCGGGCCAGGGGCGGCCTTCGACGATGGCCGAGAGGGCCAGGAGGCCCAAGCTGAACGCCGGACTGGCGAGGGCGGCGAGGACGATCGGCGCGATGATCCGAACGGTCGCCAGCGCTCGCGCCCCGACCGAGACGGCACCGGCGACGAGGAGGAGAACGAAGACTGTCTCGCCGAGCGGTCGGGGCGCGAGGACGTCGAGGGCCAGACCGCCGGCGACCGCCACGGCGAGGCCGGCGTCGAGACCGAAGGCGACGCTCCCGACGACGGTCGCCACGAGAACGAGGTGCGGATGAGCGCCTCCGACGGCGATGTAGGGGATGAGGGTGAGCTCGAGAAGCGCCGCCAGCACTGCCCCGACCGCAGCGAGGAGAAGGGACATCGGGTAATCCTCGGAGTGACCAACGGCGCCGAGACCCCGAGCGGCGACCGAGGAGCGACAAAGGCCGAGGGCCGAGTATAGGGGCCGATCGGGCCCGTCGGCAAGCCGACCCTGCGCCGCACCGCGCCTGCGCCTCGGGAGCGGCCGGCGAGGACTCGGGGCGCCCGGCCGCGGGCTACGGCGGGTCGTCCGCGCGATCGATGGGGAGCCCGTAGCGAGTCGCCATCCCGAGCACTCGATCGCGGACGTGGTCGTCGAGGAGCGGCAGGGCATCGAGGAGGAGCGGCCAGAGCTGTTCCCGCAGCGCCGGCCCGCGGACCATCCACTGGTAGTAGTGACGACCGCCGTGGTGGTACGGACCGTACAGTCGACCACCCGGCACGGCCGTCACGAGCCAGCGGAACAGCCGCTCGTGGCGGATGTGCATCCGCAGGGTGACCTGGGGCTGGCGGCCGTCGCCCCCGAAGTGGCCCTCGCCGACGAGGAGGCCGACGAGGTAGCCCCGGCTGAAGGGGTCGAGGGCTGGCAACGTCGCCGCCAGCGCCGGCGGACTCGCCGGTTCGCCGGACGGCGTCGAGTTGGCCTCCGGACTATCCGCGGTCGAGTCCAGGCTCAGCGGCCGAGACGTACCGACGGTCGGCCCGTCATCGAGCGGGCGGACGATCCGGTGGCCCCCGACATCGCGCGGCGCCGGGCCACGCCCGGTATCCGCCCGGCCGCGCCGTCCACCGTTCCGACCATCCATCGGCATGCCCACACCGTACCGACGCCGCTCGCGCCGGACAAGCCTCGATCTCTCGCCGCCGGGGCGGACCCCGGGCGCGAACGGGTGGAACCGGAGTTGTTTCACCGTAATGTTTCCCGTGAAACGGCGGCGCTCTCCGCATCCTGGCGAGGGGCGCCCGGTCGGTCCGGTCGGGGCATCCGGGACGGTCCGGGTCGCGGGGTCGCCCGGGTCCGCGGGCGGGTCCCGGATACGCGAGCGCAAAGCGCCCTCGACGATGATGCTTGGCGCGAGACCGCGCCTTTGAAGCCGATCGCGACCCCCCGGCCGGAGCGATCCCCGCCTCGCCCATGCATCCGGACGACCGTGACGGAGGTAGGGACCCCACAAGGGCCGGCCGGAGCGGACCGCCGTTCGGCCGGAGCGACGGCCTCGCGACCGTGCGACCGATTAAGGGCAGCCGGAGGGCGAATGGTAGAATGGCGGATCGTGATCTCCCACCGGACCGGCCACTAGCGTTGGGCCTGACGATCGCCTGTGCCAACCAGAAGGGCGGCGTCGGCAAGACGACGACCGTCGTCAACCTGGCGGCCTACCTGGCACTCGCCGGCAAGCGGATCCTCCTCATCGATCTCGACCCCCAGGGCAACGCCACGAGTGGGCTTGGGATCGACCGCGCCAATGTCGGCCGCTCGGTCTATGAGGCCTTCGTCGACGGTACGCCGCTTGCGGAGTTGACCCTCGCCACCGCCATCGAAGGCCTTACGCTCGTGCCTGCCGCCATCGGCCTCGCCGGGGCCGAGGTCGAGCTGGCGCCGCTCCCCCAGCGCGAGCGCCGACTCGCGCGGCTCGTCGGCGATGTCGCCGACGCGTACGACTTCGTGTTCTTCGACTGCCCGCCGTCCCTCGGCCTCCTGACCGTCAACGCCCTGACCGCCGCCGACGCCGTCCTCGTTCCGCTCCAGTGCGAGTACTACGCGCTCGAGGGACTGACCCAGCTGATCGCGACGCTCAACCTCGTCCGAGACCATCTGAACCCGCGCCTGGAGGTCCTCGGCATCGTCCTGACCATGTACGACGCCCGCACGAACCTCTCCGCCGACGTCGCCGCCGAGGTCCGCCGTCACTTCGGAGCGAGGGTCTTCGAGACCGTGGTCCCGCGGAGCGTTCGCCTCTCGGAAGCCCCGAGCTTCGGTCTCCCCATCTGCCTCTACCGCCCGGACTCGTCCGGGGCCCTCGCCTACCGAGCCCTCGCTGGCGAGCTCCTCGCGGCAGCCGAGCGGTCGCGAGCCGGCTCGTCCCCGCTGCCGTCCGCGACCGGGAACGCCCCCGCGACGCGTGTCGCCGGCGAAGCGCCCGATCCCCTCGAGCCGCCGCTGCCCTCGCGGGACGTCGCCGCGGTGCAGGATCAGGGCACACGGACGCCCTTCCAAACCGTCCCGCTCGACGGTGGCGCCCGCGTCGCGCCGCCCGCAGCGATCCGCGCCGCAGGGGGACGACCATGACGGCGCGCGGGCTGAAGACCGCGAGCGGCCTCGGCCGCGGCCTTGCCTCGCTCATCCCGACGACGGCCCCGCCGACCGAGGCACCGGTCGAGATCCCCCTCGACCGGATCCGGTCGAACCCGTACCAACCCCGACGCCGAACCGACGAGGCCGAGATCGCGCAGCTGGCGGCGAGCATCCGGGAGCACGGCGTCCTCCAGCCCATCCTCGTGACCGAGACGATCGACGGCTTCGAGCTCGTCGCCGGCGAACGGCGGGTCCGGGCGGCCCGCCTGGCCGGCCTGACCCACATCCCGGCCGTCGTTCGACAGCTCCCCGATCGGCACCGGCTCGAGCTCGCCCTCGTCGAGAACCTCCAGCGCGAGGACCTCAACCCGATCGAGGAGGCACACGGCTACCGCCGTCTCATCGACGAGTTCGGGCTCAGCCAGGAGGAGATCGCCGCGCGGGTCGCGAAGGCGCGCTCGACCGTCGCGAACACGCTCCGGCTCCTCGACCAGCCGACCGAGATCCAGGAAGCGGTCGCCGACGGCCGCCTGTCTGCGGGACACGCTCGGGCCATCGGAGGTCTGCCGCCCGAGGACCAGCTCCGCCTGGCCGAGCTCGTCGTCGCGAAGGGCCTGAACGTCCGCCAGACCGAGGAGTTGGCACGGCGCCTTCGCAGCGGGGCGGACGGCGGTCCCGAGGCCGCCCCCACGACCGACCCCCGCTCGGACGACCCCGTCGACGTCGAGCTTGCGCGGGTCCAGGACGACCTCCAGCGCGCCCTCGGCACGAAGGTCCGGATCGCCCGGGGCCGTCGCGGCGGCCGGATCGTCATCGAGTACTACAGCGACGAGGAGCTCGGCCGCCTCTACGACCGGCTGACTGGAGGAACGACGTGACCGAGACCGTCGACCGCACCCTGACGACACCCGCGTCGACGCGTGACACCGACGGCAACGGCGCGTCCCGAGGTCCCCGTACGCGTGGGCGGGCGCCGTCGGCCGACACCTACGACGCGAAGAGCATCCAGGTCCTCGAAGGCCTGGAGGCCGTCCGCAAGCGGCCCGGCATGTACATCGGCTCGACCGACGGCCGCGGGCTCCATCACCTCGTCTGGGAGGTCGTCGACAACTCGATCGACGAGGCGATGGCCGGCTACGCGACGACGATCCGGGTCACCATCGCGAAGGACAACACGGTCATCGTCGAGGATGACGGCCGCGGCGTGCCCGTCGGTCGGCACCCGACCGGCAAGGACGCCCTCGAGGTCGTCCATACCGTCCTCCACGCCGGCGGCAAGTTCGGGGGCGGCGGCTACAAGGTGTCCGGCGGCCTCCACGGCGTTGGCGTCAGCGTCGTCAACGCCCTCTCCGAGTGGCTGCGGGTCGAATCCGCTCGCGACGGCGGGGTCTGGGTCCAGGAGTACGTCCGGGGCCATCCGACGATGCCGGTGACGAAGATCGGCCCCCAGGGCGATCGCCGTGGAACCCGAACCGCCTTTCGCGCCGATCCCCAGGTCTTCGGGGAGATCGACTACTCCTTCGAGACGATCGCCCAACGCCTACGGGAGTCGGCGTACCTAACGAAGGGCATCTGGATCACCCTCGTCGACGAGCGAACCGACCGGGAGCGATCGTTCTACTTCGAGGGCGGGCTCATCTCCTTCGTCCGCTACCTGAACCGCAACAAGGAGCCGCTCCACAGCCAGCCGATCTACGTCGATCGACGTGAGGGAACGACGTCGATCGAGGTGGCGATCCAGTACAACGACTCGTACACCGAGACGCTCCTCGCCTTTGCGAACAACATCAACACCGTCGACGGCGGGACCCACGTCACCGGCTTTCGCCGAGCGCTCACCCGCTCGCTGAACGACTGGGCACGGCGGAGCGGCCTCCTCAAGGACAACGACGGGAACCTCACCGGCGACGACGTCCGCGAAGGGCTGACCGCCGTCGTCAGCGTCAAGCTCACCGACCCCCAGTTCGAGGGACAGACGAAGGCGAAGCTCGGGAACGCCGAGGTCGCCGGTCAGGTCGAGAGCGCGGTGGCCGATGCCCTCAGCGCGTACCTCGACGAGAACCCGGCCGACGGGCGCCGGATCGTCGAGAAGTGCCTCACGGCGGCCCGGGCCCGCGAGGCCGCCCGCCGCGCCCGGGACCTCGTCATTCGCAAGGGCGCCCTCGAGGGCCTTTCGCTTCCCGGCAAGCTCGCCGACTGCCAGGAGCGGGATCCCGGCAAGAGCGAGCTCTTCATCGTCGAGGGCGATTCGGCCGGCGGCTCGGCGAAGCAAGGGCGCGACCGCCGCTTCCAGGCCGTCCTCCCGCTCCGGGGCAAGCTCCTCAACGTCGAAAAGGCGCGGCTCGACAAGATCCTCGCCAGCGAAAACGTGAAGCCGCTCATCATCGCCCTCGGGGCCGGGATCGGGGAGGCCTTCGACATCTCGAAGCTCCGCTACCACACGATCATCATCATGACCGACGCCGACGTCGACGGCGCCCACATCCGGACGCTCCTCCTCACGTTCTTCTACCGCCACATGCGGGAGATCATCGAACACGGCTACCTCTACATCGCCCAGCCGCCGCTCTACCGGATCAGCACCGGCAAGGTCACCCGCTACGCCCAGACGGAGCGGGAACGGGACCAGATCATCAAGGAGCTCGGCACGAAGAACCTGACCGTCCAGCGCTTCAAGGGCCTGGGCGAGATGAACGCCGAGCAGCTCTGGGAGACGACGATGAACCCGGACACCCGCACGCTCCTCCGGGCCGAGATCGAGGACGCCGCCGAGGCCGACCGGATCTTCACGATGCTCATGGGTGAGCGGGTCGAGCCGCGCAAGGACTTCATCAAAGCCGAGGCCCGAAAGGTGCGGAACCTCGATGTCTGAGCCGTCCGGGGCAGGGACCGCAGCAGCGCCGGCCACCCAGCCGGCCCAGAACGTGCGGGTCGCCGGCCGCCGCGTCGAGCTCGCACCGCACAACTGTTTCGCCTGCGGCACCCTGAACGCGAGCGGCCTCGGCCTCGTCCTCCACGTCGACGGGACCCGGTGCACCACGGAGCTCGTCCTCGACCGCCGCTTCGAAGGCTGGGAGGGAATCGCTCACGGTGGCATCGTCGGCACGATCCTCGACGAGGTGATGGCCTGGTCGCTCGTCGAGCACGACACCTGGGGGCTGACCGCCCGCCTCAACCTCGCCTTCCGGCGGCCGGTTCCCATCGGGCAGCCGATCCGGGCCGAGGGTTGGGTGGTCGAGGCCGGGCGTCGACGGATCCGGACCGCCGGCCGCGTCGTCGCTGCCGCCAGCGGCGCCGTCCTGGCGACCGCCGAGGCGATCTACGTCCCTGCCCCCGAGGACCGCAAGCGCGAGCTTCGCGAACGCTACCGGTTCCGTCTCGTGCCCGAACCCGCGAGCCTCCCTTCGGCTGCTGCCCCGATCGAGTCGCCCGAGCCGGTGGACGCCGGATGACGCCCACCTGCAGCAAGCCCGCCTTCCACCGCCCCGCACACCCCGCCCCGCCGAGAGACTGACCGATGGCCGACGAAGCGAGGAACATCCGCCCTGTCCGGATCGAGGAGGAGATGCGCGTCTCCTACCTCGACTACGCGATGAGCGTCATCGTCGCCCGGGCCCTGCCCGACGTCCGGGACGGCCTCAAGCCCGTCCACCGTCGGATCCTCTACACGATGGGCGAGATGGGCCTCTCGGCGACGAGCTCGTATCGGAAGTGCGCCGCCATCGTCGGCGAGGTCATGGGGAAGTACCACCCCCACGGCGACGTCGCCCTCTACGACGCCCTCGTCCGGCTCGCCCAGGACTTCTCGATGCGCTACCCGCTCGTCGACGGCCAGGGCAACTTCGGCTCCGTCGACGGCGACGCGCCGGCGGCGATGCGCTACACCGAGGCCCGCCTGACGGCGATCGCCGCCGAAATGCTCGCCGACATCGACCGCGAGACCGTCGACTTCGTCGACAACTACGACGGCACCCAGAAGGAGCCGGTCGTCCTCCCGGCCAAGCTCCCGAACCTCCTCGTGAACGGCAGCTCGGGGATCGCCGTCGGGATGGCGACGAACATCCCGCCCCACCACCTCGGCGAGGTCGTCGACGCCACGATCGCCCTCATCGACGATCCCGAGATCACCTCCGACGACCTCTGCAACTACGTCAGGGGGCCGGACTTCCCGACCGGGGGGACGATCTTCCGCTTCGACAGCCGTCGGAATCCGCTGACCGGTCAGCAGGAGACCTTCGACGCCATCCGGGAGATGTACGCCCACGGCCACGGCCGGGTGATCATGCGGGCCCAGGTCGCCTTCGAGGAGACCCGCCACGACCGGATCGCGATCATCGTCTCCGAGCTCCCGTACCAGGTCAACAAGGCCGCCCTCCTCGAGAAGATCGCCGACCTCGTCCGCGAGAAGCGGATCGAGGGGATCGCCGAGCTCCGCGACGAATCCGATCGCGACGGGATGCGGATCTACATCGAGGTGAAGCGGGACGCCAACCCGCACAAGGTCCTCAACAACCTCTTCAAGCACACCCCGATGCAGCTCGCCTTCAACATGCACATGCTCGCCCTCGTCGACGGGCAGCCCCAGACCCTGCCGTTGAAGGCGGTCCTCCAGCACTACATCGACTACCGGCGCGAGGTCGTCCGCCGGCGGACCGAGTTCGACCTCGAGAAGGCCCGCGCCCGAGCCCACATCCTCGAGGGCCTCAAGATCGCCCTCGATCACCTCGACGCCGTCATCAAGACGATCCGCGAATCGGCCGACGTCGAGACCGCCCGCTCGAACCTCATGGAGCGCTTCGGGCTCTCCGAGGCCCAGGCCCAGGCGATCCTCGACATGCGGCTCGCCCGCCTCGCGGCCCTCGAGCGCCAGAAGATCGAGGACGAGTACCTCGCCGTCATCCAGCTCATCGCCGAGCTCGAGGACATCCTGGCGAACCCGGCCCGGGTCCTCCAGATCATCAAGGACGAGCTCCTCGAGCTGAAGCGCAAGTACGCCGGCGAGCGGCGGACCCGGGTCGAGGACTCGGCGACCCGGGAGATGACCGACGAGGACCTCATCGCCGACGAGGACGTGGTCATCACCATCTCCCGGCGCGGCTACATCAAGCGCCAACCCCTGACCGCCTACCGCCGCCAGCACCGGGGCGGCAAGGGGATCATCGGCCACGTGACCCGCGAAGAGGACGCCGTCGAGCACCTCCTCGTCGCCAACACCCACGACTGGGCCCTCTTCTTCACGAACCGCGGCCGGGTCTTCTCGGCCAAGGTCCACCAGATCCCCGACGCCTCCCGCCAGGCCAAGGGCCTCCCGATCGTCAACCTCCCCGGCGTCCAGGTCGAGGCCGGCGAGGTCCCGGTGGCGACGATCACCCTCCCCGACTTCGAGCAAGGGACGTACCTCGTCCTCGCGACCCGGCGGGGGATGATCAAGAAGACGCCGCTCGAGCAGTTCGAGCGCGTCCGCGCGACGGGGATCCGGGCGATCACCATCGCCCCCGACGACGAGCTGGCCTGGGTCGACGTCTCGACCGGCCGCGACGACATCATCCTCGCCACGGCCCTCGGGAAGCTCGCCCGGTTCTCCGAAACCGAAGTCCGCCCGATGGGTCGTGACGCAGCCGGCGTCATCGGGATCCGGCTCGCCAAGGCGGACGACGAGGTCGTCTCGATGTCGGTCGTCGCCCCCGACGCCGATCTCCTCGTCCTCACCGAGACCGGCTACGGGAAGCGGGTCGCCCTCCGCGAGTTCCGCCGCAAGCACCGGGGCGGCCAGGGCGTCCAGCTCATCGCCCTCGAAGGCCGCAAGACCGGTCGAGTTGCTGCCGTCGCCCAGGTCACCGAGGCCGACGAGGAACTCCTCCTCATCAGCGCCGCCGGCCAGGTCGTCCGGACCCAGCTCGGGAGCATCAACCGCTACTCGCCGGCCGCCCGCGGCGTCATCGTCATGCGCCTCAACGAGGGCGACCGGGTCGTGGGGATCGCCGCCTTCCGGCCCGGACTGGCGGCCCGGCGCGGCATCGGCGACAATGGCGGCCCCGACGGGACGGACCCCGACGGTCGGGCGAGCAAGGGCTCGGCCCGATCCGGCGACGGACGCGACTTCGCCGACCGGTGAGCCGTTCGGCCCGTCCGACGCCACGGCCGACCGCGGTCCCACGGGAGGCAACGATGTACGCGGACGACTTCGGGATCTACCACGGCAACGCCAACCCCGAGCTGGCTCGGAAGATCTGCTCCTATCTCGGCGTCCAGCCGGGCCGGGCCGAGGTCTTCCAGTTCGCGAACGAGAACATCTTCGTTCGGATCCTCGACAACGTTCGCGAGAAGGACATCTTCGTCGTCCAGCCGACCTGCCGCCCGGTCAACCAGTCGATCATGGAGCTCCTCATCATGATCGACGCCTTCAAGCGGGCCTCGGCCGGCCGGATCACCGCCGTCGTCCCCTACTACGCCTACGGACGCTCCGACAAGAAGGACCAGCCCCGGGTCCCGATCACGGCCCGCCTCGTCGCCGACATGATCACCGTCGCCGGCGCCGATCGGCTCCTGACGATGGACCTTCACCAAGGCCAGATCCAGGGCTTCTTCAGCATCCCCGTCGACGAGCTGACCGCCGTCCACCTCCTCTCGAACTACTTCCGCCAGAAGCAGCTCGAGGACCTCGTCGTCGTCACCGACCTCGGCTTCGCGAAGCGGGCCCGGACCTTCGCCGAGCTCCTCGACGCCCCGCTGGCGATCATCGAGAAGCGCCGGATCGGGAACCTCGACCGCGCCGAGCTCCTCAACGTCATCGGCGAGGTCCGGGGGCGGCAGGCGATCATCGTCGATGACGAGATCGACACCGCCGGGACCCTCATGGAGACGGTCCGCGCCCTGGAGCGAGAGGGGGCGAAGCGGATCTTCGCCTGCGCGACCCACGGCGTCCTCTCCGATCCGGCCATCGAGCGGATCCGGGCGGCAAACGTGGCTGAGGTCGTCCTCACCGACACGATCCCGCTCCCGCCGGCGAAGCGCCTCCCGAAGATCACGACGATCTCGGTGGCCCCGCTCATCGGGGAGGCGATCAAGCGGATCCACCGGGGCGAATCCGTCGGCGCCCTCTTCAGCAGCGAGATCTCCTTCACCCAGGAGCTCCTCCTCTGGGAGGACGGCGTCGCTCGCACCCTCGACGTCCGGGGCGACGAGGCGCCGGTAGGGCCGAGCGGCGCCTCGCCCTCCGACGCTGCCGACCCGACGGGAGACCGACCCGTCGAAGTGACCTCGACACCAAAGGGAGACCGATGAGCCTGCAACTCCACCGACCCGATCGCCGGGGCGGCCTCGAACCGCGCCCGGTCACCGAAGCGAACTGGCAGCGCCAGCTGCGTTCGCGACGCTGGGGCGCCTCGCTCCCCGGCGGCCGCCTGCCGGCCCTCCGGAACCCGGAGGCCTGGCCAACCCCGACCCGGATCTCCGTCCTCTTCTGGCTCGGCCTGGCCGCGCTCACCTTCGTCCTCCTCGTCGTCGGCTACGGCACGGGCTTCTGGCGGTAGGCCGATGCCCGGCCCGAGCCGACGCCGCAGGGTGGAGTCGCCGGAGCCGGCGCCGCTGAACCGAGCCGCTCGACGCACCGACCGCCGCGGCGCTGGTCCGGCCACCGACGAGCTGCTCGAGCGGCTGCGGGCAGCCCTGGCTGGCCATCCGGCCGTCGCCGTCGCCTATCTGTTCGGCTCCCGAGCCCGCGGCCGGCCCACGGCTCTCTCCGACGTCGACGTCGCGGTCCTCCTCGAACCGGCCTTTGTCGGCGACCGCTTTGCCGTCAAGCTCGAACTCACGGGCATGATCGCCGCGGCCGTCGGCTCCGACGCCGTCGACCTCGTCCTCCTCAACGAGGCTCCGCCCTCGCTCGCCTACCGAATCCTCCGAGACGGCCGGGTCATCCTCTGCCGCGACGAGCTTCTTCGAGTGCGCCACCGACTGCGGGCCGTCGACGAGTACCTCGACACGGAACCGCTTCGCCGCCGCAACCGGGAGATCATCAAGCGTCGGCTGAGGGAGGGCTCCTTTGGTCGATCGTGAGGCCTTCGACGGGCGTCTCCGCCTCCTCGATCGGCGGGTCGCCCTCCTCCGCGAGATCGCGGCTGCCGGCCGCGAGCGGTTCGTGTCAGATCCCCACCTTCAGGCCGAGGCCGAGCGTCACCTCCAGATTGCGATCCAGGCCGCCATCGACGCGGGGCACCAGCTCCTCGCCGAGGAGTTCTCGGAAGCGCCGGAAACGTACCGGCAGGTGTTCGAGCGCCTGGGGCACCGTGGCGTGATCGGCACGGCCTTGGCAGCGCGCCTGGCGCTGGCGGCCGGTCTTCGGAACGTCCTCGTCCACGCGTACCTCGAGATCGACCCGGAGCTCATCTGGGCCAGCTTCGAACAGCTCGACGATCTCGTGGAGCTGGCCCGGTCGCTAACAGGGTGGCTCGACCGAGCCGAGCGCCGCTGACTAGCCCTCCCCGGGCCGATCGAACGGGCGGTCGAGGGCCGGGACCTATACTGCACCCACGATGCTCTCGATCCTCACCCGCTTCGTCGATTCGAACGAACGCGAGCTGAAGCGAATCTGGCCGTACGTCGAGCGGACGAACGCCCTCGAGCCCGAGTTCGAGGCGCTCTCCGACGCCGAGATCCGGGACCGGATCGCCGACCTCCGGGCCGAAATCGAGGAGGTCGCCGTCGAACCCGAGCCCTCCGAGGACGAGCTCCACCATCCGGATCTGGAGCGCCGCCGGGAGCTGGCCAAGGAGCGCCGGCGCCGAACCCTCGAGCGGATCAACGAGGCCCTCGACGAGATCCTGCCCGAGGTCTTCGCCGCCGCCCGCGAGGCGATGAAGCGGACCCTCGGGATGCGCCACTTCGAAGTCCAGCTCCTCGGGGGTGTCGTCCTCCATCAGGGCAAGATCGCCGAGATGAAGACGGGCGAAGGCAAGACCCTCGTCGCCCCCCTCGCGGCGATCCTCAACGCCCTCGCCGGCCGCGGCGCCCATATCGTCACCGTCAACGACTACCTCGCCCGCCGCGACGCCCAGTGGATGGGCCCCATCTACCACTTCCTCGGCATCTCGGTCGGCGTCATCACCCACGACACGAGCTACGTCTTCGAGCCCGGCTATCCGACGACCGACGAGCGCCTCCTCAACCTCCGGCCCTGCACCCGCCAGGAGGCGTACGCCGCCGACGTCACCTACGGCACGAACAACGAGTTCGGCTTCGACTACCTCCGCGACAACATGGTCATCGACCTCCGCCAGCGGGTCCAGCGGGGTCACCACTACGCCATCGTCGACGAGGTCGACAACATCCTCATCGACGAGGCCCGGACGCCGCTCATCATCAGCGGCCAGGCCGAGGAGTCGGCCGACCTCTACTACACCTTCGCCCGCCTCGTCCCGCGCCTCAAGGCCCGCCCCGAGGGAGCCGAGGAGGGCGGCGACTACTTCGTGGACCTCAAGGAGCGGACCGTCTCTCCGACCGAGGAGGGGATCGCGAAGATGGAGCGCTGGCTCGGCGTCGAGAACCTCTACGACGCCGATCCGCGCCTCGCCCGCCACTTCGAGCAGGCGCTCCGGGCCCACGCCCTCTACAAGCGGGACCGCGACTACATCGTCGAGAACGGCGAGATCATCATCGTCGACGAGTTCACCGGCCGGAAGATGCCCGGCCGCCGCTGGAGCGAGGGCCTCCACCAGGCCATCGAGGCGAAGGAGGGTCTCCGGGTCCAGCGCGAATCGGTGACCCTGGCGACGATCACCTTCCAGAACTACTTCCGCCTCTACGACAAGCTCGCCGGCATGACCGGCACGGCGATGACCGAGGCCGAGGAGTTCCACAAGATCTACAACCTCGAGGTCGTCGCGATTCCGACCCACAAGCCGATGATCCGGGTCGACGAGCCCGACCTCGTCTTCCGGACCGAGAAGGGGAAGTTCGAGGCGGTCATCGACGAGATCGAGGAGATGGTCGCCGCCGGCCGCCCGGTCCTCGTCGGGACGACCTCGGTCGAGAAGAGCGAGCTCCTCTCCGAGATGCTGAAGCGGCGGGGGATCAAGCACGAGGTCCTCAACGCCAAGTTCCACGAGAAGGAGGCGCTGATCGTCGCCCAGGCCGGCCGCTCGGGCGCCGTCACGATCGCCACGAACATGGCCGGTCGGGGGACCGACATCCTCCTCGGCGGCAATCCGGCCGGGCTCGCCTCGGAGATCCTCCACCGCCGCGGGCTCAACCCGGCCGAGGTCGACAAGGCGACGTACGAGGCGGCCTACGCCGAAGCGAAGGCGATCTGCGACGCCGACCACGAGCGGGTCGTCGCCGCCGGCGGGCTCCACATCATCGGCACCGAGCGCCACGAGAGCCGCCGGATCGACAACCAGCTCCGGGGTCGGGCGGGGCGCCAGGGGGACCCGGGGAGCTCGCGCTTCTACCTCTCGCTCCAGGACGACCTCCTCCGGCGCTTCGCCGGTGACCGCGTCCAGGCCCTCATGGAGCGGCTCGGGCTCGACGACGACGTCGCGATCGAGAGCCGCCTCGTCTCGAAGACGATCGAGAGCGCCCAGGCCCGGGTCGAGGGCTACAACTTCGACATCCGCAAGCGGGTCGTCGAGTTCGACGACGTCATCAACCGCCAGCGGGAGACGATCTACGCCGAGCGGGACAAGGTCCTCCGCAACGAAGACCTGACCGAGACGATCCGAAGCTTCCTCGACGAGGAGATCGAGGTCCTCCTCGACACCCACCTCGGCGGGTCGGGCCCGGACGAGTGGAACATGGCCGGCCTGGCGAACGCCCTCCGGCTCATGGGCCTCGACGGCCCCGGGACGAGCGAGGACGAGCTCTGGGAGCTCGGGAGCCGGGAGGCGATCGCCGAGCACCTCCGCGATCTCGTCGACGAGCGCCTGGAAGCCCGGGAGCGTGAGTACGGCGAGGAGGCCTGGTCGTACGCCGAGCGGCTCGTCCTCCTTCGGACCATCGACAGCCTCTGGGTCGAGCACCTGACCGCCGTCGACGACCTGCGGCGCGGGATCGGCCTTCGGGGCTACGCCCAGCAGGATCCGCTGAACGAGTTCCGGCGCGAGGCCTTCCGGATGTACCAGGAGCTCCGGGACATGATCCGCCACGCCGTCGCGACGACGATCTTCCGGGTCACCATCACCCGCACGCCCGCCGAGACGGCGCCGGCCGCGGGCGACGGCGACGGGACCGGGCCGACCGGTGCCCGGCCCCTCGACGGCTCCGGCGCGGTCCGGGGGTCGCTCCCGGGGGGCGCGGTGACCCGCCAGATGGCGGCCGCCGCGGGTGCCGCAGGCGGGAGCGGAGCCGCCGGGAACGTCCGGCCGGGCTACACCCCCGACGGCAAGCGGATCGGCCGCAACGACCCCTGCTGGTGCGGCTCGGGGCTGAAGTACAAGAAGTGCCACGGCCGCTGACGGCGGCGGGCCGCGGCGTCGGCGACGGCGCCCGCTGAGACGACGCCGGGGGCGGAGTGGCTCGCGATCTCCTCCGGCTCGGGCTCGCTGCAGCCGTCGGCCTCGGCCTCGTCACCGCCTACGCGACGTACCGGATCTGGGAGCAGGGGGCTCGGGACGAACGGCGCCCGGCCGGGGCGATCGTCGTCCTCGGGGCGGCCCAGTACGACGGCCGGCCCTCGCCGGTCTTTCGGGCCCGGCTCGACCATGCGATCCGGCTCTGGCAGGAGGGCTGGGCACCGATCCTCGTCCTGACCGGCGGCCGCCAACCCGGCGACACGACGACGGAGGCCGCCGTCGGTCGAGCCTACGCCATCGCCCGGGGCGTCGATCCGGCGCGGATCCTCTTCGAGGACGAGGGCCGCACGACCCTCGAATCGCTGCGCGCCGTCGCCCGCCTCCTCCGCGAGCGCGGCATTCGCGACGCCATCTTCGTCTCCGATCCGACCCACATGCTCCGGGTCCTCCGGATCGCCCGGGACGAGGGGCTCGTCGCCTGGGGCTCGCCGACGCCCACCTCGCCGGTCACCCGCGACCCGGAGCGACGGCTCCGGGCGACGGTCCACGAGCTCGGTGCCCTCGGCCTCTACTTCCTCTTCCAGACCGGGCCGGCCGACGAGGAGCCGGCAGGCCTCGACGCACCCGCGGCCCGAGGGAGCGACTGAGGCCCGCCGGCGACGATCCCGACGGGTCGGCACCGGACGAGCCGGCGAGCGATCCGACCGTGGATCAGCCGCCCTGCCCCTCGAGCGGTGCCGGGCGGAACTCCAGGCGAACCCCAGGACCCTCGAGAACCAGGCGGTCGGGGCTGGCGTCGTCGATCCGTGTCACGAGCGGGACCACCGAGAGGTAGGCTTCGTCGGCCGCCATGACCTCCCCGTCTCCGCAGTCCATGGCCGTCGTCACGATGTTCGTCAGCCGCACGGCGTGATCGGACCGTTCGACGTCGGCCCAGTAGGAATTGCATGCCGAGGCGCCCGAGAGCTGGCTGCCGGTAACGACGAGGGTGATCGGGTGATCCGGCAGGAGCGGGATCGGGCGGCCCTGGATCGTGCCGGACACGAGCACCCAGGTCGCGCGCCCCGTGTCCGTGTCCACGGGGGAGCGCGCATCGGTCGAGGGTGCGGGCGAGAACGACGACGGCCCGTCAGTCGCCGGCGGTCCGGCGAAGCTGCAGGACGCAAGCACGGCCACGAACGCGACGAGGGACGCGTGGTGGCGGAACCGCAACGCACCAGCGCCGGGCTGCCCCGGCCCCGCAGCGCGAGCGACGGAGCGTGACAGGTGCCGGCACGCCTTCCAAGGCGTCATGGCGTCGTCTTGATGGTCACGTTCAGGCCGCCTTCGACGTAGTTCGAAGCGACATAGATCGCATCGATGTACCCGTAGGGTTCGACCTAAGACGCGCACGACGTGGTCCCGAGCGCTATCTCACCAATGTACCAGGGACCACCACTATCGCCCGCTGACGCCAGATCCTGGTTCGAAGCGTTATGAACGAGTATCCCCGTGTATCCGCCGCTCCCGCCGCAGAGCGTAGCGTCTCGACTCGCGATGTTCCCGCAGCCGTAACCGGTGCTCATGCCCCAATGGCAAACATAGTCACCGACAGATTGGTAGAGCCGTGAGCGCTTGCCTGTGAAGAGGACCACCATCCTTGCGCGACGCCTTCGTTGGGTTGGCGTATCGACCACTGGGGCTCCTTCGCACGTTTAGCCAGTGGTACCACCGCCGTCAAGTGCCACGATGATGCGGCAGTGGCCGATCGAACCCGACCACGGACCAGCCGGTGATGTAGCGCTCGACCGTCGGCGGCGGGCTCGGGGCGGTCCCACGGGATGGCCTCGATGTCGGCCACTTCGGCCGCGGGGCACTTCGGTCGGCCATCAGGTCCATAACGGGCGGCGTCGAATTTCCCCCCTTGGCGAAGGGAGATCCCCACCCTATACTCTCCCTCGGTACCCGCGCCCCGACGAATCCCGTCCGGTTCGCGGGCGAAGGTCAACGAACACCGCAGCAGTGAGGGATAGGTGAAGCAGGCCGAGGAAGCGTCTTTCGTCGATCTCATCGCCTGCGAACGCGACTGTCGAACCTGTAGTTACGCCGCCGCCCTCGACTGCGACGGAAACTGTGGTGTCTGCCCCCACAACAGCTATTGTCCCTGCGTGAACCCCGTCGTCGCCCGGAGCAAGACCGCCCTGCGGCTCATCGAGCTGCGACCGCTCCTGCTCCAGGATTTGCGAGCGCGAAGCTAATGGACCTCGCCGCCGCCCGCACGCTCGCCGATCGCATCCGGTCGACCTCGGGGCGTCTTTGACCTCGAGGCGAAGGAGCACCGGCTCGCCGAGCTCGACGCCCTGACCCTGGCCCCCGACTTCTGGGCCGACCAGCGGACCGCCCAGCAGACGCTCCGCCACGCCGAAGACCTCCGGGCCGAAATCGCCACCTGGCGCGGCCTCGAGGCCCGGGCCGACGAGCTCGTCACCCTCGCCGAGCTCGTCGAGGAATCGGACGACCCGGAGCTCCGCGCCGAGCTCGAGCGAGAGGGCGCCGCCCTGACCCGCGACTTCGAGCGGGAACGGACCGCCCTCCTCTTCTCGGGACCGTACGACGAACGGAACGCCCTCCTCTCCATCTCGGCCGGGGCCGGCGGGACCGAGGCGACGGACTGGGCCGAGATGCTCCTCCGGATGTACCTCCGGTGGGCCGAGCGCCACCGCTTCGCGACCGAGATCGTCGACGCGACCGAGGGCGAGGAGACGGGCCTGAAGAGCGTCACCGTCGCCGTCAACGGCCGCTACGCCTACGGTTGGCTCCGGGCCGAGCACGGCGTCCACCGGCTCGTCCGGATCAGCCCCTTCGACGCCCAGCGGCGCCGCCAGACAACGTTCGCCCTCGTCGAGGTCCTGCCCGAGGTCGAGGACGAGGTCGAGATCGAGATCGACTGGGACGAGATCCGGGTCGAGACGTTCCGGAGCCAAGGGGCTGGCGGCCAGCACGTGAACAAGACCGATTCGGCGGTCCGGCTCACCCACCTCCCGACCGGGATCGTCGCCCAGAGCCAGAACGAGCGGAGCCAGGCTCAGAACAAGCAGAACGCCCTCCGGGTCCTGAAGGCCCGCCTCCTGGAGCGCGCCCTCGCCGAGAAGGAAGCCGAGATCCGGAAGCTGAAGGGCGAGCCGGTCGTGGCGGGCTGGGGCAACCAGATCCGGAGCTACGTCCTCCACCCGTACCAGCTCGTCAAGGACCTCCGAACCGGCGTCGAGACCTCGAACACGACGGCGGTTCTGGACGGCGACCTCGATGCCTTCATGATCGCCGAGCTCGAGCGCCAGGCGACCGGCGCCCCGCTCGCCGCAACCTCGGCCGACTAAGGGCCGGTCCACGGTCGGTCGGGATCGGACACGAGGGCTCGGACGACGCACCGGGCGCGACGCGTCCGTCGTCGGGCTCGCCTGCAGGCGGGCGGTCAGGCGGCCGGGGCGAGACCGAGCGCTTCGAGAAAGGCAAGCTGTTCGAGCCAGTGCTCGCGGCCGGCGGCGTCGTGGCCACCGTACGGCCAGATCCGGATCTCCTTGGGGCCGGCGTACTCGTTGAAGGCGGCGAAGACCGTCGACGGCGGGGTGATGTCGTCCTCGAGGCCGACCGAGAAGAGGGCCGGCGCCCGAGCCCGGGCGGCGAAGTTCCGCCCGTCGACATACGCGAGGGTCGCGAAGACGGCCGATTCGGCCGTCGGATGGACCCGCAGATACCGACGGATCTCGTCGTAGGGAGCCCGGTCGGTGACCTCGAGGGCCCGCCGGAAGTGACAGAGGAACGGGACATCGACGAGGGCCGCCGCCGGATCGGCGAAGGCGGCGGCAGCGAGGGCGAGGCCGCCGCCCTGGCTCTGACCGGCGACGACGATCCGCCGCGGGTCCGCACGAGGATGACGGCGCGCCGCCTCGACGGCCAGGACGGCGTCGGCGACGAGGCGGCGGTAGTAGTAGCTCCGCGGATCCCGGATCCCGCGGGTCATGACCCCCGGGGTTTCCGGACCAGCTCCCGAGGCATCGAGGTCCGGGGTATCCCCGGCCAGCCAGGTCGCCCCCTGGCCACGGGTATCCATGACGAAGTGGACGTAGCCGGCCGATGCCCAACGCAGCCAGTCGTAGACCCGCCCCCGACCGCCGCCGTAGCCGACGAACTCGACGATCGTCGGTCCGGCCCGGGTGACTCCCTTCGGAGCGATGCACCAGGCCTTGATCGGCTGTCCGAGGAAGCCGCCGAAGGTGACGTCCCAGGCGTCGAGGGTCCGGAGGCGGGTCGCCACCGGGACAAAGATCGGCTCGCCTGCCCCGCCCCGGCTCGCCTCGATCGTCGTCGACCAGAACGTCTCGAAGTCGGGCGGCTCGTCGCGGGGCGGCCGGTACGACCGAAGCTCGTCGAGCGGCAGGTCGAAGCGCGCCACCGGCTCAACCGCCGTCCCGCCCGCCCCTCGGCGGCGCCGTCGACTCGCGGACGACGAGCTGGGTGCTCAGCTCCACCCGGGTCTGCTCCGGCGCCTCCTCGGCCGCGAGGCGGACGACGAGGCTCGTCGCCGTGGCGGCCATCTCGCGGAGCGGCTGGCGGACCGTTGTGAGCGGGGGGCCGACCCAACGGGCGATCGGCAGGTCGTCGAAGCCGACGACGCTCAGATCGTCGGGAATGTGGAGGCGCGCCTCCCGCGCCGCCTGATAGACGCCGAGGGCCTGGAGGTCATTGAAGGCGAAGATGGCGGTCGGCGGTTCCGGGAGTCGGAGGAGCTCGCGACCCTCGCGGATCCCCTCCCGGACGTGGAAGTTCCCATGCCGGATCAGGCTCGGGTCGATCGCCACGCCGGCCTCGTCCATCGCCGCCCGAAACCCGTCGAGGCGGGCCCGGCTGCACAGGATCTGGGCCGGCCCGGCGATCACCGCGATCCGGCGATGCCCGAGGCGCAGCAGGTGGCGGGTCGCCGCCAGCCCGCCGCTCCAGTTCGTTGCCCCGATGGACGGCGTGTCGTGGAGCGGCTCGCCCGTCGGGTCGACGACGACGAGCGGGATCCGCCTGGTCCGAAGGAGGGCACGCGCCTCCTCGGTGAGATCGGCGAGGACGGCGATGACGCCCGTCGGCCGCCGGGCGAGGACCCCGTCGATCCAGCGCCGATCTGCCGTCCGGCGTCCCTGCAGGTCGGACAGGACGACGGCCAGGCCGTATTCCCGAGCCGCGGTCTCGACACCTCGGATGATCTCGAGTGCCCACTCGCTCTCCAGTTCGTGAAAGACGACCTCGACGAGCTGAGCGACGTGGGTCCGCCGCGCCGAGCGTCGATAGCCTCGCTCCCGGATGAGCGTCTCGACCCGGGCCCGGGTCTCGGCCGACACATCGGCCCGCCCGTTGATCACCTTCGATACGGTCGCCACCGACACGCCGGCCTCCCGAGCGATGTCGGCGATGGTGAGCGCCCGAGCCGTGGCAGTCCTGTCGGGAGATCCGAGGGTGATGGTCACGCAGCGAGTCTACAGAAAGTTTCGGAGTCCCGCGCGGGAGGACTGCCGCCACTCGAGTCCGATCGCACGATGATCGCCGCGAGGGGCTTGACGTCGCCGGACGCCCGTACTAGAGTGCGCGCGAAAGCTTCGATCGCTAGATCGAAAGTTTCGGGCTCGCGTCAGCAAGGGAGGCGGAGCGATGCGATCGCGACAGCGTCTGGGTGCCGTGGGGGCACTCCTCGTCCTCGTCCTCGGAGCTTGCGGTGGCGGCGGCACTTCCGCCCCGCCGAGCAGCGAAGCCTCGCCCCCGGCGTCGGCTCCCGCGTCACCGACCTCGGCCGGGCAGCAGGTCACGATCGAGTGGTGGCACATCACGACCGGCGATCCGGGCAAGACCGATTTTCAGAACATCGCCGACGCCTACATGGCCGCCCACCCGAACGTGAAGATCGAGATCACGATCCTCGAAAACGAGGCCTTCAAGGCCAAGCTCCAGACGACGATGCAGTCGGGCCAGGTCCCGGACCTCTTCCAGTCGTGGGGCGGCGGAACGATGGCGGCCCAGGCTGAGGCCGGGCTCCTCAAGGACATCACCGACGACATCGCCTCCTGGAAGGACACGATCAACCCCGGTGCCCTCAGCATCTATCAGTACAACGGGCGCCAGTACGGCATCCCGTGGGATCTCGGGATGATCGGCTTCTGGTACAACAAGGACCTGTTTGCCAAGGCCGGCATCAGCGCCCCGCCGACGACCTGGGATGAGCTGCTGACCGACGTCGACAAGCTCAAGGCGGCCGGCATCGTCCCCTATGCCCTCGCCGGCAAGGACAAGTGGCCGGGCATGCACCTCTGGACCTACCTGGTTCTCCGGATCGGCGGGCGCGACACGCTGACGCAGATGATCCAGAGCAAGAACTGGAACACCGACGCCTGCCGCCGCGCCGGCGAGGAGGTCGCCCGTCTCGTCGCCAAGGACCCGTTCCAGCCCGGCTTCCTGACCGCCCCGTACGACAAGGGTGAGGCGGCGGCCATGGGGAACGGCCAGGCAGCCATGGAGCTCATGGGCCAATGGGCGCCGTCGGTCCAGGCCTCGAACAGCACGAGCGGCCAGGGCATCGGCGACAAGCTCGGCTGGTTCCCGTTCCCGGCCGTCGCCGGTGGTAAGGGTGACCCGAACGATGGGGTCGGCGGCGGCAACGGCATCGCCGTCGGCCGCGACGCCCCGCCGGAGGCGATCGACTTCCTGAAGTTCTTCTCGAGCCTCGACAACGCGAAGATCATCGGCAAGGACAACATCGGCCTGCCGACGACGAAGGGAGCCGAGGCCTCGGTCGCCGACCCGCAGCTGCGGGCCGTCCTCGAGGCCCGGGCGAAGGCGCAGTTCGTCCAGCTCTACCTCGACCAGGCGACCTCACCGGCGATGGGGGCGGCAATCAACGACGCGACGGCCGGCCTCTTCGCCGGGACGTCGACCCCCGAGCAGGTTTGCCAGGCGATCACCGACGCGGCGGCGAACGAATAGGATCGCCGGAGTCGGTGCCTCAGTGAGCGGGGCCGTCGGGGGGCGGCCCCGCTCCCACGAGGGAGTCCTGGAAGGGATGATGAAGATCACGATGAGCGGCGTCGCCGGTCCCCGCCGAGCGGGGCGCCCCGCGATCACGCCGCTGCTGTTCCTGCTGCCGGCCCTCGGCCTCTACGTCGTCTTCGTTCTCCTGCCGATCGTCCAGGGTGCCTACTACAGCCTCTTCCGCTGGAACGGGCTCGAGCCGCTCACGAACTTCGTCGGCCTCGACAACTACGCCCGGGCCGTCGCGGCCCCGATCTTCGCCCAGGCGGTTTGGCACAACCTCCTCATCGTCATCCTGTCCCTGGGCCTCCAGATCCCCTTCTCCCTGGCCCTCGCCCTCTTCCTCAACAGCCGGTTTCCGGGCCGAGTCGTGTTCCGGCTCGTGTTCTTCCTGCCGTACGTGATCTCCGAGGTGATCACCGGGATCCTCTTCTATCTGCTCCTCCAGCCCGAGGGGGTCGTGAACAGCCTGCTCGGGTCGGTCGGCCTCGAGGCGCTCCGCCACGACTGGTTCGGGGACCTCGGGCTCGTCATGTTCACCCTCTTCGTCGTGATCAGCTGGAAGTACTTTGGCTTCCACATGATCATCCTCCTCGCCGGTCTCCAGGGGATCCCACCGGAGATCGAGGAGGCGGCCCGGATCGACGGCGCCGGATCGTGGCAGGTCTTCCGGCACGTCACGCTTCCGCTCCTCGGTCCGACGCTGCGGGTGTCCGCCTTCCTGTCGATCATCGGCTCGCTCCAGCTCTTCGACATCGTCTGGGCGACGACCCGCGGCGGCCCGGTCCACGCCTCCGAGACGATGGCAACGTACATGGTCGACGTCGGGTTCGTCCGACAGCAGATGGGCTATGCCAGCGCCGTCTCGGTCATCCTCTTCGGACTCAGCCTCGTCTTCGCCCTCCTCTACCAGCGGTACGTCCTCCGCCGGGACACCGAGGGCGCGCTGACCGGTCTCGGCGGGTGACCGGGATGGCAGCGTCGGTCGCGGCGACGAGCCGCGAAACCAGCGCCGCGACGGCCCGCTGGCCGCATCCTGGTCGGGCGGTCCTTCGCTACGGCGGGCGATGGCTCCTGGGCTGCCTCGTCAGCGCCCTCATCATCGTGCCGCTCGCCTACGCCGTCTTCGGCGGCTTCAAGACGAACGGTGAGCTCGTCGGGAGCGTCGGGCTCCTGCCCCGGGAGTGGGTCTGGTCGAACTACGCCGAGCTCCTCGGCGCCCCCTCGTTTTGGCGTCAGCTCGGCAACAGCGTCCTCGTTGCCCTCGTGACCGTGGCCCTCGGGGTCGCCTGCGCCGCACTGGCCGCCTTCGCCTTCGCCCGGATCCCCTTCCGCGGTCGCGAAGCGCTCTACACCCTCTTTACTCTCGGCCTCCTCTTCCCGATCGCCGTCGCGATCCTGCCGCTCTTCGTTCTCCTCCGGTCGATCGGGCTCATCGGCAACCCCCTCGGCGTCGCCCTCCCGCAGGCCGCCTTCGGTCTGCCGCTGACGATCATCGTCCTGCGCCCCTTCTTCCAGAGCATCCCGCGGGAGCTGGAGGACGCCGCCCGGGTCGACGGGTGCTCGACCTTCGGCTTCTTCATCCGGGTGGTCCTGCCGCTCTCGCGACCGGCTCTCGCGACGGTGAGCGTCCTCGCCCTCGTCGGGAGCTGGAACGCCTTCCTCCTGCCCCTCCTCGTGTTCCAGGGGGCCGAGCAGTGGACGCTTCCCCTGGGCGTGATGAACTTCAGCACCGAGCACACGTCCGACTGGGCGCGGATCCTCGCCTACACGTCGCTCTCGATGGTCCCGGCCGTCCTCTTCTACGCGCTGGCAGAGCGCCAGATCGTCCGCGGCCTCACCGCCGGATCGGTGAAGGCCTGATGGCGATCCCCGCCCGGCCGGTCCCGGGCACAGTCTCGAAACGGGTCCGGGCGCTCCTCTCACGGATGACGCTCGAGGAGAAGCTTGCCCAGCTCGGTTCCGCCTGGGGCTTCCAGCTCCTCCGAGGCAACCGGGTCGATCCCACGAGGCTGGCGGCGGTCGCCCGCCATGGTCTCGGAGCGGTGTCCCGACTCGCCGGCTCGACGAACCTCGACCCGATCGAGGCCGCCCGCGCGGCGAACGAGATCCAGCGCTTCCTCGTCGAGGAGACCCGCCTCGGGATCCCGGCCCTCATCCACGAGGAGACGCTCCACGGGCTGCTCGCCCGCGGCGCGCCGGTCTTCCAGCAGTCGCTCGGCGCAGCCGCGACGTGGGACCCCGAGCTCGTCGAGGCCGTCGCGGCGACGATCCGGCGGCGGATGCGCCTCGTCGGAGCCCACCAGGCCCTCGCCCCGGTCCTCGACGTCGCCCGCGACCCCCGCTGGGGCCGGATCGAGGAAACGTACGGGGAGGACCCGTACCTCGCCACGGTCATGGGCCTCGCCTACATCCGAGGTATTCAGGGTCGGGATCTCGGCGAGGGGGTCCTGGCGACGGGCAAGCACCTCGTCGGCCACGGTCTCGGCGAGGGTGGCCTGAACCAGGCGCCCGTCCACGTCGGCTGGCGGGAGCTCCGCGACGAGCAGCTCCTTCCCTTCGAGGCTGCCGTTCGCGGCGCCGGGCTCGGGGCGGTCATGCCGGCGTATTGCGAGGTCGACGGGCTGCCCTGCCACGCCTCGCGGGTCCTCCTGACGGACATCCTCCGTGGCGAGTGGGGCTTCGAGGGGATCGTGTCCTCGGACTACGTCGGGATCGAACAGCTCGTCGATCACCACCGCTTGACCCACGATCTCGGGGAAGCTGCCGCGCTCGCCCTCCACGCCGGCGTCGATCAGGAGCTGCCGCGATCCGTCGCCTACGGCGAGCCGCTCCGTCGGGCGGTCCTCGAGGGCCGAGTTCCCGAGAGCGCCGTCGACGCGGCCGCCGCCCGGATCCTGGAGATGAAGGTTCGTCTCGGGCTCTTCGAGCGCCCCTACGTCGAGCCGCCGAGCGCCCGCGACCTGGCCGCGCTCGCCATCGCCGAGGAGCAGCTCGGCCGGCGCCTTGCTGCTCGTTCCATCGTCCTCCTCGAGAACGACGGCATCCTTCCCCTCGACGACGCGGCGACCGACGGCCGGCGACCGGCGGGACCGATCGCCGTCATCGGGCCCCTCGCCGATAGCGCCCGCGACCTGCTCGGGGACTACAGTCATCCGCTCCACATCGAGACCCTCCTCGACCCGCGGAACCGACCCGTCTTCGGCGCCGACGCCCTCGAGGGAGTCGCGCCGGAGCCCATCGGCGACGGCCGGCGAACGATCCTCACCGCGCTGCGCGACGCCCTCGGCGCCGACCGGGTTCGACACGCCCGTGGGACGGGGCTCCGCGACGGGAGTGACGCCGAGATCGCCGACGCGGTCGCCCTCGCCCGCGTCTCCGAGGTCGCGATCCTCGTCCTCGGCGAACGATCGGGCCTCACCGACGATGCCACGACCGGCGAGTTCCGCGACCGCCGAGGCCTCGGCTTCCTCGGCCGTCAGGAGGAGCTCCTCGAGGCGGTCGCGGCGACCGGGACGCCCGTCGTCCTCGTCGTCGTGAGCGGCCGCCCCCTCGCCCTCGAGGCCGCCGCCCGGCGCGCCGCTGCCGTCGTCCTCGCCTGGGTTCCCGGAGACTACGGGCCCGACGCCCTCGCCGACATCCTGACCGGCCGGGAGCCGCCGGGCGGCAAGCTCCCGATCTCGATGCTTCGCGACGTCGGGCAGGCTCCGTATGCATACCGGCACCACCCGTCGGGCGGGCGCTCGAATCCCCGGGGCGACTACGTCGACGGGCCGGCGGGCCCACGCTGGCCGTTCGGCTTCGGTCGCTCGTACACGTCGTTCGTCCTCTCGGACTTCGAGCTCGATCGGCCGGCCATTCCGACCCTCGACGGGGTCGTCGTGGCCCGCGTCCGCATCGAGAACGTGGGCGCACGGGTCGGCGAGGAGGTCGTCCAGCTCTACGCCCGTGACGAGGAGGCCGGCGTCGCCCGGCCGATCGTCGAGCTCTGCGGCTTCGCCCGCCTGCGGCTCGAGCCGGGCGAGGCGGCCGAGATCCGCTTCACGCTCCACGCCGAGCAGTTCGCGCACGTCGGCGTCGACTACCGGCGGATCGTCGAACCGGGGCGAATCACCCTCTCGGTCGGTACCTCCTCCGCCGACCGCCCGTTGGCGGCGGGTCTCGACCTCATCGGCGACCCGGTCGAGGTCCCGACCCGCCGCCACTTCCTGACCGCCGTCGAGGTCGCCCGTCTCCGTCGCCGGGCGCCGACCGGCGAGGCACGCCCGGACGCCGGCCAACCCCAGCCCCTCGGCCGGGAGCCGACGCCGGAGGACCGCTGACCTGCCGGCGGCGAGCTACGGGGAGGCGGCGGGCAGCGGGGTCCGCTCGACGCCGGGCCTGGCGCGGTCGATGACGACGAGGGCGTCCGCCGCGACCGGCTGCCACGGGCTCCAGGTGCCGTCGGGCCACTCGACCCGGACGTCGGCGCTCGTCGCCGCGCCGAGCCCCACGTGGATCGGCCCGAGGGCACCGCTGGCGTGGCCGCCGCCGAGGGTCCGCTCTCGGCGGATCACCCGATCGCCGACCCGGACCTCGAGCCAGGCCCCGATGGCGTCCCGGTTCGGGCCGCCGGAGTCGAGCGGGCGGACCTCGAGCCAGTGGCCCATCGGCGCCGGACGGTCGGGCGTCCCGGCCCCGACGTTCCGCCACACAAAGACGTTCTCCCGTCGGTTCACGACGACGAGGTCGAGGAGGCCGTCGGCGTTGAGGTCGACGAGGGCCGCCCCGCGAGAGCGGGCGAAGCGGTCGATCCCCGCCTCCGAACCGGTCTCCCGGAACGTGCCGTCGGGGAGACCGAGGAGGAGATCGCTCGGATCGCGCTCGGCGAAGTCGAGCTGCGCTTCGACGTTCCCCTTCGAGACGAAGAGGTCGACGACGCCGTCGTTGTTGACGTCCTCGAACTCGGGATGCCAGGCCGTCGAGGCGAGGGTCGTGTCGCCGACGTAGGGGCGGTGGGCGGTGACCCCGAGACGGAGGGCGATGTCGGTGAAGGTCGGCCGGTCGGGGCCGGCCGCCAGGGTCTGGAGCTTGTTGTCGCCCTGGCTCGTCAGGTAGTACTCGGGGTAGCCGTCGCCGGTGACGTCGAACGTGGCGATCCCCATCCCCCAAATCCGGAGCGTCTGCCAGCCGTCGGCGGCCGTGTACTCCCGGGGCGGCTGCCCGGGTTCGATTCGCCAGAGCTGCTCCTGACCGCCGCTCGTCTCGCCATAGTAGTGGCGGTCGTTGCTGACCCTGAGATCGCGACGCCCGGAGCGATCCCAGTCGCTGAACAGGACAGAGAGCGTGCACCAGCTCGGCGAGAGCGGCAGGGGCGGGCCGAAGCCGTCGCCTCGCTCGTTCGGCCGGACCAGGACCCCCGGGGCACAGCCGTCCCGGGGGTCGGTGTCGACGAGGTAGTTGCCGAAGGCGAGGGTCGGCCAGGTCGATCCGGCCTCGTACGTCGCGGAGAAGGCCGTCGTCCAGGCGTCGCCGCCGTCGAAGCCCCACCGCTCGTTCGCCCGCTCGAAGCGGCAGTCGCCGAGCGAGCGCAGGAGGACGTTCTCGCCGTGGCGGAGGACGACGAGATCCTGGCGGCCGTCGCCGTCGATATCGAGCGGGTAGGCCCCGGTCACCGCGACGAGGTCGGTCGCCGGGTCGGCGAGGCGCTGGAACCGCAGCGGCCCGCCGGGCTCGCTCACGTTCCGATAAAGGGCGGCCGGCGATGACCCGCCGGCGATGTAGAGGTCCGGCCGACCGTCGGCGTTGCAATCGAGGACGGCGACCCCGCCGCCAACGAAGAACTCGAAGTCGCCGGTGTAGGCCTGGTCGATTCCGGCGGCTGCTGCCTCCTCGACGAAGCGGGGCGGTCCGAGGGCCCCGGACGGGCCGACCGCCCCAAGCGAGAGCCCGCCGAGGAGCCCGGCGAGGGCCAGCCCGACGAGGGCGAGAACGGCCGAGAGGCGGCGGCTTGGGCGGATCAGCCCGCGGCCGGTCGTCCCCCGTCCGCCGTCGCCCGATGGTCCGGAGCCGCCGATCGTGATCGCCTCCTCGCCCCTCGTCGGCCGATGCTCAGCCGCCTCCCTCGGCCGCCGCGAAGATCCGCTCGAGGACCCGGAGGTTGGCGACGGCGTCCTCGGGCGGCACGGGGGTCGGCGTTCCGTCGAGGATCGCCGCCGCGAAGCGCTCCGCCTCGACGGCGTACGCGTCGGCCGGCGGGAAACGAAGGACCTCCGTGTGGGGCGCGACCGGCGGATCACCGCCTTTGGTGAGAAAGACCTCGGTCTCGCGGTCGGGCGGGATGTTGAAGGGGATCCCGATCGAGATCCGGCCCTCGGTCCCATAGATGTGAACCCGCTGGTCCGGTTCGACCCGGATCGAGCAGGTGAAGGTCGCCTGCCCCGAGCCGAAGCGGAGGATCGCCGAGGAAAGGACGTCGACGCCCGTCGCCGGGTCGCGGACGATCGCCGCCTCGACGGCGTCCGGTTCGCCCCCGAAGAGGAGGCGCGAGAGGTTCACCCCGTAGCAGCCGATGTCGTAGAGGGCGCCGCCGCCGTAGGCCGCGACGTTCCGGATGTTCGTCGGATCGTCGTTGTAGAAGGAGAACCAGCTCTGGACGGCGGTGAGCCGGCCGATCCGCCCGCCGGCGACGAGGTCGACGACCGCCTGCCAGGAGGGATGGAGGCGGTACATGAACGCCTCCATGAGACGCCGCCCTGCCCGCTCGGCCTCGGCGACCACCCGCTCGGCGTCGGCGGCGGTGAGGGCGAGGGGTTTCTCGCAGAGGACATGCTTGCCGGCCCGGAGGGCGGCGATCGACCACTCGACGTGGAGGTGGTTCGGGAGCGGGATGTAGACGGCGTCCACCTCCGGGTCGGCGAGGAGCGCCTCGTAGGAGCCGTAGACCCGGGGGATCTCGAACTGCCGGGCGACCTCGCGGCCCTTCGCCTCGTCCCGCGAGGCGAGGGCGACGAGGCGGCAGCGGGCCGCCCGCCGGAGGGCCGGGATGACCGCCGTCCGGGCGATCTTCGCCGTCGAGAGGACGCCCCAGCGAAGCTCGGACATCGGCCGTCCTCCGCCCGTCAACCCCAGGAGCCCTCGGTCACCGGGCGGAAGGCGACCTCGAGGATCCGGTGGGTTCGCGGCCGGGTCAGGGCGAAGAGGACCGCCTCGGCGACGTCCTCGGCCCGCATCATCCCGGCCAGGGCCGGCATGTCGGGCGTCCGCCCGCGGCCCATTGCGAAGTCCGTGGCGACGCCGCCCGGACAGATGTTCGTGCAGCGGATCCCGCGCTCCCGGAGCTCATGGTCGAGGGCCCTTGTCAGCCCGACCTGGGCGAACTTCGAGGCGCAGTAGACGGCTTCGTATGGGAGACCCCGACGACCGGCTTCGCTGGCGATCATGACGACGTCGGCCGCCGGGCTCCGCAGGAGGTGGGGGAGGGCGGCCCGAACGGTGTAGATGGCACCCCGGACGTTCACGTCGATGATCTCGTCGATGTGCTCGGGGGCGATCTCGAGGAAGGGCCCGTAGGCGCCGACGCCGGCGTTCACGACCAGGATGTCGAGGCCGCCGAGGGTCGCCGCGGCCTCGTCGGCGAAGGCGGCGAGGGCGGCCGGGTCGCGAACGTCGACGGACCGGGCGAAGGCGCCGCCGATGCCGAGGTCGGCACCGCTCCGCGAGGCGAGGGCGAGCCGGACGCCCTCCCGGTCGAGGGCCCGGGCGATCGCGGCCCCGATCCCCCGGCTGGCACCGGTGACGAGGGCGACCTTTCCCTCCAAGTCGTTCATGGGTTCCTCCTGATCCTCCGGATGCAGCACGACATCGTGGAGCCGACGACCGGGCGAGGAGCCACGGGGCATCGCCCGACCGCGACGGGTCCGGACGACGGCTTGACAACGCAGGCAACGATGCCGGAGTATACGGCAACATTTGAGCGAGAGGTTCACAAACCTTGCGATGAGGCAACGGCCTGACGCCATCGGACAACGCAGCGAGACGGTCCGCCGGTCGAATCTGAGCGCCATCGTCCGGGAGCTCCACGTCCGGGGGCCGCTGACCCGCTCGTCCCTCGTCGTCCGGACGGGCCTGACGCGTAGCGCGATCCGAGGGCTCGTCGGGGAGCTCGTCGAGGCCGGCCTCGCCGTCGAGACGCCCGGGGCTCCCGTCGGCACCCCCGGCCGGCCGTCGGCGCGGGTCCACCTCGATCCCGACCGAGCCGTCGCGATCGCCCTCGAGGTCAGCGTCGACACCCTGGCGGCGGCCGTCGTCGGTCTCGGCGGGATCGTCCACGCGCGGCGGCGCGTCGCCCGGCCGCGGGCCCACCTCTCGGTCGACGAGATCGTCGGCGACCTGGCCGAGCTCGTCGGCGCGATCTGGCCGCCGCGGCTCGAGGCCGAGGCGTGCATCGGCGTCGGGGTCGCCGTCGTCGGGGTCGTGCGGCGGAGCGACGGGCTCGTGACCCTCGCTCCGAACCTCGGCTGGCGCGACGTCCCGCTCGCCGAGCGGATCCGCCGGACCCTCGACCTCCGGGCGCCGATCACGGTGGCGAACGACGCCGACCTCGGCGCCCTCGCCGAGATCCGCCGCGGTGCGGCCGCCGGCTACGACGACGTCCTCTTCGTCTCCGGGGAGGTCGGCGTCGGGGGCGGCATCATCGTCGGGGGCCGGCCGCTCACCGGCGCGGCCGGCTTCGGCGGCGAGGTCGGCCACATGCCGGTGAACCCCCTCGGCGTCCCCTGCGGCTGCGGGTCCGTCGGCTGCTGGGAGACCGAGGTGGGCGAACGAGCCCTCCTGCTCCGAGCCGGGCACGCCCCGGACGAGGGACGAGACGGGGTGGAGGCGGTCCTCCGGGAAGCCGATGCCGGCTCGCCGATCGCCCTCGCCGCCCTCGAGAACGTCGGCCGCTGGCTCGGTCGGGGCCTGGCCGGGCTCGTGAACGTCTTCGACCCGCGGCTCGTCGTCCTCGGCGGGCTGTTCGGGCGCATCCATCCCTACGTCATCCACACCCTCGAGGACGCCCTCGACCACTTCGCGCTTCCGGCGCCGAGGGCGCTCGTCCGGGTCGTGCCGGCCCGGCTCGGGGTCGACGCGCCGCTGCTCGGCGCGGGGGAGCTCGCCTTCGAGCCCCTCCTCGCCGACCCGGCGGAGTGGCTTCGGCCCCGGACCGGTCTCGCCGAACGGGCGAGCGCCTGACCGCCGGGTGCGTGAAGCGGCGACGGGCGGTCCGAACGGGATCGTGGAGCGTCGCAGAAGGAGGTACCGCAACTGAGGAATCGAACGGCACATCGACGAGTGTGGACCACATCAGGAGGAGGAAATCGCAGATGACCCATCGCCGAATCGCCGCCCTCTTCGGGGCGATCGCCGTCGTCGCCGCCGCCTGCGGCGGCGGCGCCAGCCCGACCCCCGCCGCCTCAGCCGGCGCCTCGACCGCCCCCTCGGCACCGCCGAGCCAGACCGCGCAGTGCGTCGTCGGCGTGTCGTGGAACAACTTCCAGCAGCCGCGCTGGGCCGCCACCGACCAGCCGAACATCAAGAAGACCGTCGAGGCCGGCGGCGGCAAGTACATCGACGCCGACGCGAACCTGAGCAGCGAGCAGCAGCTCACCGACGTCAACAACCTGATCAATCAGGGCGCCAACGTCCTGATCCTCCTGGCCCAGGACCAGAACGCGATCCTCCCGGCCCTCCAGGCGGCGAAGGACCACAACATCCCGGTCATCGCCTACGACCGGCTCATCGAGGACCCGAGCGTTCTCTACATCACCTTCAACAACGTCGGCGTCGGCAAGGCCGAGGCCGAGGCGCTCCTGCAGAAGGTCCCGAAGGGGAACTACGTCATCATCAAGGGCGACCCGGGTGACCCGAACGCCTCGACGTTCCTCCCGGAGGGCTTCAAGCAGGCCGGTCTCCTCGACAAGATCCAGTCGGGCGACATCAAGGTCCTCAACTCGACCGGCACGAACTGGCCGCAGGACTACGGCACCTTCACCGACGCCTGGGACACCAGCAAGGCCCAGGCGAACATGGAGGCGATCATCGACAAGGCCCGCGCCGACGGGAACACCATCGACGCCATCCTCGCCGAGAACGACAGCACGGCGCTCGGCGTCGTGGCGGCCGAGACCGCCAAGGGTCATCCCTTCGTCCCGCTGTCCGGCCAGGACGGCGATCCGGCGAACCTCAACAACGTCGCCCTCGGGAAGCAGTACGTCGACGTCTGGAAGAACAGCAACGAGCTCGGCAAGGCCGCCGGCCAGGCTGCGCTCGCCCTCTGCCAGGGCACGGCCATGGCGGACATCACGATCAACATCGACCCGTCGGTCGCCCCGACCGAGGGGAACAAGCCGATCGACTTCCAGACGCCCGGCGGCAACACCGTCAAGGCGTTCATCCTCCAGCCGACGCCGATCACCGCCGAGACCCTCGACAAAGTGATCTCGGCCGGCTGGTACGCGACGAAGGACGACATCTGCAAGGGCGTCACGGCGTCCGATCCCGGCGCCAAGGCCTGCGGACTCTAGCGTCCTCGCGATAGGATTCGGTCGACCTGCGCCCCCGGGCTGCCCGGGGGCGCAGCGACCGGGGCACAGTCCTGACAGCGTTCAGGAGGGCGACCGTGACCCAGCTGGCCGACACGGCCAAGGCCCCATCGACGACGGAGCAGTCGCCCCTGGCGTCGCTGCGCCGCCTCGTCGCAGCGACGGAGATCGATCTCCGCCTCTTCGGGATGCTCGTCGCTCTGGCGGTCATCCTGCTCGCCTTCAACGTCCTGAGCGGCGGCAAGTTCCTCCAGCCGGTCAACATGGTCACCCTCGCCGTCCAGGCGACGACGGTGGCGATCCTCTCGACCGGCATGGTCCTCGTGATCGTCGCTCGCCAGATCGACCTCTCGGTCGGCTCGCTGACCGGCTTCGTCGCCATGAGCTACGCCCTGCTCATGACCGATTGGCTGCCGAGGGTCGTGGGGCTCGGTCCGGACTTCCCGTTCCGGTGGGCGATCGCCCTCGCCATCGGGATCGCCATCGGGGCCGGGTTCGGCGCCCTCCAAGGCTTCATCATCGCCTACGGCAGGGTGCCGTCCTTCGTCGTCACCCTGGGCGGCCTCCTCTCGATCCGGGGCGCCGTCTGGTACCTGAGCAACGGAGCCGCGGTCACCGGCCTCGATCCCACGTTCCAGCTCTTCGGCGGCGGCCCCCGCGGGTCGATCGGTGGCGAGCTGACCTGGGCGATCGGGGTCCTCGGCTGCATCGGGCTCGTCTTCCTGCTCGTGACCGGGCGGCGACAACGGCGGCGCTACGGCTTCCCGGTCCGACCCATGTGGGCCGAGGTCCTCCTCGCCGTCGTCGGCTCCCTCATCATCCTGGGCCTCGCCGCCTTCGCGAACATGAACTACCTGCCCCCGGCGCTGGCGAGCGAGTACGCCCGACAGCACGGCATCACCGAGCCGCCGGGCGGGCTCCAGATCCCGATGGGCCTGCCGTACCCAATCGTCCTCCTCATCGGCGTCACGATCGTCATGACCTGGATCGCCAAGCGTCGGCGCTTCGGTCGCAACGTCTACGCCTACGGCGGGAACCCGGAGGCCGCCGAGCTCGCCGGCATCAACACCCGCTGGACGATCATGAAGACGTTCATCCTCATGGGGATCCTTGCCTCCCTCTCGGCGGCGGTTGCCGTCGGGCGCCTGAACGCGGCGACCCTCGACGTCGGCGAGAGCTACGAGCTCTACGTCATCGCCGCCGCCGTCGTCGGCGGGACCTCGTTCGCCGGCGGGATCGGGACGATCCCGGGGGCGGTCCTCGGCGCCTTCGTCATGCAGTCGCTCGCCTACGGCCTGGCCTTCCTCGGCGTGAACTCGCCGGGCCAGAACGTCGCGGCGGGGATCGTCCTCGTCCTCGCCGTCGCCTTCGACAGCTGGAACCGCCGGCGCGGCACGTGACGGCGGCGGATGATGGACGGTCGACACCCCTCAGGCGAGAGGAGGCACGTGAGATGACGGGCGATGCGGTCACCCCGCTCGTCGAGATGCGACACATCAACGTCTCGTTCGGCGGCGTCCACGCCGTCCGGGACGCCTCGATCGACCTCCACCGGGGCGAGGTCGTCGGGCTCGTCGGCCACAACGGCGCCGGCAAGACGACGCTCATGCGGGCCCTCTCCGGGGCCCATCCGGCCGACAGCGGCGAGATCCTCATCGAGGGCCGGCCGGTCACGATCCGGAACCCCCGCGACGCCAAGCTGTATGGGATCGAGACGATCTACCAGCACCTCGCCCTCGCCGACAACCTCGATGCTCCGGCGAACGTCTTCCTCGGGCGCGAGCGGACGACCCTCTTCGGCGAGCTGGACGACTCGGCGATGGAGTCGGAGACCCGCAAGGTCATGGCTCGGCTCAACCCGAACTTCACCCGCTTCAAGCAACCAGTCGTCAGCCTCTCCGGCGGCCAGCGGCAGTCCATCGCCATCGCCCGGGCCGTCTACTTCAACGCCAAGATCCTCATCATGGACGAGCCGACCGCCGCCCTCGGTCCGGCCGAGACGGCCCAGGTCCACGCCCTCATCCGCCAGCTCAAGGAGGAGGGGATCGGGATCTTCCTCATCAGCCACGACATCCACGACGTCTACGACCTCTCCGACCGGATCAGCGTCATGTACCAGGGTCGGATCGTCGAGACGGTGAAGCGGGGCGAGGTCACGACCGACGACATCCTGGCGATGATCATCGCCGGGCGGCGGCCCGGCGAGGCGGCCCCGGAGGAGCTCGCCGCCGCCAAGTAGGACCGGCGGGCTAGGCCGGCGCCAGGGTGTGGTAGAGGGGGGCGAGGGCCGGGTAGAGGGTCCGGTGCCGCGCGTACGCCTCGGCATAGGTCGCCGCGTCGGGTCCCGGGGCGGCGACGGGCGTTGCCCGGACGAAGGCGGCCGCGGCCTCGTCGACGCTCCCGAACCAGCCCGCCCCGACGGCGGCGAGGAGGGCCGCCCCGTACGCCGCTCCCTCCGTCGTCGTCACCGTCGCGACCTCGACGCCGAGGACGTCGGCGACGATCTGACGCCAGAGCGGGCTCGCCGATCCGCCGCCGGTGATCCGGACCTGCGCGGGCGCCGCGATCCCCGCAGTCCGCATGAGCTCGAGGCCGTCCCGGAGCCCGTACGCCACCCCCTCGAGGATCGCCCGGACGAGGTGGCGTCGGTCGTGGCGGACGGTGAGGCCGACGAAGGCCCCGCGGGCGAGCGGGTCGGCGTGGGGCGTCCGCTCGCCGGTCAGGTACGGCTGGAAGAAGCAGCCCTCGCTTCCGGCCGGCACCGCCGCCGCGGCCTCGACGAGGGTCGGGTAGTCGACGCCCGGGGCGAGGGTGTCGCGGAACCAGCGGAGGCTCCCGGCCGCCGAGAGCATGACGGCCATGAGGTGCCAGCGGCCCGGGACGGCGTGGCAGAAGGCGTGGACGCGGCCGCGCGCCTCGACGAGCGGCGCGTCGGTCGGGGCGAAGACGACGCCGCTCGTCCCGAGCGAGACGGCCATCGTCCCGGGCGCCGTCGCCCCGACCCCGACGGCCGCGGCCGACTGGTCGCCGCCGCCGGCCACGACCGGCGTCCCCGGGGCGAGTCCCGTCGCCTCCGCTGCCGCGGCCGTCACGGCTCCGGTGATCTCCGGCCCCTCGAAGGTCCGCGGCAGCGAGGCCGGATCGATCTCCAGGGCGGCGACGATCTCCGCCGACCAGTCCCGGGCCCGGAGGTCGAAGAGGAGGGTCCCGGCCCCGTCGGCCTTGTCGACGGCGGCGGCATCGGTCAGCCGGAAGCGGACGTAGTCCTTCGGGAGGAGGATCCGCCGGACCCGCCGCCAGATCTCGGGCTCGTGTCGCTGGACCCAGAGGAGCTTCGGGGCCGTGAAGCCGGTGAGGGCGTCGTTGCCGGTGATCGCGACGAGCCGCTCCATCCCGATCCGGGCCCGGATCTCGTCGCACTCGGCCGCGGTCCGCTGATCGTTCCAGAGGATCGCCGGCCGCAGGACGGCGCCCGAGGCGTCGAGGAGGACGGCGCCGTGCATCTGCCCGGTCAGGCCGACGGCCGCCACGGCCGAGGCAGGGACGCCGGCTGCGGCGAGGGCGGCCGGGATCGCCTCCTGCGCCGCCGACCACCAGAGCGCCGGGTCCTGTTCGCTCCAGAGCGGCCGCGGCGTCTCGAAGCCGTACTCGGCGGCACCGATCCCCCGAACCGCCCCGTCCTCGTCGACGACGACGGCCTTCGTCGCCGTCGTCGAGACGTCGATGCCGATGACGACCCGCATCGAACCGACCTCCTCCGATCGCTCGCCCTCGAGGGCGGCCGCCGACCCAGGATCCGCGGCGCCCGTCGTCAGCTCGCCCGGCCGTCGCGGGCGTCGATCGCCCAGATCCGCTGGTTCACCCGGTTCTCGAGGAGCTCCTGGCGACCCGAGCGCGGCCGGGGGTCGATCCCGCCGGCGGCGACGAGGGCCTCGAGGTCGGCCAGGGATCGGTCGCCCCCGAGAATCGAGCGACCGAGCTCCCCGCTCCAACCGGCGTAGCGCTCGGCCCGGGCGTTCTCGAGGGTGCCCCGCTCGAGCATGTCCGCGGCGACGAGGAGCGCCCGGGCCAGGGTGTCGATCCCGCCGATGTGGCCGTGGAAGAGGTCGGTCCGGTCGACGCTCTGGCGGCGGAGCTTGGCGTCGAAGTTGAAGCCGCCGGTCGTGAAGCCGCCGCCCTTGAGGATCTCGTGGAGGGCGAGGGCGAGCTCCTCGACCGAGTTCGGGAACTGGTCCGTGTCCCAGCCGTTCTGGGGGTCGCCCCGGTTCGAGTCGATGCTCCCGAAGATCCCGTGGGCGTCGGCGTAGGCGACCTCGTGGTGGAAGCTGTGGCCGGCGAGCGTCGCGTGGTTCACCTCGATGTTGAGCCGGTACTCGTCGGCGAGGCCGTGGCGGACGAGGAAGCCGTGGACGGTCGCCGCGTCGTAGTCGTACTGGTGCTTCGTCGGCTCCTGGGGCTTCGGCTCGATGAGGAGGGTGCCCTTGAAGCCGATCTTGTGCTTGTGCTCGGCGACGAGGGTCAGGAACCGGGCGAGCTGAGCGTCTTCTCTGGCGAGGTCGGTGTTGAGGAGCGTCTCGTAGCCTTCCCGGCCGCCCCAGAGGACGTAGTTTGCCCCGCCGAGGCGGTGGGTCGCCTCGAGCATGCACTTCACCTGGGCGGCCGCATAGGCGAAGACCTCGGGGTCGGGGTTCGTCGCCGCTCCGGCGGCGTAGCGGGGATGGGAGAAGAGGTTCGCCGTCCCCCAGAGGAGCCTGACCCCGGTCCGCGCCATCGCCTCCTCGATCCAGCCGACGACGGTCTCGAGGTTCTTCTTCGTCTCGGCGAACGTCCGTCCCTCGGGGGCCACATCGCGGTCGTGGAAGGTGAAGAAGGGGACGCCGAGCTTGGCGAGGAACTCGAAGGCGGCGTCGACCTTGGCCCGGGCGGCCGCCATCGGCTCGGCCCGGGGGTCGAGCCAGGGCCGGTCGAAGGTCCCGGCCCCGAAGACGTCCGAGCCCGGCCAGTTGAACGAATGCCACAGACAGACGGCGATCCGGAGGTGGTCCTCCATCCGCTTGCCGAGGACGAGGCGGTCCGGCTCGTAGACCTTGTACGTGAGGGGATCCTCGGATTCGAGACCGCCGAAGCGGATCGGCTCCTCGACGTCGGTGAAGAATGTGGTTGCCATCGCTCGACCCTCGTCCTCGATCGACTCCGGAATGGTTTCGACGGTGGTTTGTGAAGAAGTATCACATACGAGCGGGCGGCCGTCTCGGGTCCGGGAGCCGGCGAGGTTCACCGGCCGTCGGCGGGCGCCTCCGATCGGGCCACGGAGAGGACGACGTCGAGGCGAAGCTGCTCCCCCGGGCCGAGGAGGGCGAGCGGATCCGGAAGCCCCTCGAGGAGGCGCCGGAGTCCCTGCGGGGCATGGGTCTCGGGCTCGACGGCGACGGCCGGGATCGAGGGCAGCCGCGCCGCGACGATGCAGCGGGCGGTCCCCTCGGTGGCGAGGGTTGCCCGGAGGCCGGCCTCGGGCCAGACGAACTCGACCGCCGGTTCGGCGAGGGCGGTCCAGGCCGCGTCGAGCCCCGGGGCGAGCTCGCCGAGCTCACGGCGATCGAAGACGCCGGCGACCGGCTCGGGCGGACCGGGCGGCCCGAGGTTGTCGGGATAGACGGCGTCGGCACGGATCGCCAGGCGGACGGGCTCGACGAACCAGGGGTGAAGGCCGAGGCCCGCGGGCATCGGCTCGTCGGCGAGGTTCGTCAGCTCGAGCCGGAGGCGCAGGACGGGGCCGTCGACGCCGACGGCGAGGCGGGCCTCGTACGGCCACGGCCAGGCGTCGCCGCCACCCCGAACCCGAAGGCGACCCTCGCCGTCGACGGTCCACCGGGCGAGGGCGAGCTGCCCGTGGATCGCGGTTCCGTCGGGGAAGTTCGCCGGCAGCGCGACGGTTCGGCGCCCGACCCGGACCGGCGTCGCCGCGATCCGGTTGCACCAGGGGGCCATGACGTAGGCGCCCCAGAAGAAGGGGTCGCTCCGGTGGGTCGCCGGGTCGGCGGGGGTCCGGAGGAGGTCGACTCCGAAGGCGCGGAGGCGATGGAGTCGGGCGCCGGCGTCCGGGAGTACGACGACCTCGAGCTCGTCGCTCCGGATCGTCAGGGTCTCCACAGCTCCCTCCGCTCGACGTCGCTGGTGCTCATGGGTGCTCGGGCGCTCGCCGGGGCGCCCGCGGAGAGTGTAGGGCTCCGGGCCGGGCCGCGGGCGGCGGTGGCGGAGCGGGTCGTCGGCCAGCGCGACTGGCCCCCGGCACAGCTCCCCCGGCCCCGTCGAGTCGCGCCCGCGTGCCGCCCGGGAGCAGTCCGACCTTGCCGCTGCTCTCCCGAGGCCCGGCACGCCGACCGCCATTCCCCCGACGGCGAGGCTCCTCACGACTGAACCGGGCCGGCATCCACCCACGCTCGCCCCGGATTCTGGACATCTTCTCATCAGGCGCACCTTCGGCGGCCCGGATCGGCGTCCGGGGCCGGTTTGGGCACCGTGGTGACCCGGATGGAGGGCTGCCCGAGCGTGGCGAGGGCGGCACCGACGGCGTCCCGACCCCGGTCCGGGGCACCGTCACGGACAAACGACCGTGCCACGAGCGTACGACCGGCGAACCGGCCGGGGCGGCCCCGAGCCCGCCCGCTTCGACCTGCCCGCCGAGCGTGGGGCGTGCGGTGCCGACGCCGCTACCGGCCCTCCGGACCGTCCGGGCTGCGGATAGCGCGCGCCTCACGGGAACAAGGGCAAGATATGGGGCGAGGCGCCCGCGGCGGCCCTGCCTCGGCCCCGATCTGGTCCCGGGGTCCGCGGATCCACCATGGATCGGCGGCAGCCGTTGCCCTTTCCGCCCGCCGGGTGGTAGCCTCGACGCGACGTGGCTCCCGATGCCGTGCCCGCGGACGGAGTCCCGCCGGTCGGCCGCTCGGCCTCCCGGTCCCTCGATCCGCGGAGCCCTCGACGATGACGACGACGATCAGCCCCGGGAGCGGCGTACGCTCCCCGAAGGACCGCCTCTCCGCGCCGCCTGCCCCGCCGGCCGAGGCCGAGCGCGCGGTCGTCCGCCTCCACGAGGTGACGAAGACGTACCCGAACGGCCGGACCGCGCTCCGGGACGTCGACCTGGCGATCCCCGAGGGGGACTTCGTCTTCCTCGTGGGACCGTCCGGCGCCGGGAAGAGCACGCTCATCAAGCTCCTCATCCGGGACGAGCTCCCGACCCACGGCCGCGTCCTCATCGACGGGACCGACGTCGCCAGACTGCCGCGGCGCGAGGTGCCGAAGCTCCGACGGCGGATCGGGATCGTCTTCCAGGACTTCAAGCTCCTCCCCCGCAAGACCGTCCGCGAGAACGTTGCCTTCGCCCTCGAGGTCACCGGCACCCCGGGGCGCCGGATCGGTCCGGCCGTCGAGCGGGTCCTCGCCCTCGTCGGGCTGACCCACCAGGCCGATCAGCTCCCGAGCCAGCTCTCCGGCGGCGAGCAGCAGCGGACGGCGATCGCCCGGGCCCTCGTCCACGAGCCGCGGCTCATCATCGCCGACGAGCCGACCGGCAACCTCGATCCGGTCATCGCCTGGGAGATCATCCAGCTGCTCCTCCGGATCAACGAGCTCGGCGTCACGGTCCTCATGGCGACCCACAACGCCGACGTCGTGACCGCCCTCCGCCGGCGGGTCGTCGCCCTCGACGAGGGGCGGGTCGTCCGGGACGAGCCGCGGGGCGCCTACCACCACGACGACTGACGGAATCCCAGGGCCGTGCTCCGCTTCCTCGCCTTTAGCCTCCGCCGAGCCTGGCAGGGCTTCTGGCGAAACGCGCTCATGAGCCTCGCCGCGACGGCGACGATGATCCTCATGCTCCTCCTCCTCGCCGGCTTCTGGATCCTCCAGGCCGGGCTCCTCGCCGGGCTCCAGTACGTCGAGCAGAAGGTCGAGGTCGTCGCCGACCTCCGCGACGACGCCCCGCCGGCCGAGGTCGACGCGCTGCGGCGGCGGCTCCTCGCCGAACCGGCCGTCAGCTCGGTCGACTACGTCTCGAAGGACGAGGCCCTGGCCCGCTTTCGGGAGCGCCTCGCCGCCCAGGGCGAGGAGGACCTGACCCGCTACCTCGACACGAACCCGCTCCGGGCGAGCCTCGAGGTCAAGCTCGCCGATCCCCGGGCGGCCGGCGCCCTCGCCGACGAGCTGCGCGGTGCGGCGATCGTCGAATCGGTCACCGATATCGAGAACCTCGTCGACCGGGTCCTGACGGTGACGAGCGTCCTCCGGACGGCCGGGGCGGTCGTCCTCGTCGTCGTCGGTCTCATCGTCCTCTTCATCGTCGTCAACACGATCCGGCTCGCCGTCCTCGCCCGGGCCGACGAGATCGAGATCATGCGCCTCGTCGGCGCCTCGGACGCCTTCATCCGCTGGCCGTTCGTCTTCGAGGGGGCGCTCGTCGGGCTCCTCGGGGCGGCCGTCACCCTCGGGCTCCTCGGGGCGGCCGCCGAGCCGATCGGGCGCTTCCTCTTCGACTTCTTCCGGATCGTCCCCCTCCAGCTCGGGTCGCTCGCTCGGGACGTCGCCGTCCTCGTCCTCGGCGCGGGTCTGGGGCTCGGCTCGGTCGGCGCCTGGATCTCGGTCCGGACGTATCTGATCCGCTGATCGCCGGCGGAGCGGCCCGCGATCCGCCTCGGCCGGGATCGGCGTACGATCCAGCGAGCACCGCGCGTCCCCGTCGCGGTCCAGTCAGCAGCGAGTGGTAGCAAGCGATGACCACCTCCCAGCCTCCCGAGCAGCCGCCGGCCTCCTTCGGGGACGGATCGAGCCCGGCCGGGCCCGCGCCGGCGCCGAGCGACGCGGCCGGTCGGCCGTCGGAGCCGCCCCCCGCCGGTTTCGTCCAACCGCCGTCCCGCGTTCGGGCCTCGGGCCCCCTCCTCGCCGTCGCCGTCGTCGCCGTCGCGATCCTGGCCGGGGCCGCCCTCTTCCTGTCGGGCTTCTCTCTCGGCCGCCAGCTCGCGACGACGCCGGGGACGCCGCCCGAGGAGGAGCTCTTTGCCCCGTTCTGGGAGGCGTACCGGGCGGTCACCGAGCAGTACGCCGGCGGCGAGGTCGACCGCAAGAAGCTCGTCGAGGGCGCCATCAAGGGGATGTTCCAGGCCCTCGGCGATCCGTATTCCTCGTACCTGACCTCCGAGGAGTACCAGCAGAGCCTCCAGGATCTCTCCGGTCAGTTCGAGGGCATCGGCGCCGAGATCGGGACGGTCGATGCGGCCGGCAAGACGAGCAGCTGCGTCACCCTGGGGGCCGACTGCCGGCTCGTCATCGTGGCGCCGCTCGCCGATTCGCCGGCCGAGAAGGCGGGGCTCCTCCCGGGGGACATCGTCGTCGCCGTCGACGGCAAGGCCTTGGACGGCCTGACCATCGACGACGCCCGCAACCGGATCCGCGGCAAGAAGGGGACCGAGGTCGTCCTGACGATCGAGCGGAACGGGGCCCGCCAGGACGTCCGGATCGTCCGGGACGTCATCGTCCAGCGCGAGGTCATCGTTCGGGAGCTCGCCGGGGGAACCGTCGGCTACATCCGGCTCACGGCGTTCTCGAGCAACAGCGCCGAGCAGTTCCACGCCGCCCTCGACCGCTTCGTCTCGGCGGGCGTCAAGAAGCTCGTCCTCGACCTCCGCGGCAACCCCGGCGGCTACACGACGGCGGCTCGCGACATCGCCAGCGAGTTCATCGGCTCCGGGCCGATCTTCTGGCAGGCGGACGCCCGCGGGAATCAGATCGCGACGGAGGCGAAGCCGGGCGGGTTGGCGACGGACCCCTCGATCCGGGTCGTCGCCCTCGTCGACAGCGGAACGGCGTCGGCCGGCGAGATCCTCGCCGGGGCGCTCCAGGACACGGGGCGGGCAACCCTCGTCGGGCAGCGAACGTTCGGCAAGGGGACGGTCCAGCAGTGGTCGCTCCTCTCCGACGATGCCGGCGGCTTCCGGCTCACCGTCGCGAAGTGGCTGACGCCGAAGAAACGCTGGGTCCACGGGACGGGCCTGACGCCCGACGTCGTCGTCGAGGCGACGCCGTCGAGCCCGACCGACGATCCGGTTCTCGACAAGGCGCTCGAGCTCCTCGGCGACGCGACCTCCCAGTCCTGGCTCGGCCGGCGAGCGGCGTGAGCGGGGCGGCCTGAGCGCCGGACGCATCCCTTCGGCTCTGCCATTCCCTGGCCGGCCCTCCGGTGAGCGTGCCCCCCGAACACCAAACCGGCCGCATGCGCGGCGTCGGCGGCCCTCGTTCCCGCCTGTTGGTGTTCGGTCCACACCGAAGCGGCCGAACGGGCCGATCCCCCGCGCCCCGCGCCCCGGGTTTGGAGTTCCCGGTGCACGGCGATCGGGACGGCCCGCCGCCGGACCGCTCCGTCCCGTCCCGCACCGACGTTGGGACGCGGACCCAAAGCCGGACGACCGCTTGCGCATTCGCCCCCGATCGAGTACGGTTCGCTCGAACGAAAGGAGGTGATGTGCAGTGACCGATTGTCCGAGTCGCCGCACCACCTCGCAGGAGCTCGGCCGCTAGGCGACGCCCTGCGGGTTGGCACGGAGCAGGAACGCCGGTCCCTCAGCGGGCCGGCGTTCGTGCGTCCGGGACGAGGCCGGCACGGTCGCTGCCCCACGAGCCGATGAGGAACCCCGCGAGGCGGCCCGCCGCGGGTGACCGGCCATCCACCGAGCGGACGGTGGCGGTGAACCGCAAGGCGCGCCACGAGTACGACATCGAGGCGACGATCGAGGCCGGGCTCGTCCTGACCGGCTCCGAGATCAAGTCGGTCCGGGCCGGCCGGGTCAACCTCGCCGACGCGTACGCCCGGATCGAGCGCGGCGAGGCGTGGCTCCTCGGAGCCCACATTGCGCCGTGGCCGGGCGCCGCGCGGTTCAACCACGAACCGAAGCGCGACCGCAAGCTCCTCCTCCATCGTGCCGAGATCGACCAGCTCCTCGGCCGGACCGCCGCCAAGGGCCTGGCCCTCGTCCCGCTCCGGCTCTACCTCACCGAGCGCGGGCTGGCGAAGGTCGAGCTGGGGCTTGCCCGTGGCCGACGGCTCCACGACCGGCGGCGGGCGATCGCCGAGCGGGACGCGCGGCGGGAGGTGGAACGCGAGCTCGCCGAGGCGCGCCGCGGCTAGAGCCAAGGTATGGCGGGTCCTGGCCGCCGGCCGACCCACCCCTTGGCCGATCGACGGACGGCGAGTAGAATGGCCTCGAACGCCTGTTCGTGGCGTTCGGCTCTGTGGGGATGCGCGGTCTCGACAGGGTCTGGCTGTCAGGGAACGCGAGCCGAGGTGCCGTCAGGCCTCGTAAAACAGGCGGCAACCGAAGTAACTGGCAACCGCCAGTCTGCTCTCGCCCTCGCGGCCTAAGGCCGCCTAGGTGAGCGTGGAAGCGACCTCCGCCCCGCGGGTCGTGGAAGCGTCATGAAGCGGGGCTGCAGCCCGGCCGAGCGCCGCGTGGGCCGGAGCCAAGCCCAATCTCGGGGCACGCGGCTGGATCGATCGGCAGGCTGCCGGTGATCGGCCGATCGATCGACGAGAAACCACCGGACACGCTCGTAGCTGGTCCCTGGCGAAGGGCTCTGGACGGGGAGTTCGACTCTCCCCCATCTCCACCATCGGCATCATCGGGCGGCCCGCCGGGAGGCGGGCCGCCGTTCGTTCGTTCCAGGCGATCTCCGGGCGCCGGCGACGCCGGCCCCGGTCAGCGCCCCCGGTCGAGGCGCTCCCAGTCGCCGACGGCTCGAGCCACGACCGCCAGACCGAGCCCGAGGCCCAGGAGGAGGATCGGCAGGTTCGCGACCGGCCGGATCGCGCCGTCCGACGGAACCCCGGGCACGAACATGAGGCCGAGGGCGATGCCGAGGACGGCGATCCCGAGCGCCGGCAGCCGGCGGAGGGGGCTCGGGAGGCGCTCAAAAACCGACCGGACGGCGCCGAGGCGCTCAGGAAGGCCGACACCCGCGCCGGCGGTGACCTCGGCGGCGCCCTCGACCGTCTCGAGCCGCTCGCTCGCCCGGACCGCAAGCCCGGCGCCGAGGAGGGCGACGCCGAGGCCCCCGACGATGAGGACGAGGTTCCCGCTCGGATGCGACGACCGCTCGAGGAGGCCGAGGCCGGCGACGGTCGCCCCGACCGGGACGAGGAGGAGGCGCCGAAGGATCGCCGCCGCCGAGCTCCGGGTGCGGCTCGCCCGCCGGGCCGTCCGCCGGCGACGGGCCTGCCGGCCGGGGTCGAGAAGCCAAGCACGGAACCAGGCCCGGGCCAGCCATCCGGCCACGCCAACGACGACGACCGCCACGGCGAGGGGGAGGAGGTTCGTGACGAGGCGCCCCCAGTCGGGCATGACGACCTGCCCGAGGGCGTCCAGGACGGCCGTCCAAAGCCCGTCGAGATCGTTCGTCATGGCCGGGCGACCCCCTGGGGCAGGGCGGACCGGGTCGCTCCCGGGCGATCGAGGATCGTCCTCACGGCAGCGCCCCCACCGCCGCTCGGCCCTCGCTCGTCGGGCGGCCCCTCGAGTCGGCCCATGAAGACCGACAGGGCGGCCAGGAGGAGACCGACAGGGAGCGCGACGAGGAGACTCGAGGCCACGATCCCGAGCGGGCTCGCCGGCTCGACGACGTCGAGGGCGAGGGTCCCCGACGGGTGGAAGCTGCAGACGAAACGGCCGCGGTCGGCGCTCGCGACCGGAAGGGTGAGGATCGTCCCCGGGGCGACCGTGTAGCCGCCGAAGCGATGGCCGACCGTGTCGTCGTTGCGGACGACGAGGGTGTCGCCCGGGCGCAGCCGGAGGTCGGCCGGGATCGGGCTCGTCGTCGCTCCGCGGGCGATCAGATCCGCCGTCCCGCGGGGGATCGCGACGAGGACGACCTCGGGCCCCCGGTCGGCCAGCCCGCCCGAGGCCGCCGCAGCGGCGAGGCTGAGGACGACGCCGGCCGCGAGTCCCGCGACGGCGCCGGGCAGACACCGCCGGAGCGCCCACCCGAGGGCGGCCGATCGCCGGGATCCGGCGCCGTTGCTCGGGGCTGCCCAGCGGCGAACCATGGCGGCACTCAGAGCAAGTAGAGGGTAGGGAAGACGGCGACGACCCAGACCGCATCGACGAAGGTCCAGTACGTCACCGCTCCAGCGACGCCCCAGTACGACTCGGCGTCGAAGTGGCCGAGCCGGAGGAGGTTCGCCACGCCGCCGAGAACGAGGATGCCGGAGAGGAGGTGGGCGGCGTGGAGGCCGGTCGTGGTGAAGAAGGCCGTCCCGTACGCCGTCCCGATGGCGAACTCGGCGGTCGCCCACTCGAGGCCGACCCCGACGAGGAACAGGAGCCCGAGGAACACCGCTCCGCTGAGCCGACGAGCCGCAGCACCCCGGTCCCCACGGCGGATCGCCGCCAGGCCCCGGTAGCCGAGCCACGAGGAGGCGAGGAGGATGGCCGTGAGCACGGCGCCGAGGGCGAGGTTCACCCCCTCGGGCCGCTCGAGGCCGGCGAGGTAGAACCGGGCCGCGATCAAGGCGGCAAAGAGCATCGATTCGGAGGCGATGAAGAGTCGGAGGCCGAAGCGGTTGACCGCCGGCCGATCTTCGGCCTCCTCGACGGCCGGGTGCGCGACGGCGGCCTCGTCGACCGAGGTCGCCGACCGGGGACCGGGTTCGACCGCGATGCCCAGGCGCCGGCCGGCCAGCCCGCCCGAGCCGGCGAGGCCGACGAGATCGCCGCTCATCGGGCCCCCTCCGAGGCGAACCGGGCGGGTGCCGACGCTCCGACGACACCGACCGGGGCCGCTCCGTGCTCATCTGCGCCGCCGACGACGGCGTGGACCGCTCCGGGCGTCCCGTACCCGTACGGCGGCCCGACGACCCGCGGTCGGACCGGGAAGTTCTCGATCGGCGGCGGCGAGCTCGTCTGCCACTCGAGGGTCCGGGCGCCCCACGGATTCGGCCCGGGCGCCTCGGCCCGTCGCCGAAGGAGCGTCCAGACGACGTTCACGACGAAGGGCACGAAGGAGGCGCCGAGGACGAAGGCGGCGAGGCTGATCGCGACGTTGAGCGGCTGGAGGTCGACCGGGTAGTGGGCGATCCGGCGGTTCATCCCGGCCAGGCCGGCCCAGAACATCGGCAGGAACGTGGCGTTGAAGCCGAGGAACATCCCCCAGAAGTGGAGCCGCCCGAGGCGCTCGTCGAGCATCCGGCCGGTCAGCTTCGGGAACCAGTAGTAGATCGCGGCGAAGAGGGCGAAGATCTCGCCGCCGATGATCGTGTAGTGGAAGTGGGCGACGACGAAGTACGTGTCGTGGAGGAGGACGTCCGTCGGGACGTCGGCGAGGAAGATCCCGGTGATCCCGCCGATGAGGAAGTTCACGATCATCGCCAGGGCGAAGAGCATCGGTACCCGAAGCCAGAGCCGGCCGCCCCAGATCGTGCCGAGGGCCGAGAGGAAGACGAGGCCGGTCGGGATGCTGATGAGCTCGGTCGTGACGAGGAAGGGGGCGAGGAGGTCGCTCGCCATCCCGGAGACGAACATGTGGTGGGCCCAGACGATCCCCGAGAGACCGAGGATCCCGAGGAAGCCGGCGACGGCCCAGCGGTAGGCGAAGACCGGCTTCCGGGCGAAGGTCGAGAGGACCTCGAGGATGATCCCGAAGCCCGGCAGGACAAAGATGTAGACCGCCGGGTGCGAGTAGAACCAGAAGACGTGCTGGTAGAGGAGGGCGTCGCCGCCCCGGGCCGGGTCGAAGAAGGCCGTCCCGACGATCCGATCGAGGGTCACCATGAGGAGGGCGGCGGCGAAGAACTGGGTGAAGATGAGGGCGATCCAGCTCGTCGCGTACATCGCCCAGACGAAGATCGGGAGGCGGCTCCAGGTCATCCCCGGCGCCCGAAGGCGGTGGATCGTCACGAGGAAGTTCAGGCCACCGAGGATCGACGAGAGCCCGAAGGTGATGATCGCCAGGTTGAAGAAGAGCTGGCCGGGGGCGTTCCGGACCGACAGCGGCGGGTACGCCGTCCAGCCGGAATCCCAACCGCCGACGGCCTGGGCGGCGAGGAGGAGGACGGCGACCGGCGGGATGAGCCAGAAGGTCAGGGCGTTGAGACGCGGGAAGGCGACGTCCCGGGCGCCGATGAGGAGCGGGACGAGGTAGTTCCCGAAGCCTCCGACGACCGAGGCGACGGCGACCGCGATCATGATGATCCCGTGGAGGCTCATGACGCTGTTGTAGGCGCCCTCACCGAGGAGGGGCGTCACCGGGTTGAGGAGCTGGAGCCGGATGAGCATCGCCAGGAGTCCCGCGGCGAGGAAGAGGAGGAGGAAGGCCGCCAGGTACTGGATGCCGATGACCTTGTGGTCGAGGGTGAACGACAGGTACCGGGCGAGCCCGGTTCGCTCGGTCGTGTCGACGGGCCGGCCGAACCATTCCCGGGCCCACCGCTCCCAGGCCCCAACGCCGAGGATCCAGCCCGGGACGGCGAGGGCGTAGCCGACGGCGAAGGACGGTTCGAGCTCGAAGGCGGGCCCGCCGAGGGCCGATCGGAGAAGACCGAGGAGTCCGGCTCCGAGGCCGAACCCGAGGCCGGCCCAGAGCAGCCCGCGACCGATCGGCCGGAGGGCGGCGAGGGCGCGAGCGGGCCGATCCGACGAACCGGCGGGTTCCGGGTGGGTGTCGAGCTGGTTGTTCACGGCTCCCTTCCTTCCGTTGGCCGGGAGGGGTACAGGTCCATCACTTGACGACGAGCTCGCCGACCATCTCGCGCGGATGGGCGTCGCAGACGAAGCGGTACGTTCCGGGCGGGAGGGCCGGGACCGAGAGCGTCTGCTCGACGGGCCCCGGTTCGAAGGGCGTCCGGGACCCATCGACGAGTTGGCCCGCGGCGTCGTAGACGGCCAGGTTGTGAACGACCCCGGCATCCTGGTTGTCGAAGACGATCGTGAACGGGCTGCCGGCGGCGACCTCGAGTCGCTCGGTCGAGAACCGAATGTTCCGGGCGACGACGTTGAGCGTGGGGCCGCCGGGGGCGGCGCTCGGCCCGGGCGAGGCCGGTGCCTTCGCGGCGAGCCAGGCCGCGAAGGTCGGCTCGTCGACGACCCGGACCGGGATCATCATTGCCGCATGGGCGCCGCCGCAGAGCTGCGAGCACTGGAGCCGGAAGCGGTGATCGGTCGCGTAGTCGCCGGTCGTCGTCGGTCGGAACGAGAGCGACGTCGTCCGACCCGGTAGGGCGTCGATCCGGAGGCCGAACGCGGGGACCCAGAAGGCGTGGACGACGTCGAGGCTCGTGACGTCGACCCGGACGCTCCGCTCGACGGGCAGGACGAGCTCGTCGACGACCTCGACGCCGGCATCCGGGTAGCGGACCCGCCACGCCCACTGGAAGGCGGTCACCTCGATCCGCAGCTGCGGGGCCGGGTCGACGGCGACGACCTTCGGCAGCTCGATGAGGCCGGGATAGACCATGATGAGGAGGGCGAGGGAAGACGTGACCCAGAACCAGGCGAGGGGGACCCGGCCGAGGCCGTGGCTCGGCGGTCCGTCGGGCGGGGTCGTCCCGGGGCGGGTGCGGACCCGGAACCGGAGGACGCTGTAGCCGAGGACGACGAGGACGAAGGTGAAGACGGGCCAGGCGGCGAGGAGGAGGAAGCGGAAGCTCGCGGCGACGGCTTCACCCTTGTCGGACGCGAGCGGGGGCGGCGCCCAGCCGAGGAGGACGGGCAAGCCGAGGATCGTCAGGCCGACCCAGACCAGGCCGGCAGTGATGGTGTCGCGCTGCATGCGCTGCGGGTCGCTCCTTCGATCTCGATCGTGACGGCGGTGTGCGGGCGGGCAGGGGCCGACCCTGCCGTCATCCAGTGGCGAGCGATAGTGTTGGAGGGCTCGTCAGCCGCGATGTAGTTCGATCGCACCAATATCCCGCCAAGGGGCGGCTGTGCTAGCCTCGTGGTGCGTCCCCGGCCGCTGTGGAATCGATCTGCCGATGCGAACTCGAGCCAACCGTCGCCTGGTCGCGGACGCCGCGTCGACGACCTTCGTCGAATCGGTCGCTGTGCCGCCCCGATCCGCGTCCGCAGCCGCGGCGACCGTCGTCGAGTGGCTGCGGGGGCTCCAGTCGGCGGAGGCGCTCTTCGTCTCCGACGAGCGCCAGCGCATCGTCGCCTGGTCGCCTGCCGCCGAGCGCCTCCTCGGCCACCGGGCCGCCGAGGTCATCGGACGCCGCTGCTACGAGGTCATGGCAGGAACCGAGCCCGACGGTCACCCGGTCTGTCGTCGCGATTGCCGGGTCGTCCGAAACGCCCGGCGGCGCCGTCCTACCGAGAGCTACGAGATCGTGGCCCGCACGAGCGAAGACGATCGAATCCTCGTGTCGAGTTCGATCGTCCTCGCTCCCGACGACGACGGGGCGCCGAGCTACCTCCTCCACATGGTCCGCCCAGTGAGCGGCAACAGCCGATCGAGCGCACTGCCGGGATCGGCCAGCGGGCGTCTCGAGGCCACCGTCCCCCCGGACGCCGTCCCCCCGGTCCCGAGACCGCTCTCGCGCCGGGAGTTCGAGGTTCTCCGCCTCATGGCGATGGGGCTGGGGACGCGGGAAATCGCGGAGCGGCTGACGATCAGCCCCCTCACGGCGCGCAACCACATCCAGAACATCGAGCGTAAGCTGGGGGCCCGGAGCCGGGTCGAGGCGGTCGTGTTCGCTGCCCACCATGGCCTCCTGTAGTGCCGAAGCGTGGGTCGAGAGCGACGCATCGCCGCGACCACCGCCGCCCCGGTGGGGCCGGACGGGCGGCCCGTTGGGCGCTGGCGGCGGCTGTGGGGGCCCGGAACCGGGTCTGAGCGGATCTCAATCTGACGGGGCGCCGACGATCCGACGGGCGCCGACGCCGGCCACGAGGAGGACGACGAGGACCACCAGCACGATCGGCAACGGGTCGAGAGCGGCGCCTGTGGCCGCTCCCTCCGTGTTCGTCGCTGGGGCTCGGCCGGCCTCGCCAGGCGAGGTGCCAGGCTCTCCCGTTCCGCCGACTCCCGTCAGCGACGCCGGACGGGGCACCGGCGCCAGGACCGCCGGGCCCAAGCCGACCTCGAGGGTGATCCGCACCGAGCCATCGCCACGCGCGACGAACGCCTCGATCGCCCCCTGCGTCGCCGCGTAGAGAACCTGTCCATCGTCGCTCGCCGCGAGGGCCGTGACCGGCGCCTGGGTCGTCCGCCACTGGCGCGGTCCCGTGCGGTCGAGCCACCAGAGCGTCCGGCCGCTCGCCACGACGACGCCGTCGGCGACCACCGCAATCGCGTCCGGCGAGGCGGGCAGGCTGACCACCCGCTCGACGGCGAGGTCTCGGAGCGAGATTCGACTGACACTGGCGGGCACACGAGTCGCGACGTACGCCGCGCCGTCGCTCGAGACGGCGATGGCCGTGATCCGCCCCTCGACGGTGCCCGTCCGGGGCGGCGCCTCGCCGTCGAGGAGCCCGACCCAGGACTTCCCATTCTCCGCGACGGCGACCAGCTCGTGTCGTCGGTCGGCGGCCAACAGGTCGGGCGGGCCGGGGAGCTCCCCGCTTCGGGCAACGGATCCGGAGCTCCGATCGACGATCGCCAGTCGACGGTCTCCGGCAAGGGCAACGACGACGCGCTCCCCGTTCGGATGGGCGACACTCACGGCGGCACCGGGCAGCGGGATCGCCGCGGCGGTCTCGAGCGTCTCGATGTCGATCGGCTGGAGCGCCCGACTCCCGGTGACGGTGAAGAGCGTCCGCCCGTCGGGCGCGAAGGCGAGAGCGGTCGGGGGAGGCTGGAGCGGCACCGTCGCCAGGACCTCCCCGCTCGCGACGAGGATTTCGGCGACGCCGCCGGTCGTCGCCGCGTACAGGTCGCCGATGCCGTTGGCGAGCGTCGGTCCCGGGCGAGCACCCGCCAGGCCGCTGAGGAGGCCGACGGCGAGGGCCATGCCGGCGAACGCGGCCGCGGCCCGGCGCGGCGGGCAGCCGCGACGCCGGACCGTGCCGCCGGGCGTGGATGCCGCGTGGGCAAGGAGAGCGCGGCGCCCGGTCGTTGGCCGGGATCGGCTGGAGCCGCCCGGCGTCGCCAGGCTGTTGGGGTCGAGTCGTCCCATCGGGTCGTGCCTCCTACCGTGTTGGGCATCGCAGCGAAGCGGCGGTGGATCTCCGGCCGCCGGCCCGGTCCGATTCCTCGCCGGGCGCGACCGAACCGGGCGCGACGGACCGGCGGATCCCTACCGCTTCAGGTTGACGAGCTCCTGGAGCATCTCGTCCGAGGTCGTGATCACCCGTCCGTTCGCCTGGAAGCCGCGCTGGGCGGTGATCATCCCGGTGAACTGCGTTGCCAGGTCGACGTTTGACATCTCCAGGGCGCCGGTCGTGACATTCCCGTGGCCACCCGTTCCCGGCACGCCGACGAGCGGATCGCCGGACGCGGACGACGCCTGGAAGAGGTTCTGGCCGGCGCGGAGGAGACCGCCGGGGTTCGTGAACGTGGCGAGGGCGATCTGGCCGAGGGTCTGGGTCTGCCCGTTCGAATAGACCCCGGTGATCTCACCGCTCGACCCGATCGAGAACGTCACGAGCGTGCCCGAGCTGAAGCCGTCGGCGACGCCGGAGACCTGGCTCGCCCCGGCGTACTGGTTCATCTTCGTGAAGTCGAGATCGACGACGAGCGGGCTCCCGGCGCCATTCGTCAGGGAAATCGAGAGGGTCGTCGTGTTGACGCTGGCGAACTGTCCCGCCGAAGTGAACGTGATGGTCCCGCTGCTCGACGTCGAGGTCCCCGGGTCGGACGGGTCGGCCGCAGCCGACCAGCTCCACTCGTTGGCGGCCGTCTTCGTGAAGGTGATCTTGATGGGGTGGCGGGTGCCGAGCGAGTCGAAGACGCTAAGGGTCGTCGAAACCGTATCGCCGACCTCGGCCCGGGCATCGAGGTTGCCCTGAACGACCGCCGACGACGAGGCGAGGGCCGTCGTCCGCCGCCCGAGGGGGATCGTCAAGGGGCCGACCGGGGCCGTCGTGTCGACGACGCCGGCGTTGTCCGCCTGCCAGCCCATGACGCGGAGGCCCGAGGCGGGGTTGAGGAGCGAGCCATCGAGCCCGATGTCGAAGGCGCCGTCCCGCGTGTAGTACGTAAGCGGACCGTTCGACATGACGAAGAACCCGTCACCCTGGATGGCGAGGTCCGTCAGGCGACCGGTCGCCTGGAGGTTGCCCTGGGTGTGGAGGACGTCGATGCCGGCGACCGTTACCCCCAGCCCGACCTGGGCGGGGTTGATGGAGCCGAGCGTTCCGTTCGGAGCAGCACCGCCACGGAACGTTTGGGAGAGGGTGTCCTGGAAGTTGACCCGCCCGGCCTTGAAGCCGACGGTGTTGACGTTGGCGATGTTGTTGCCGATGACGTCCATCATGACCTGGTGGCTGCGCAGGCCGCTGATGGCCGAGAACATCGATCGAAGCACAGTTCGTGACCTCCCAGGTTGCGTCGATGGCTTGGTGGGATGGGCAGGGCCCCTGCCCGACCCGAGTCGCCTCCTGCACGAGGTCCGGCGAGATCCGGGTCCTCCGTCGCCGGCACGCCGCCGGCTCGGTCGGAGCGTTCAGGCGATGACGACGCTGTCGATGTTCGTGAAGACGGCCTCCCTTCCTTGGTCCGGGCGGACGGCGGTGATGACCGTGCCCGACGGAACGTCGACGATGTAGGCGATCCGGTCGAGCCAGACGACCGACGACCGGCCACCCCTGGCCGACGCGAGCTCGACGGCCCGCTCGAGCCGATCGAGCTGCGCCGCATCGAGGTCGATGGCCCGTCGCTCGAGCCGGTGGCTCGCGTGGGCCGACCACTGGATCGAGCGGCGCTCCTCCGCAGCGAGGGTCGCCGCGAAGTCCGCGTCCTGGGGTCGGTGCCGGCCGCGGGCGGGGCCGGTCCCGTGTGGACCAAGCGGACGGACGGGATCCGACGACTCGATCTGGGCGACCGCAACTGGCAATCCGACGGTGCGATGGATGGGCGTACGCATCACCTCCTTCAGTGGTGGCTCACGACCTGCGCCGGTCGTGACGTGAATGGATCGGCTTAGCTCGCCGGCGGGTCGGCCACGACGGTGACCGACTCCGGCCGGACGAGGAGCCCGTTGACGGCGAGGGCGACGGCCCCCTCGCTCTGGACGACGCGGTCGACGACGCCCTCGACCGGCTGACCATCCTCGGTCGAGCCGACGACGGTCCGGCCGATGAGTGCCGCGGCCTGGGCGAGCGACCCGGCGTTCAGGACCCGCTTCACCTCCTGCATCGTGTCGATGAGCGTGAACTGCGCAAGCTGGGCGACGAAGTCGCGATCCTCGAGGGGCTTGGTCGGGTCCTGGTTCCGGAGCTGGGCGAGGAAGAGCCGAAAGAAGTCGTCGCGCCCGAGCCCAAAGATGTCGCTCATGTCGCGCCCGCGGTCGATCCGGGACGCACCCGGCCCGAGCGCGGAGCCGAGCGAAGCGAGGATCGGGTCGCCGAGGAGTCCGCTGCTTCCGGCGAGCATTCGAACGTCGATGGCCATGCTGTGTCCTCCCTAGAGGCGGAGATCGAGGGTGCCGGGCGCGCCTGGTGGGCGCAGCGTCGCCGGGGCAGGAACCGCGGTCCGCGCGCCCCGCCCCGTCTTGCTGCTCGCGATCGGCGGGGCAAGGGACGCCTCGGCTGGTGCGCCGTGCCCCCCACCCTGACGGCCCGGGCCGGCGTTGGTCGTGAGGCTCGGATCTCCCGCCCCGCCGGAGCCGGGAAATCGATGCTCGCTCGGCCGGGGCTCGACCGCCGGCGGCCCGCCGATCGGGACCTCGGTCCGGATCCGGAGGTCGATCCCGGCGAGAGGCGCCTGACCGTCGGCGTGCGCCTCGCGCGCCGCGCGCTCGATGGCTCTGGCGGCCCGCGCGATGGTGACGATGATCGTCACCGCGATGGGGCCGTCTGGCAGACCGCTGACCGACAGCCGCACGGGACCGAGTGCCGGGTCGTGGAACCGGGCCTCAAGGGCAGGCCGTCGCTCCCCGACGGCAACGTGGATCCGTTCGGCGACGAACCGGAGCAGCCGATCGGCGGCGGCCGTCGGATCGGACGGTCCGGCGTCCCGGACGACCGATGGCCCCGACGCCCGAACAGCCGCCGGCGCAACGACCGGCGGCGGAGCGGCGTCGGTCGAAGCCGGCCGGGCCAGTCCCTGCAGGTCGCCGCTCCGGGCGCTGGACGTCGCGGCGCCGTCCGTGTCCGGTCGACGCGGTTCGAGCGCCTCGGCTCCATCCCGCAGGCGGGGTCGCGGGTCGGTGGGGGGTGGCGCAACAAGCTCGCCGGGCGGCGCGTCGGCCGGCGGACGCGTCGTCTGCCGTATCGGGGTGGGCGTCTCCGCCACTGTCGGAGGCGCGCCCTGGCTCAAGAGGGCATCGGCCGGGGCGACCCGGACCTCGGGTACTGCCTCGCCCGTCCCGGCGCCCGGCATCGCCGCCGGCTCGCCGACGACTCGATCCACGAGTGTCCCTGGCGCCGGGGCGACGTCCTCAGCCGGCGACGGCGTTGCCGGAACGATCTCGCTGCCGACGGCGGCGGACCGAAGACGTCCGGCGGCCTCGGTCGGCGTTCGGATGACCGCGAGGCCGTGCGCTTCGTCCGACCCGACGACGTCGGATTGCTCCAGTGGGACGCCGGCGGGCAGCTCCGGCTGCTCCGATTCCGCGACGGCCACCGGAGCGACCGCCGAGACGCCGAGTGCCCAGTTCGGAACGACCATCGCGAGCCAGTGAGCCAGGCCATCCCGACCATCCGGCTGCGATCGCGATGTGGCCGAGGCCGCCGCCGAATCGGTCGAGACGGCCCCGTCCGTATCGCCGGATGTTCCCACTCGCCCTGCCCCGGCACCGGACGCTGGGCCGGCACCGAGCCAGGGGGCGAGGGTGGCCGGGAGACTGGGCGCGACGTCGGCCTCGTCTCCACCGCTGGATCGGCCACGAGCTCGACCACTCTCTCGCGCAGGCCGGCCTGTCGAGGACGGACCAGCCCGCTCCGGCGCATCCGCGAGCGCTTCGGCCGGTACCGCCACCGCCGTCGCCTCGGACGCCTCGCCGAGCGCCTCCACTGGAAACCCAACGGCCTCGGCGACGAGCCCTCCGGGGACGACGTGCGTCTCGGGGACGCGAACGATCTGCATCAGAACCGACCTCCAACGACGTCTCGGAGCATCCCAAGGCGAAGACTGATGAGCCGCGAGACCGCCGCGTACCGAAGCTGCGTCTCGGCGAGCCCGGTGACCTGGGCCTCGAGATCGACGGTGTTGCGGTCGTTCCGGCCGGCCTCGACCGTCGGTCGCGGGACGATGGACACCTCGACGCCACCGGCCGGCGAGGCGACCCCGGCGAGGTGGCGGGGATCGATCCGGGACGGCCCTTCGTCGGCGGACGACCCGAGGGTCGGAGGTCGCGGCTGGAGAGGAGCGAAACCGCCGTTCGCCGCCTCGATCTGGGCCCGGAGCGCGGTCTCGAAGTCGACCGCCAGCGGCGCGTAGCCGGGCGTGTCGATGTTCGCTAGGTTGGCGGCGATCGCCTCCTGGCGGCTCGCCAGGCCATCGAGGGCGGTCGCTAAGAGCCGCCCAGTTGCGTCGTCGATCCTCATCGGTCCTGCTCCTCCGCTGCGGCGAGATAGCCAGCCCACGTCTCGAGCACCCGGGCGACGTACGCCTGCGTCACCGGCGAGTCGGGGATGCCGCCCGCCCGTCGGACGGCCGCCTTGCCAGCGTGGTAGGCAGCGAGGGCGAGGTCGACACGTCCGAACATTCGGAGGTTGCCGGCGAGGTAGCGGGCGCCGCCATCGAGGTTCGCCGCCGGATCAACGGGGTCGTCGACGCCAAGCGCCCGGGCGGTGGCCGGCATGAGCTGGGTGAGCCCCATCGCCCCAGCCCGCGAGACCGCGTCGGTACGGAAGCCCGATTCGGTGCGCACGAGGGCCGCGAGGAGGAGCGGATCGATCCCGGCGTCGACCGCCGCGGTGCGGATCTCCGCGGCATACGGGATGCGCTCGGCGATCGCATCGAAGCGGCGGAGGGCGATCCGGCCCAGCTGCTCGGCACCGAGGGCCCGCAGGCTCCCCGGGAGTCGGCCGCTCTCCAGGATCGGCTCGGGGTCGATCGGCCTGCCGCCGGCCCGGACTTCGAGGTGGAGATGCGGTCCAGTGGTTCGGCCGGTAAGCCCGATCCGCCCGATGGTCGTTCCCGCTGCCACCCGATCACCCGCTCGGACCCCGAGACCGGGTTGCAAGTGGCCGTAGAGCGTCTCGGTCCCATCGGCGTGTTCGATCCGAACGACGACGGCACCGTCGGGGGCCACGCCGGCGAAGCGAACCGTCCCGGCGGCCAGCGCGCGGACCGGCGTCCCGAGGGGTGCCGCGATGTCCAACCCCTCGTGGCCGCGCAGGCCGTCGGCCGCCGGACGCGAGAACCGCTGCGTGATCCGCCCGCCGACGACGGGCTTGACGACGACCCCCGAGCCCCCCTCGCCGGCGACATCGGACGCGACGTTCCGGATGATCGTTGCGAACGGCACGGTCGTCACGACCGCCCCCACGCGGCGACCGGCGCCGGCCGGGTCCTTGGACGGCCAGGGCGATACGAGCGCCGTGGCCGACGCGACGGATTCGGCACCAGACCACGACAGGCGCCCCATCTGCCTGAGGAGCGTGTCGAGCTCGCGGACCCGGCTGGCAATGGCAGCGATCGCGGTGGACATTGCACCCAACCTCAACCCATCCGCTCAGCGATGGCTCGCGCGTGGCGAACGAGGGCGATCTCGGTGAGCTCGCGCTCGGACCGCCGCTCAACGGCCAGGCGCCGTTCGGCCAGGCGCCGTTGGCGGAGCCGCTCGACGGCGTTCCGACGACGGATCGCCGTGGCGAGCGCCTCGCGAGCCTCGGCCACCACTCGCTGCGCCGCCTCGACCTTCGCCTCGGCCACCGCCCGATTCCGCTCGCCGACCTCGACTGCCGCGGTGCGCGCGGCCACCTCAGCGATCGGGACTCGACCCTCCAGAAGCGATCGGAGTCCGGCCGTGGCGGCCGCCTGTTCGGCCCGAGCCACTGCAAGTCGGCGGCGAGCGGCGTCGTGGTCGCCGAGCGCCCGCGCGAGCGCGAGTCGGGCCCGGTGCTCCTCGAGCCGGCGGAGGCGGAGAACGGTCGCCAGTCGGTCGGCGCTCATGCAGCACCCTCAAGGACCCCGGTCGCCTCCAGCCGGGCGACCGCGTCGGCGAGGTCGGAGCGCTCGTCGGGCCCCTGCTGGAGGAAGGCGAGGATGGCCGGCCGGAGCGCGATCGCCCGGTCGAGCTCGGGGTTCGACCCGGCGGCGTAGGCACCGACCTCGATGAGGTCGCGCGACTCCTCGTAGATCGCCAGCGCCGCCCGCAGCGCCCCGGCCAGGCGGCGGTGGCGTTCGTCGGTGACAGCCGGCATGACCCGCGAGACCGAGGCGAGGACATCGATGGCCGGATAGTGGTTCCGCTCCGCGAGCGCCCGGGCGAGGACGATGTGGCCGTCGAGGATCGAGCGGACGCTGTCGGCCACCGGCTCCGAGAGGTCGTCTCCTTCGACGAGGACGGTGTAGAAGCCGGTGATCGTGCCGCGGTCGGTGTTCCCCGCCCGCTCAAGGATCCGAGCCAGATAGGCGAAGACCGACGGCGGATAGCCGCGGAGTGCCGGAGGCTCCCCCGCCCCGAGGGCGATCTCCCGCTGGGCCATGGCGAGCCGAGTTACCGAGTCCATGACCATGAGCACGTCCGCGCCGTCGTCGCGGAACGATTCAGCGATCGCCGTCGCCACCTCCGCCGCCTTCACCCGCAGGAGCGCCGGTTGGTCCGACGTCGCCACGACGACCACCGACCGGGCGAGGCCGTCGGGCCCGAGGTGACGGTCGATGAATTCCTGGACCTCGCGGCCCCGCTCGCCGATGAGGGCGATGACATTGACCGACGCTGCGGCGTGGCGAGCGATCATCGACAGGAGCGTCGACTTGCCGACCCCCGAGCCGGCGAAGATGCCGAGCCGCTGACCCTTGGCGGCCGTCAGGCAGCCGTCGATGGCGCGAACGCCGGTCGAGAGCGGCGTCTCGATCCGGGCTCGGTTGAGCGGATGTGGCGCGGCGCCGCCGACGACGCGGGTCTCGGCGTCGAGCGGTCCCCGGCCGTCGAGAGGCCGACCGAAGCCGTCGAGAACGCGCCCCAGGACGCGCGGCCCCACCGGGACCCGAAACTGCTCCGCTCGGAGGCGGACCCGGGAGCCCGGCCGGACGCCGACGACGTCGCCGAACGGGACGAGCGTGATCCGGCCGTCTCGGAAACCGACGACCTCGGCACTGATGAGACCCGCCGATTCGGTCTCGATCCAGCAGATCGAGCCGATCTGGACGAGGAGACCCTCGGCCTCGATCGTCGTCCCGACGACCCGGGTGACCGCTCCGGACGGGACGAACGTCGGCAGCTCGCGGACGAGGCGCTCGAGGCGCTCGACGAGCGGCGAGACCGGGCCGTCGAGGATGCCGGACGGGCGGGGCGGGGTCGAGACGCTCATTTGGTGTCCGTCCTTCCATCGGGCGCCGCGGCCCATCCCTCAGGGATCAGCCCGTTGCCCTGGGCCCGCTCCGGGCGCTCGCCGAGCTCGCGGAGGAGCGTCGGCAGGGCGTGGTCGATGGCCCGCCCGATCTCCTCGATCTGCGCCTCGAGCGACGCATCGACGAAGCCGTGCTCGTAGACGAGCCGACACCCACCGGGCGACAGGCTCGGGTCGTCCTCGAAGATCCACCGCTTTCCAAGGTAGGCCGTGCCGTGAACGGCGATCCAGGCCGCCTCGACGTGGGGGCGCACCTGGGGAGCAAGAATGACCCGGGCGGTCGGCGAACCGTTGATCGCCGACGCCGCCCGCTCCACGATCGAGACGAGGAGGTCCGGATCGATGGCGATCGCCCGGCCGAGGATCCGCTCGGCGACCACGAGGGCGAGGCGGCTGATGGCGAGCGCGGCGCGTCCCACGTCCCGCGGCGCGAGACGCTCGAGCTCCTCGGCCAGGGCGCCGGTCGCCGCCACCGCCGCGGCGAGCTCGGCCTGGCCGCGGGCGAGCCCGTCGGTGTACCCGCGGGCGGCCGCGATCCGCTCGGCCCGCAGCTCGCCCGCTCCTCTTGCGCTGCTGCTCGGTCGGCCGATCCCGCCACCGGACTCGGGTGCGACGGCGGGCCGGCTGGGGTCGGCAGGGCCATCCGACGCGATGACGCCGCGGCTCCGCGCGCTCGGCCGCCCGACGAGGATCCGCCTAGGCGAGGACATCGCCCCCTCCACCGCGGCTGATGACGATCTCGTCCTGCTCCTCGAGGCGCTTGATCACCTCGACGATCCGGCCCTGCGCCTCCTCGACGTTCTTCATCCGGACCTGGCCGGCGAGCTCCATCTCCTCGCGGAGCATCTCGGCTGCCCGGTGGCTCATGTTGCTGAAGAATTTCTCCTTGACCTCCTCGGTCGTCGCCCGGAGGGCGAGGGCGATGTCCTTGGCGTCGAGCTCGCGGATGACCCGCTGCATCGCCCGGTCGTCGAGGAGGAGCACGTCCTCGAAGACGAACATGTAGCGGCGGACCTCGTCGGCGAGCACCGGATCGATCTCAGCGAGGCCACCGAGGATCTGCCTCTCGGTCGAGCGGTCGACCTGGTTGAGGACGTGGGCGAGCGGCCGTGCCCCGCCGACCGTCGTCGTCGAGCCGGCCGCGAAGGCGGCCATTCGGGATCGCAGCTGGGCCTCGACGACGGCCACCGTCTCGGGGCTGACCTGTTCGGTCATCGCGATTCGGCGAGCCACGTCAACCTGGAGCGGCGCATCGAGCTCGGTCAGGACTCGGGCCGCGCTCCGCGGGTCGAGGTGGGCGAGGACGAGGGCGATCGTCTGGGGATGCTCGGTCGCCAGGAGCTCGCGCACCTGGCTCGGATCGGCGTCCCGCAAGAACTCGAAGGGCGCCGGAATCTGGGCCTTGCGAACCCGACTGATGACGTCCTCGGCCAGATCCGGTCCGTACGCCTCGCGGACGACCTCGTAGGCGAACGTCTCGCCCGCGGGCATGAGCCCTGACCCGGCGAACACGTCGGCGTGGGCCTCGGACAGGATGGCGTCCCGAACGGCGGCGTCGAGCGCCGGCGTGCGAAGAAGCTCGAGCGTCAGCCGCTCGACGGCGTCGGCCGGCAACCGGGCGAGCACCCGCGCCGCGGCGTCTCGCCCGAGGGCGATGAGGAGGGCGGCTGCCTTCCTCGCACCGGAGAGGCTCGCCGTCGTCGTCATCGCTTCGCATCCTCAGAGAGCCAGCCCGCGAGGACGCCTGCCACGGCGTCGGGTCGGTCGGTGGCGACGTGACGGAGCTGCTCAGCGATCGCCGCCGCGGTATCGCCTGCTGGGGTCGATCCCGACCCCGCCGTCAGCGTGCCCGCCACCTCGCTCTCCACCCGGGCGCTCGGCCCGGCGGCGAGGGCCGCGCCGAGCTGAGCCTCCTCGGCCCGCTGGCGAAGCGCCCGCAGGTTCCGCCAAACGAGGAAGAGGAGGAGCGCCGCGAGCAGAACCCCGACGACTGAGGAGGCGATCCCGAGGACGCTCTCGAGGAACCCGGGCTCCCCGAGCGGACCGGCCTCGCTCGCCTCGCCGGTCGAGTCGGCTGCGAAGGGCACAGCCTGGACGGAGACGACATCCCCCCGCTGCGGGTCCGCCCCGATCGCCGCCGCGATGGCGGCCTCCAACCCGCTCGGCGAGGTTGAACCGAGGGCAGCTTGATCGAGGAGGACCGCCACCGAGAGCCGCTCGATCGCCCCGGGTTGGCGGATGACCCGTTCGACGGTCTGGCTGTTGGCGTAGTTCACCGTCTGCTGGGTGCGCTGGTAGGCCGGATTCGTCCCGGGCGATGGGCTCGGGCCAGGCGCCGTCCCGGGCGATGGGCTCGGTGCCGGGCTGGCCTGGAGCCCGGGAATGCCGCTGATGGGATACGTCGGCAGGCCGGGCACGTTCGAGGCCGACCCGGGGATGCCCGCGGCGCCGGCGGCGCCGGACCCCGTGTAGCGCTCGTCGATCGTCTGGACCGAGGCCGGGGTCCAGTTCGTGGCGTCGATCGGCTTGACCGTCGTGATCGTCTGTTCGACCGCCGCCGCGTCGAGCTCGGCGGTCACGGCGACCGTCGCACGCCCGGGACCGAGGGCCTCGTCGACGAGCTGCTGCGCCTTGGCCGCCAGCGACCGCTCGACTGCCTCGCGCATCGCCAGGACGTCGGCACCCGGCGCAGCACCGGGACCGGCGAGGACGCGCCCGCGCTCGTCGACGACCGTGACGTTCTCCGGCGACAGTCCGGCGACGGCCCCGGCAACCGTCGACACGATGCCGCGGACCATCGCACCGTCCGGCGAGCCGCCGTCCCGCATCCGGATCGTCACCGAGGCCGAGGCCGGCTGATCGTCGGTCGTGAAGGCGCCCTGCCGCTTCGGGACGATGGCGACGGTCGCATCGGCCACCCCCGCCAGCCGGCGGATCGTCGCTTCGAGCTTTCGCTCAAGGGCCTGCTGGTAGGCGACGGTCTGTTCGAACTCGGAGGCACCGAAGCCCTGCTTGTCGAAGAGATCGAAGGCCGTGCCGTCTTCCGGCAGCACGCCGGCCGAGGCTGCTGCAAGTCGGGCATCGGCGAGCGAGCCCACCGGGACGAGGATGGTCGAACCGGCGTCGGTGACCTGGTACGGGATCTTGGCACCCCGGAGCGCCTCGACGATCGCTGCCGCATCGCCGGCAGAGAGGCGGGTAAAGGCGGGTTGGTACTCGGTTCGGCCGGCCCAGATGACGAAGCCGACGAGGAGGAGGACCGAGGCAAAGGCCCCGAAGGCGACGCCGATCCGCTGGGAAACCGTCAGCTGGCGGAGCAGGGGGGTGAGCTGGTCGAGCACGGTCGATCGATCTCAGTCGAGCTCAGATCTGGAGCCGCATGATTTCTTGATACGCCTCCAGGAGGCGGTCGCGGACGCTGACGCCGAGCCGCAGGCCGATGCTCGCCTCGGAGAGCGCAAGGACGACGTCGTGGAGGTCCGTCGCTCCTCCGGCGGCGAAGTCGGCCGCCGCAGCGTCGGCTGCGACGAGCTGGCCGTTGAGCTGCTCGACGGCGCTCGCGAGGGCGTCGAGGAACGACTCGCCACGCGTCGCGACAGCGCCAACCGGGGATGCGCCATCGAGCGGCGATCGCCCGACACGAGATGGCGACGCCGGATTCACGGCCGCCGGCGCGGCGGCCACGCCATCGAGGGCGAACGGCGCCGATCCGCCGATCCGGTCGATCCGCCCGAGGGATCCGATCATCGCCCGATCTCGAGCGCGTCGAGCGCGCTCTGCTTGGCGGCCGCCGTCACGGTGGCGTTCAGGCTATAGGAGCGAGCGGCACCGATGAGGTCGGTGACCTGAGCCGCGATGTCGACGTCGGGGTAGGAGACGAAGCCGTTCTCGTCGGCGTCGGGGTGGCTGGGATCGTAGACCCGGACCGTCCCCCCGATGGCCGGCACAGCAACGGCGGCGACGCCCGGCGCGGCCCCCTCCTCGAGGGGCGTCGCCGCGAAGACGACTGCTGCAGGCGCATACGGCGCGCCGTCGGGCCCGTGGGTGGATCCTGCGTTCGCGATGTTCGAGGCGGCGACGTCCATCCGGAGGCGCTGGGCGGTGAGCCCAGATGCCGCAATTCGAAGCGTGTCGAAGATGCTCATCGAAGCTCCCTACCTGTCCTGCGTGGTCGCCAACCGGTCGAGGCCGGTGCAGCGCGATGGTCGGCCGAATCCGCCGTCTCGCGTATCGGGACCCTCCTGGAGATCACACCGCCGGTCGTACCAGGCAGCGATGGGACCGCTCGGGGCGGTCGGGCGGCCCTATACTCGGTCGCGATGACGGCGCCATCCAGCCAGCGTCCGGACGGCGAGCCGACGCCCGGTGCGGTCGGGGCCCTGGTCAATGCCGCACAGCTCTGGCGCACCGACCCCGCGACCGGCGTCCCCCGGCTGGCCGTGGGCTGGGAAGACGCCCATCCCTTCTGCGCCGCCGTCTGCACGACCAGCGTCGGGCTCGTCTTCTGTCGGCGCTGCCCATCGGCGGTCGTCGCCCGCGTGCTAGCAACGGGTCGGCCGGCATCGATGCCCTGCCAGGCGGGCGTCCGACTCCTCGCCTTCCCGGCGCCGCGCGGGGCACGCGGCAGCGTCGCGGTCCTCCGCTGTAGCGGTCCCGACCCTCGCCGGCTGGCCGAAGTTGCCAGCGCGATCCAGGTACCGGTCGTGGCGCTGCGGCGGGCCGCACGACCGGCGAGACGGTTTGGTGCGAGCGCTCTGTGGGCGGCGATCCACCACTTCCGGGACGAGGCTCGTCTCGTCGCCTGGGAGGCGTCGATCCGGGACGCCGCGGCCGAGCGACGACGGATGGCGACCGCGGCGATCGCCCAGATGCTCGCCACGAGCGACGAGCTCCTCGAGCACTGGCGGCTTGCCGAGCGGCAGCGGCGGCGCCTCGCGACGACCGAGCGACGGCTCGACCGCCTCGCGCGCGAGCTCGTGTCGACGCGAGCCAACGAACGGGCGGCGGTCGCCCACCTCATCCACGACACGGCGACCCAGTCGCTCGTATCGGCCCATCGGTTCCTCCAGGCAGCGCTCGCCTCGGCGCCGATGCCGCCGGCAGCGCAGGCCCACCTCAACGAGGCGAGCGCCCGACTAGCCACCGCGATCGGCGAGCTCCGGACCGTCCTGGAGCGCCTCGCCCCGCCGGCGCTCGAGGAGCTCGGCCTCCGGCGCGCCGTCGAGCAACGACTCCGTCAGCTGACCCGCGACACCGCCCTCGCCTGGACCGTCGAGGGCGACCTGCCCCGACTGCCGACGGCGATGGAGCAGGCCCTCTTTGCGATGATCGCCGAGGCGGCGAGCAACGTCGTCCATCACGCCTCCGCCAGTCGCTTCTCGGTCCGGCTGATGGTCGCCCGATCGCGCGCCGTCGCCGTCGTCGAGGACGATGGTCGCGGCTTCGAGCCGCAGTCGAGGTCGCGCGACGGCGGCGGCCTGGGCCTCGAGGGACTCCGGCGCCAGGCAAGCTGGCTCGGCGGGCGAGCCGAGATCCACAGCCGGCCCGGTGCCGGAACGCGGGTCCGAATCTCGATCCCGCTGCCGAAGGACGTCGCGGTGGGCGGGCGCGACGACGTACGATCAGTTCGATGACGAGCCCGGTTCGCGTCCTCATCATCGACGACCACGAGATGGCCCGCCGGGGGCTGGCGGCGATGCTCGCCACCGCTGAGTGGCTGACCGTGGTCGGCGAGGCCGCCGACTGTGCGGGCGGCCTCGACCTCGCCCGTCGGACGCGGCCCGACATCGTCCTCCTCGACATCCGGATGCCAGGGAGCGATGGTCTGGCCTGCATCGAGCCGCTCCGCGCCGTCACCCCGACCCCGGCGGTCGTCATCGTCACCTTCTACGACGACACCGCGTACGTCCTGGAGGCCCTTCGACGTGGGGCAGCCGGTTATCTCCTCAAGGATGCGACGACCGAAGAGGTCATCGGGACGATCCGAACGGTCCTCGAAGGCGGCCTGGCGATCAGTCCCGAACTCCTCCGGGCCGCCCTCACCGCTCGGGCCTCGACGTCGCCCGCCGATCAAGCCCCGTCACCGCCGACCGAGATCCCTCGCCAGCGAGCGCTCGTCTTCGATCTCACCGGCCGAGAGCACGCCGTCCTCCAACTCGTCGCCGAAGGCTTGACGAACAAGGAGATCGGCGCCCGGCTCGCCATCGCCGAGGACACGGTCAAGAAGCACGTCCAGAACATCATCTGGAAGCTGCGCGCCACCGACCGCACCCAGGCGGCGATCCTCGCCTTCCGGCTCGGCCTCCTCGATCCCGACGAGCTCGACGGCGGTGCCCTCCGGTGCGGCCCCGCACCGGACGGCAGTGGGCGCGCTCCAGTTCGAGGTTCAACCAACCGATCCCTTCAATACCATGACCCGGCTCGATCCGATCGGCGTCTCGGTCATCCGACCAGGTGAGCGCCCGAGTGCCCCTGGCAGCCCGCTCGCGCTGTCCGCCATCGACGGCTTCGCCCGAGCCGCCGGACCCGACGCCGAGGTCGGCGGGGAGCTGGGCTTCGTCCGCGTCTACGTGATCTTCTCGTTCGAGTCGTCGACGAACGAGGTTCGGGTCCGGATCGTCGACGAGACGGGCCACCTCATCAGGACGATTCCCCCGGAATCAGTTGCCGAGATGATCGCCACCATGCAGACCTACGCCGGCCGCTGAAGGGCAGCGGGGCCGGCTGGCCAGCCCACGACGGGCGAACGACCGCCCGACGTTCGGCCGCCGGCATCGGTCGTGTCGCGGTCAGTTCCGCGGCGACGACAACGACGGCACTGCCCGGCTGGGGGAAAAGCGGGCGCCGAGGACGAGCGGGACGGCGGCGGCCTCCGCGGGCGGCGGAGGCCCCTGCAACGCCCAGCCCGGGACTGGGAAACCGCGTCCGTCGCGGGTTCGCCGCCCTACGCGTCGCGACGGATCGTGAACGCGTCGATCTGGCGACCGACGGCGGCCGAGGTGGTCCCGAGCTGCGAGAGGAGCGCCTCGAGCTGGGCGTACTTGCGCTCCAGCCGCAGCTCGACGGCGGCGAGCCGGTCCTGCTCTCGACGCTCGCGCGCCTGGAGGTCGCCGATTGCGGTCTCGACTGCAATCCGACGGCTGTCGAGGAGGCCGCCGCTCCGGGTCAGCTCGGTCAACCGCTCGACGACCGGGGCGAGGACGCCGTCGACCGATCCGAGGAGCGCGGCGACCCGGGCCGGATCGCGATCGAGCGCTGCGTCGAGCGCCGCCTGATCGACCTGGAGGCGGGCGACGCCGCTCGTCCCCGAGCCGAGGGGGCCGCTCGAGACCCCGAGCTCGCCGAGCGACCGCAGGCCGCTCGACCAGGCCGTCGCCGGAGCCATGAGCATCCCCCGGATGGCGAGCGGCAGCCCGGCGATCGTGGCGTCGCCACGAAGCGGGGCCGTGCCGCCGGGAGCAGCCGTCGACTGAGCGGCGACGAGATCGGCGAGGGCGTTGTACCCGTCGACGAGGTCGGCCAGGGCCGAGCGGATCGCCGCTCGATCGATCCCGACCGTGAGGGAGACGGGAGCGGTCGTCGTCGCTCGGAGTTCGAGGGTCACCCCCTCGATCACTCCGACCACCTGGTTGCTGTCGCTCGTGATCGACTGTCCACCCACGGTCAACCGGGCCACCTGGCCGAGCGTTTGCGCGGCGGTCGTGCCAGGGGCGAGATCGAGCGCCGCCCCGAGCGTCCCGGACTCGTCGACGATGTCGATCGCCGCCGGTCCTGTCGCCGTGCGGGTCAGGACGACCCGGTCGTTTCGACGATCGAGAGAAGCGACGACCCCGGCGCCCGCGGTGTTGATCCGAGCGAGGACGGTCGAGAGCGAATCGGTCGTCGTGTCATAGTCGATGGCGACGCCGTTGATGACGAGTCGCCCGCTCGTCGTCGAAGCGAGGCCGGTCAGGCCGGCCTCGTCGAGCGGCCGCGAGGTCCGGACGACGCCGAGCTCGACGGTGCTCTGGAGGGAGGCGTCGCCGGGCCCGAGCGCCGAGCTGCCGACCCCCGCGAGACCGACGACGCTGAAGAAGTTCGAGGTATCGCCGGCGACCCCGAAGCGGATCTCGTGGCTCGCGGCGGCACCGGACAGCGAGACGACGATCCGGTTGTTGACGACCGTCGCCGTCACGGCCGCGCCCGGGTCCGAGCCGGCGATCGCGGCGCCGATGGCGCCGCTGATGGCGCCAAGGACGTCCCCGAGCGTCGTCGTGGCGGGATCGCCGACGCTGATCCGGACGATCGTTCCGTCGACGACGAGCCCGAGACTGCCCGCGGTTACGCTGCCCGGGAGATTGAGCTCGGCGAGCGCGGTCCCGGTCATTGCCGACGTGATCGGCGTCCCGATCGGTCCGAGGGAGGTGGCCCGCGTCGCCGTCGCCAGCTGCTGGATCCCGATCTCGTAGCGGCCTGGGGCCGCCCGGCTCGTGGCGGTGGCGCCGAGGGCCGTGGTGTCGCTGCTCGTCGCGCTCCGGGCGGCACCGAGCCCGCGCTCGGTGAACGCGGTCAGCTTCGTCTTGAGGTCGGCGAGCGCCGTCCGGATCTTCGCGTACGCGTCGGCGCGCGCCTGGAGCGTCGCTCGCCGGGCGACGAGCTGGTCGAGTCTCCGCCGCTCGACGCCCATGAGTGCATCGATGATCGACTTGGTGTCGAGCCCCGATGCGAGGCCACCGAACTGGATCGTGGGCATGCCAGCTCCTCGCGTTGACGATGGTACCTAGGAGAGGGATCGGCCGGCCGGTGAGTCGACTTGAGCTCGATCGCGCTCTCGTCGGCGCTCGGCACGTGGCGGCGGACGCCTGCGGCGGGCGGTGATCGCGATCGTTGCCAGATGGGCCGCGAGCGCACTCGCCACGCTCGGGTCGGTGAACAGCCAGTCGAGGGCGCCCGGGATCCGACGCCGCGGCGAGCGGATCACCCGGCGCCGAAGCGCCGCCTCCGGGCCGTGTGGTGTCGGATTCACGCCGGGATCGCTTGGCGGGTGCTGAGGGAGGCTGGCGCCTCGGCGTGAGGGTGCGTCTCGGTGCCGTGGCGAGCGGCGACCTCGGTCCAGGCGTCGAGGAGATCCCGCAGCAGACCGATCGCCTCCTCGGTCGGGCGGGGGTCGCCCCGAAGGTTGCCTTCGACGAGTCGCCGGAGGATGAAGTCGTAGATGGCGTCGAGCTGGGCCGCGATCGGCCCAGCCCGGAGATCGAGCACCTCCTGGAGGCCCGCGACGATCGCCTGGCAGCGGATCGAGGCGGTGTGGGCCGCCTCGCGATCGCCGCGCGCGAGCGCCTCCACGTGGCGCTGTCCGAAGCGGACCGCTCCCTGGAGAAGGAGGACGACCTGGCCGACCGGGGTCGCGGTCGTGGCCTGGGCGCTGCGGTAGGTGGCCGTCGGGTCGTACATCGCTGGTCGCTCCGTTCGTCGCTGGTGGACGGCGGTGTCGTGGACCGGGTGGAGACTGGACGGGGTGAGCCGGCGGCCACGCCGACCGCCGGCCCACCGGACCGGTCGACTCCTCGCCTAGCGGAGGAGCGCGAGGACCGACTGCGGGGCCTGGTTCGCCTGGGCGAGGATCGCCGTGCCGGCCTGCTGGAGGATCTGGAGCTTGGTGAAGTTCACCATCTCGGCGGCGACGTCGAGATCACGGATCCGCGACTCCGACGCAGCCAGGTTCTCCGAGGCGACGTTCAGGCTGTTGATCGTGTGCTCGAGGCGGTTCTGGGCGGCGCCGAAGGTACCGCGCATCGAGCTGATGTAGCTGATGGCATCGTCGACCGCACTGATCGTGGCGGTCCCGGTGCCGAAGACGGAGGTCACGTTCGCCGCGGAGACGAACGCCGAGACCGACGAGACGCCGGCGTCGAGGCCGCCGAAGCCGACGTTGAGCGTCTCGCCGCCGTTGGCGCCAACCTGGAAGGTGACCGTCGTCCCGGTGCCGGAGAGGAGGTTGACGCCATTGAACTGGGTCTGGCTGGCGACGGTGCCAATGGCGTCGGCGAGCTGCTTCACCTCGGCGAGGATCGACGCCTTCGAGTCCGCGTCGTTCGTCCCGTTGTTGTACTGGACCGCCAGCTCGCGGATCCGCTGGAGCATGGCGTGGACTTCGTTGAGCGCACCTTCCGCGGTCTGGACCATCGAGATGGCGTCCTGCGCGTTACGGCTGGCCTGATTGAGACCGCGAACTTGGGCTCGGAGCTTCTCGCTGATCCCGAGGCCCGCCGCATCGTCGGCTGCCCGGTTGATGCGCAGGCCCGAGGAGAGCTTCTCGACGGACTTGCCGAGGTTGCTCGAGGTGATCGCCAGGTTCCGCTGGGCGATGAGCGCCTCGATGTTCGTGTTGATTCGGACTCCCACTGGACTGGCCTCCTAGCCACTGCCGAATCCTTGGCGGCGTCCATGCCGCCGACGGGAACCGTTCCCGTCTGGCTGGGGATCGGTCGCCGGCGAGCCCAACTTGAGGAATCGGCGAGGAATCGGCGCGACCGGTGGTGCGCCGAGGCGCCGCCCGCCGGCCTCGGAGCGAGCGGACACCTGGTGCCTCCCGGGGTCTTCACCTACCCGAAGTCGGGTCTGGCCGCGCCCGCCCGTCGGCCGCATCCTGTGGCGTGGAATTGGTCGACCGCGGGGCCCCGCGCCGTCCCCGCTCGCCACGACTCGATCGAGGAACGACGAGGAGACCGATGTCGCCGAACGCGCCGCCGATCGCGGGAGAATCAGCTCTCGCGACGCCACCCGACGATTCCAGGCAGCAGCCGAAGGCAGATCTGGCGCCTCGAGGCAGCACCCGCGATCAGTCGCCCAGGGTGGCGGTCGTCATCCCGACGATCCGGGACCTCGCGTTCCTCGACGACTGGCGAGAGGAGCTCGGCGCCTGCGACGTCATCGTCTGCGAGGACCACCCCGAGCGCCAGATCGAGCTCCCACGGAACTGGACGATCGAGCACTACTCCTGGGCGGAGATCGACCGGGAGCTCGGATCCCGATCCTGGATCATCCCGCGCCACAATGCGGCCATCCGCAACTTCGGCTATTGGAAGGCCTGGCAGTCCGGGGCCGACGTCATCGTAACGATCGACGACGACTGCTATCCCGGCTCGGCACCGTTCCTGGCGACCCATGTCGCCAACCTCCAGCGACGCGTGACGTTGGGCTGGCAACCGGTCTGCGCGTTCTACACCCGCGGCTTCCCCTACGGCATTCGGGACGCCGCGCCGGTCGTCGTCAGTCACGGCCTCTGGGAAGGAATCCCGGATCTGGACGCACCGACCCAGCTCTTGCATGCCGACCTCCGCCTCGAGCGGCCGCAGGCGGTCCAGGTCATCCCCCGTGGGACCTACTTCCCGATGAGCGGCATGAACCTCGCCTTCCGCGCCGAGTTCGCGCCGGCGATGTGGTTCCCCCTCATGGGCCGCGGCTGGCCCTTCGATCGGTTCGACGACATCTGGGCCGGGGTTCTGGCCAAGCGGGTCGCCGACCACCTCGGCCTGGCGATGGTCTCCGGGCTGCCTACCGTCGAGCACCGGCGAGCGAGCAACGTCTTCGCGAACCTCAGGAAGGAGGCAGCCGGGATCGAGGCGAACGAGACGTTCTGGCGGGCGGTCGACTCGGTCCGGCTGGACGCGACGACCGTAAGCGGCGCCTACAAGGAGCTCGCCGAGCGCCTGCCGCTCGACGGTGAGTACTTCGATCGTCTGCGCCAGGGAATGCTGACCTGGCTGGAGCTCTTCTCGTGAAGCATCGGCGAGAGCGGCGCCACGCCCGTCCCGCGATCCTACTCCCCCGCCCGCCCAAGCGGACGACGGGGCGCCGGCCCGGTGAGCCTCCGACCGCCAGGAGAACGGAACCGGGCCCCTCCCCGCTCGCGCTCCAGGCCCACCAGCGGGTGATCGTGACGTGCCCCGCCGAGAGCGTCACGGGCGGGCCCGAAGCACTCCATCAGCTCGTCGACGCGCTCGTTGGACTCGGCGCCGACGCGGCGATGGCGTATCTGGCGCCGGCCCCCGGGCGAGCATTTGCGGAGTCGGTTACGACCGCAACGATCCCGGATGCCTACCGCCACTATCGCGTGCCGCTCTGGCGGGCGCCGCTCCCGGACGACGGCGACACGGTCATCATTCTCCCGGAGGTTTGGAGCTGCGCCGTCGACGAGTTCGTCGCCGCCCGCGTCGGCCTTTGGTGGTTGAGCGTCGACAACAACCTCGTCTCGGGCCTCGGCCGCTTCTTTCAGCGTCCGGCTCCCCGGCGGGCGCCCGTCCACCTCTATCAGTCGGCCTACGCCCGAGCCTACCTGGCCGTCCACGGCACGGCTGGCGAGCCGCTCGGGGACTATCTAGCGGCCGCGCATTTCGCCCCCACGACCGAGACACCGAGGCGGCGCCGGGTCGCCTTCAATCCAAAGAAGGGGTTCGAGACGACGATACAGATCATCCAGCGCAGTCTCGCGCTGGGCGTCGAGGCGGAGTGGGTGCCCATCGCCGGACTGGATGCTGCCGGGGTGGCGGCGCTCCTGGCCACCTGTCGGGTCTACATCGACTTCGGCCCGCACCCAGGCATGGACCGGCTGCCTCGCGAAGCAGCGCTCGCCGGCTGCTGCGTCGTGACCGGCCGCCAGGGGGCCGCGGCGTTCGCCGAGGACCTCCCGATCCCCGATCTGTTCAAGGTCCCCGATGCGAACATCGATCTGGCGGTCGCGCGGATCGCCTGGTGCCTCGACGATCCCGGCGCGAGCAGGGCGTTCGACGACTACCGACGCTGGATCCGGAGCCAGCGCACTCGCTTCTTCGAGCAGGTGGTACGCCTCTTCCATCTCGCCGGCGGTCCCGCGCTAACCACTCGGCCGCTCGCTTCGGAAATCGGCGCATGAACGGGCGGCTGCGCGTCCTCGTCTACAACTCCACGCCCGTCGGCGTCTGCGATTTCTACCGGACCTGGATGTTCCAACCCTATCTCGAGGAGCTCGGCGTGGAGCTCAAGTCCTGGCTGACGGTCGCCGCACCCCAGACGACGGTCGACGGCGGTCGCCTTGCCTGGGCCGACCGTCAGGCGATCGAGTGGGCCGACGTCCTCGTCCTTCGACGGGCCGAACAGACGCATCATCTCTGCTTCGACTGTCGGTTCGCAACCCCGCGGCACAGCGAGGCGATGGCGCATGCCCAAGCGAGCGGTCACCGGATCCAGCGGGCCGCGAACGAGTTCCTCCGCCCCATGTGGGAGGCGCTGGTGACCGAGCCGCGCCTCCTGGCCGGCCGAGCCCTCGTCTACGAAACCGATGACGACCTGTTGCGGATCCCCGCCTGGAACGGGAACCGCCGGATCTTGGCACCGGAGCGAGGGCTCATCGAGGCGATGCTGCGGCGAGCGGATCTGGTGACGGTGTCGACGCCGATCCTGGCGGCCCGCGTCTGGCCGTACAGTGACCGGGTCCGGGTGATCCGCAACGCCGTCGACCCCCACTGGTACGAGACGACGACACCAGATTCAAACCTCCCCGGGAACCCGCGCGTCCTCCACTACGGGAACCTGTCCCGTCTCAACTACTACGAGGTCTGTCGCGGCCCGGTCGACGAAGCGAAGCGCCGCCACCCAGACCTCTGGCGGGTGTGGCTCGGGGCGCCAGACGATCCCGAGGCCCGAGCACGGCTCGAGGCCATCGTCGACGAGGTCCACGATTACGTGATCGGCGTCCCGGCCTTCGCGGCGGCGCTCGTTCGAGCGGCGCCGGACATCGGACTGGCGCCCCTGCTGGGCGACGAGTTCGATCGGGCGAAGTCGGAGCTCCATTGGCTCGAGTACTCCCTTGCCGGAGCCGTGACCATCGCCTCCCGGACGATGGACGGTGGGCCGTACGACGTCATCCGCCACGGGGTGGATGGCTTCCTCGTGAAGAACAAGGCCGAATGGCTGGAGACGCTCCTCCGTCTGGCGCGGTCGCCGGGCCTGCGGGCTGACGTCGTCGGTCGCGCCCGGGAGCGGGTCCTCGCCGAGTACGACGCCCGGCAGCGCGCGGCAGAGTGGGCCGACGCGTTCTGGTGGGCGGCCGCCCACGCTGGAATCGGCGCCCTCGGGCGGAGCGTGGCCGTCCCCGCCGAGGCGGCGGCCGCCATCCGGTCCTCGGCCCGCGAGGCGCTCGAGCACCGGCGGCGGGTTTGGCAGCGCGACGCGGCCGCCGAGCGGCTCCTCGCCCGGCGACGTGGCGAAGACGGCGTCTGCCGGGCGCGCCCGTCGGCCGATCCTAGGCTCGTCAGCGTCATCATTCCGGTCGTACGCGTTCATGGCTCGGCCATCGAGACGGCGTCGAGGTCGGAGGCGGATGCGGAGCGCGAGGCCCTCGACCGGTCGATCGGATCGATCCTGACCGGCCTCCACAGGGCGGTGGAGGTGCTCGCCGTCGTCGACACCACGGCTCCCACGCCGCCGATCGCCGATCCGCGGGTGCGATGCGTGCCCCTTCGTCCCCGGAGCGATACCGATCCCTTCGCCCGCTGGGCTCGCGCCCTGAACCGTGGGCTCGCTGCCGCGCGAGGCGCCTGGGTGGCCACGCTCGCGCCGGGCGACGTCTACACGCCGGAACACATTGCTCTCCTCCTGGAGGTCGCGGTCGACGAAGGGCTCGAGGCCGTCTATGGCTGGCTCGCCGAACCCGACGGTCGTATCGTCGGGGGCTGGCCGCCGGACCCCGAGGCGATCCCGGTGGGGACCGAGCTCGTCTCGGCCGGGCTGTCGTTCGTCCGCTTCGATCCCGCCGCCGCGCTCCGCGGTCGTCATCCAGGGGCCGAGCGCTGGCGTCGCCTGCTCGCGCTCGACATCCGTCTCGCCAACGTCGAAGCCGTCGTCACGCTTCGTGGCGGAGCGGGGGGCTGCGCTCCCTCCGACGTGACGGTTGCCGTCGCCGAACGTACCAGCGCCGGGAGGATCCCATGACCACGTCCCCGAGGCCTGCCTTCGACCCGCTCCGCTATCTCGCCGGCTTCGAAGCCGCGGATCGCTATCGCGGCCAACGCTCGCTCCGACTCCACCTTGGTCCGGGCGAGGTCCGCCTGCCCGGATGGATCCGCGTCTCCCAAGATCCGAAGGTTGGCGACCTCGACCTGGATCTGCGCCTCGCCCTCCCCTTCGATGACGGGAGTGTCGATCGCATCTACGCCTGGGAGCTCCCCGACACGCTGGGCGAGGGTCTTCTCGCCTTCGTCCTCGAGGCGGCCCGGGTGCTTGCGCCCGGTGGACGACTCCGGCTCGTCGGCCGCGATCGGGCGGTCGCGGAAGCGGAGGTCCGCCGGCTCGCCCTCCAGGGCGTGCTCTCGCTCGACCGTCTCAAGGCACTGCCGCCCTGGTCTGCAGCCGATCTCGTCGCCCTCCTCATCAAGGTCGGCTTCAGCTCGGTCGTCCAGCTCCCGGTGGACGTCAGCGGGGAGGAGACGTTCCGGGGCCTGGAGTCGCGTCACGGCCTCTCGGGCGACGACGCGTCGCGCTGGTTCGTGATCGAAGCGGGTCGCTGACGTCCGGGGTCGCGACCGAGCCGAGCGCTCTCGGGCGGGCACGGCTCCCGCGGGTTGTGCCAGCTCTCACACCGAGCCGCCGACCCGATCGTCGAGGGCGTGCCGGACGCTGCGCGCGCTCCGGGCGGCGGCGTGGGTCTCGGCCGTGACGGCGGCGAGGAGCTCCGAGCGGACGACGGGGACCGCCGCCGGCGCAGCCACGGCCAAGACGACCCGCTCGCCGCTGACGCGGACGACGGTCAGCTCGATTTCCGGCCCGATCCGGATCCCTTGACCCGGCCGGCGGGTGAGGACGAGCATCCTCAGCGGCTCCCGAGCGGCGCCCGAAGCGGGAAGGCCGGGTCCTCGATGACGAGCTGGCGACCGCGGCCGTCTGCCCCCACGACGATCGGCCCGGCGAGGTTGGCGGTCACGACCGGTGGCTCCCCGTGGGCCGCCAGCAAGACGAGGACGGCGTCGCCGGGTTCGGCCAGGTGGCGCTCGCGGAGCAGGGTGTCCGCGGCCGGGTCGACGAGGGCTAGCGGCGCAGCATAGACCGCGAAGGTTCGATCGTCGAGGCAGGCGAGCTCGAGGAGGCCGTCGCCGACGAACTGGACCCGAAAGCGACGGAGCGCGGGCAGGCCGACGAGGCCTTCGGCCAGCCGGAGCCTCGTGGGAAGCGGGCGCTGCTCCGGGACCTCGCCACCGGAGCGCGACGTGTCGGGAGCGGGCGTGGCGGACGGCGGCTGGTGGATCGTCGCCATCGATCAGCGGAGGTACTCGATGAGGCTCATCGAGAGGACCCTCGCCGTGACTCCGAGGGCAGCCTGGTACGTGGTCTCCTGCCGTCGCAGGTCGCTGATCGCCGCCGCGAGGTCGGCGTCCTCGACCATCGACCGGAGCCGTTCGGTCGCCAGGCGGGCATCGTCGAGCGCGGTTCTCGTGAGTTCGAGGCGGTTCTGGCGGGAGCCGACGATCGCCCGCCCGTCGACGACGGCCGTTAGGGCGACATCGAGGCTGGCGATCGTCGCGGCGGAGACCGGTCCGCCGCCCTCGAGCTCGGTCGCGAGGGCGTCGAGCGCCCCGAGGACCGGGCCAAAGACGTCGCTCCCGACGATGTTCAACCGGAGGCTCGTCCCCGGACCGATCCAGGCCAGGATCGCCCCGGCGTCGCCCTGGTACGGGCCCGTCGGCGAGGCGTACGGTGGCGTGTCGGTCCGAAGGCCCGAGAAGATGTACGCGTCCCCCACCCGGCTCGCGGCGAGGACGACGACCTGCTCCGCTAGCTGGCGGACTTCCTGGGCCATCGCCGAGCGGTCGGCGGCCGAGAGGCTGCCGTTGGCGCCGGCGACGGCGAGCTCGCGAGCCCGGCCGACGATGTCCGCGGTTCGACCGAGGGCCGTATCGGCGATCCCGAGCAGACGGTCGGCGGCACCGACGTTCCGCACGTATTGCTCGATTTCGGCCAACGCGTCGGCGAGCTTGACCGCGCGCCGCACGTCGGCCGGGTCGTCCGAGGGGCGATTCAGCCGCTTCGTCGTGGCGACCTGCTCGGCCGCCCGGTCGAGCCGAGCGAGGTTGGTCGCCAGGGCGCGCAGGGCGTTGGCATGAAGCATCTGCTGGGTGACGCGCATCACGGCCTCCTCGCACTGCGCCGGCCCGGCGGCTCACCGAGTCGGCGCCGAGAGACGAGCAGGAGCACCGCGACGAGCCCGAACCCGACGGCCATCGACATCACCGCCCCACGAGCCCGGTCCGGTTGATGAGCGTGTCGAGGAGCTCGTCGACGGCCGTGATGACCCGCGCCGCCGCCGCATAGGCGTGCTGGAAGCGGATCATGTCGGCCGCCTCCTCGTCCAGAGAGACCCCGCTCACCGCCTCCCGCCGGTTGCGGAGGTAGTCGACGACGGTCGACTGGCCAGCGGCGATCTCAGCGGCGCTCCGGCTATCGGCGCCGATCCGGCCGACGAGCCCGGCGTAGAAGTCCGTAGCCGTCTGCGTCCCGGCGGCGAGGATCCGGGCCGAGCGGAGCTCGGCGATGGCGGCGGCGATCGATCCGTCGCCCGGCTGGCCGGCGCTGGACGCGGCGGCAACCCGGCGGGGATCGGCCGCGATCGCCGGCGCCACAGCCAGGGTGCCGGCGGCGTCACCGGCGGTGTACGTGAAGAACGCGCCGCCGGGCGTGCCCGTCGCATCGACCCCGGTTGCATGAAGGGCATTGACGGCATCGGCGACCCCGGCGGCGAGGTCGTCGAGGGCGGTTCGGTACGACGCCAGCGGCCCATCCCGGAGCTCCGCCAGGGCAGCGAGGCGCCCCTCTCCCAGCTCCACGGAATCGCCCCAGCTCCAGCGCGCTTCGACGTGGCCGGCGATGTTGGTCCCGGCGGTGATCGGCCGGACCGTGTCGCCGCTCACGAGGTCCGTCCCGCCGACGAGGACGGTGATCGTACCGTCGGGCTGCCGTTGGGCGGCGATCGAGATGAGCTCGGAGAGCTGCTCGAGGAGGAGGTCACGGGCGTCCTCGAGGTCGTTCGCCCGCTCCCCGGTCACGACGACCCGCTGGATCTGGGCGTTGAGGACCGCAATGCGGCCGGCGATGTCGTTGACCTCGCCGATCCGGTCCCGGAGCTCGCCGTCGATGGAGGCGGAGAGATCGGCGAGCTGGCGGCTCGTCCGGTTCAGCCCCGCGGCCAGGGTCGCCGCCTGCTCGACGAGGGCCGAGCGGGCGGCCATCGACGTCGGTTCGGCGGCGACGTCGTGCCAGGCCCCCCAGAATCGGGCGAGGGCGGCCGAGAGAGCCGCACTCGAGGGCTCGGGAAGGATTGTCTCGACACGGGCGAGCGTATCTCGCCGCGCCGCCCAGGCAGCGGTCGCCCCGACCTGGGTCCGGATCTCGGCATCGAGGAACTGATCACGGATCCGCTCGACGGCCGCGATCGAAACCCCCGTCCCGAGCTGGCCGAAGCCGGACCGGTTGAAGGCCGGGTAGGTGTATGGCGGCGCGGCGACGAGGCGGACTCGCTGGCGCGAATAGCCGACGGTGCTCGCGTTGGCGGTGTTGTGGGCGGCGGTCTCGAGCATCGTCTGGGCGGCCCGGAGGCCGCTCAGGCCGAGCGACAACCCGAACCAGGCGCCGGGCATCGGCGGCTCCTCAAGCCTGCCGCTCGACGACGAGCGGCGGCGTGGGCGCTGAACGGCCTCCAGCCATCGGGGTTGCCGCGGCGTGGCCGAGCGGGTCGTACGTCGCCAGCTCAGCCCCATCACGAGCGAGGAGCCGCGCGAGGAGCTGGATGGCGGCCGCCTCGGACGACCAGGCCCGTTCGATGAGGAGGGCAGCCCGCCGCGCGCTCGCGTCGAGGCGGCGGGTCAGCTCGTCGAGCGTCGTTCGGTCGAGCCCGGCCGGCTGGAGACCGAGCCCATCACTGGCCTGCCGCTCGACCAGCTCGACGAGCGCGGTCGCCTCCGCCGTTGCCGCCGAGAGGGCGGCGTGATCGTGGCGAGCGACGGCGAGGGCGAGCTGCTCCAACGCCCCGACGAGGGCTTCGAGCGACCGGAGCGGCTCCCTCCCAGGAGGGCTTGGCGCCGCTGCCATCGTCGTCACCTCGAGCGCTCGAGCATCGCCCGGGCGACGGCGACCGGGTCGATCCGGTACGTGCCGGCGTCGAGCTGCCGCCGGATCGCGTCCACCCGCTCCGCCCGGACATCCGCGGCAGCGGCGGCCGCGGCGAGGACGGCGTGGAGCTCGCGACTCCGCTCCGAGAGGCTGACGCTGGCGGCGGGCGAGGCCACCGGATCGGTGCCCGTCGCGCGATCCCGCGCATCGCCCCCTCGGACGCCGGGCAGCGAGCGACCGCCGACGAGCGGATCGAGGCTGCGGCCCGGGATGTCGTTGATCTTCATGGTCGACCTCCCTCATCGCTTCTGGAGGTGTCGGCGGATCGGCGCGCGGTCTTGAGGCCACGCGCTCATCCGCGCAGCCTCCCGATGCGGATCCCCTCGTCGAGCGTCGCATCGGCGACCGACCAGGCCCGCGAGCTCAGGGCCATCGACCGCTGGAGGGCGATGAGGTCGGTGAGGGCCGAAGCGAGATCGACGTTCGATCGCTCCAGGACACCCTGACGGATCCGGCCAGCGGCCGGGGTCGTTGGAGCGTCGATGGCGAACAGCGAGCCGCCGAGGCGACGGACGCTGCCGGCCGGCGCGGCGACGAGGGCGATCCGCTGCCCGGTGCCGGCAACCGTTCCGTCGGCGGCCACGACGAACGGCCCGGCCGGCGCCACGACGGGCCCACCATCGGTGCCGATGACGAGGAGGCCGTCGACGGTCGTCAACCGCCCTGCTGCATCGAACCGGAAGGCGCCGGCCCGGGTGTAGGCGAGGGACCCATCGGCGCGGCGCACGACGAAGAAGCCGTCGCCCTCGATGGCGAGGTCCGTCGGCTCGCCCGTCGGTTCCATGCCGCCCTGGGCGAGATCGAGGACCGTACCGATCGGCACGGTCGCGGTCCCGAGACGCCCGAGGTGAAGGCCGTCCACTCGGGCGAGTTCGATCCCGAAGTCGGCCTGCCCCGTTCGGCTGGCCCGAAAACCGGGCGTGTTGACGTTGGCAATGTTGTCGGCGACGACATCGAGCCGTCGGAGCGCCGCGATGGCGCCCGACAGCGAGGTGTACCAGCCACGGATCATGGCAACGCCCTCCGGGTGCGTCGGAGGCGGCGGTCGGCGACCGCCGCCGGTCCAAGGAGCCGTGCTCGCAGGGCGAGCACGGCCTCGGTGTGGATCTGGCAGATGCGCGACTCGGTCACCCCGAGGAGGGCGCCGATCTCGCGGAACGTCAGACCATCCTGGTAGTAGAGGGCCAGGACGAGCCGCTGGCGTTCGGGGAGCCGCTCGATCTCGCGGGCCAGCTGCTCCACCTCGCTTCGGCGAAGGGCCGCCTCCTCGGGATCGGGGGCGTCGGGGTCGACGGCCGAGTCGAGGACGCTCGTGCCCTCGTCGTCCCGTTCGTGGATCTCGAGAGCGTCGAGGGAGATCGTCGTCAGCGAGGCGGCGGCGAGGCGCTCCCGATAGCGCTCGACGGAGATCCCGAGGCGGGCGGCGACCTCCGTCTCGTCCGGCATCCGCCCGAGCTCGGCCTGGAGCTCGGCGATCGCCGCCCCGATCGAACGCGCCGCCTCGCGTCCGGCTCGGCCGACGGCGTCGAGGGCGCGGACCGCGTCGAGGATGGCGCCCCGGATGCGGACGATGGCGTACGACTCGAACGACGCCGCCGATTCGGGTCGATAGGCATCGATGGCGCGGAGGAGGCCGATGGCACCTGCCTGCATCGCGTCCTCGTGGTCGAAGACGCCGGGGACGACCGCTCCGAGCCGCCCGACGACGTACTTGACGAGGTGGCCGTAGCGGGCGATGAGCGCCTCTCGGTCGGCGGAGCCCACCGCGACCACGGCCGGTGCACCGGAGACGAATGGGGCGACGCGGGCCTTCGATGCCTCCGCTGCCGCCGGGACACGCGTCGTCGGTACCGAGATCTCGGGGGCGAGGAGCCAGGGTGCGCTGCCGCCCGCGAGGCGGGGCCAGGAGCCGGTCGTCATCGGCTCGTCCTCGCGGATGGCTCAGCCGCCACCGCCGCCGATCGTGCCCCCGTCGCGCCCTTGGCGCGGGCACGCTCGCGTTTCGCCCGGAGGCGGAGGAGGCGCTGCTCGGGCGTTTCGAGGAGGCTGATGGCGATCCGGCCGGCGGTCGTGAAGACGAAGGCGGCGAAGGCGGCGCGAAGCGCAGCGTCGAGGGGCCCGAGCCCGGCCTGGAGCGACAGGCCGCCGACGAGGAGGGCGGCGAACAGGGTCAAGCGCGCCACCCAGCCAGCGACAAGCAGTTCCATCTCGGGGACCTCCAGCTAGATCTCGACCTGTCCATGGACGACGACCGGCACGCTCGGCACGATCTCCTCGTAGGCGACGACCGCAAGCTGCGGGAACTGGCGCTCGACGAGCGATCGGACGGCGGCCCGGGTCCGGGTCCGGCACAACAGGAGCGGTGGGTGACCGGCCTCCGTCAGGATCCGGATCGCACCGCCGATCGCCTCAAGGAGCGCCCGCGACTCGTTCGGACCAAGCTCGAGGCTGATCCGGCCGGAGCCCACGACGACCGCCTCGGCGAGGCGGCTATCGGTCGTCGGGGCGACCGCCACGGCGTGGATCGAGCCGTCCGGGCCGCGGTGGCGTAGCGAGATGACGCGCGCGAGCGCGTGCCGCACTGCCTCGACGAGGAGGGCGGGCTCCTTCGTCGACCGGGCGGCGTCGGCGGCCGCGCCGAGGATCGTGACGAGGTCGCGGATCGGAACCTGCTCGCGGAGCAGTCCGGCGAGGATGCGCTCGATCTCGCCGACGCTCAGGAGGTTCGGGACGATCTCCTCGACGATCCCCGGCGCCTCGGATCGGACCAGGTCCAAGAGGCGGTTCGTCTCGGCCCGACCGAGGATCTCGCCAGCGTGCCGCCGGATCGTCTCGGCCAGGTGCGTCGCCACGACCGACGCCGCATCGACGACGGTGTAGCCGAGGGCTTCCGCCCGCTCCCGGTCGGTGACGCTGATCCAGACCGCCGGCACCCCGAAGACCGGGTCGGTCGTCGGGACTCCGTCGACGGCGATCTCCCCGCCACGAGGGTCGATGACGAGGAGTCGGCTCGGGTCCACCCGACCGCGAGCGATCTCGGCGCCGCGGAGACTGATCGTGTAGGCGTCGGCATCGAGGGTGAGATCGTCGTGGACGCGGACCGTCGGGACGATGAGCCCGAGTTCGGTCGCGATCTGGCGGCGGATGAGGCCGATCCGCTCGACGAGGCCGCCCGTCGGGTTGCCGGCCGAGCCGTCGATGAGGCCGACGAGCCCGTAGCCGACGGCGAGCTCGAGCGGCTCGACCCGGAGGGTGTCGAGGACGGCCTCGATCGCCGGGGTCGGCGCCGCCGGCTCGGGCTGGCTCGGGGTCGGCGTCTCCGCCTGTCGGGGAGCGGCGCCACCGCCGATCATCCAGCCGGCGCTCGCCACGAGGAGGCCGGCTGCGAGGAAGATGAGGGTCGGGAAGCCCGGCACGAGGCCGACGACGACGAGGATGCCCCCGACGACGACGAACAGCCGCGGTCGGGCGAGGAGCTGCTCGGCGAGGTCGGTTCCGAGGCCGTGGTCCGAGGTGCCGCGGGTCACGAGGATCCCGGCGGCGACCGAGACGAGCAGGGCGCTGATCTCGTTGACGAGGCCGTCGCCGACGGTGAGGACCGTGTACGTCCGGAGCGCCTGGTCGAGGCTGAAGCCGTGCTGGAGGAGACCGATCGTCAAGCCGCCGACGATGTTGACGACGATGATGACCATGGCCGCGATGGCGTCGCCCTTGACGAACTTCGAGGCCCCGTCCATCGCCCCGTAGAAGTCGGCCTCCCGCTCGATCGCCCGTCGGCGAAGGCGCGCCTCCTCGGCGGTGATGAGCCCGGCGTTGAGGTCGGCATCGATGGACATCTGCTTGCCGGGCATCGCGTCGAGGGTGAAGCGCGCCGCCACTTCCGAGACCCGCCCCGCGCCGTTCGTGACGACGACGTACTGGATGACGACGAGGATGAGGAAGACGACGATGCCGACGACGGTGTTGCCGCCGACGACGACGTTGCCGAAGGCGTTGATGACCTCGCCGGCGTGGGCCTCGAGGAGGACGAGTCGCGAGGCAGAGACGTTGAGGGCGAGCCGAAAGAGGGTGGCGATGAGAAGGAGCGGCGGGAAGGCACCGAACTCGACCGGCTCGCGCACGTTGAGCGTCAAGAGGAGGATCGTGACGCTGAAGGTGATGTTGAGGATGATGAGGACGTCGAGGAGAACGGGCGGGAGCGGGACGATCATCATCGCCACGATCGCCACGACGGCCGCGGCGAGGATGAAGTCGCTTCGGCCCAGGACACCACCGAGCGTCCTGGGCTGGGCACCGGGTGCCGCGGCACCCAGCGATCCGCGCATCGACCCAGCGGTGCCGCTCATCGTGGCCTCCCTGCGAGGGCCCGCGCCCGGGCGACGATGACGAGGACGCGGGCCACGGCCCGGTAGAGGTGCGGCGGGACCTCGCTGCCGAGCGGGCGCGGGAAGAGAGCCCGTGCCAGCGGCCGATCCTCGACGATCGGGACCCCGGCCCGCCGGGCAACCTCCCGGATCCGCTCGGCCACGAGACGCTGGCCCTTGGCGACGATCCGCGGCGCCCGCATCGTCGCCGGGTCGTAGCGGAGGGCGACGGCAAGGCGGACCGGGTTCGTGACGACGACGTCGGCCGTCGGAACGGCGTCCATCATCCGGGCGAAAGCGAGTTGCCGGGCGCGGCGGCGGCGGATCCCGCGGAGGAGCGGGTCGCCCTCGGTGTCCTTCGCCTCGCGCCGAACCTCGTCCTTCGTCATCTTCAGCGCCCCGAGCGCCCGACGCCGAGCGAGGACGGCATCGATCGCAGCGACGACGCCGAGGAGGATCGTGACCGTCAGGCCAAGCTCGAAGAGCACCCCGGCCGCCGTGCCGGCGATCGCCTCGGCGGAGGCTCCCGTCGTCCCGATCAGACCCTCGAGGCGGCCCGCGAGAACGAGCCAGGTCGCCGCAGCGAGGACGCCGAGCTTGGCGAGGGCGATGCCGAGGCGGGTGAGCGCTTCGCGGTTGACCATCCGGCGAAGGCCGGTCAGGGGATTGAGTCGGTTCCACTCGAACCGCACCGCGCCGGTCGAGACGACGATGCCGCCCGCAGCGAGGTTGGCGAGCACCCCGGCGACTAGGATGGCGCCCGCGAGCGGCGCCGTGATGGCGAGTCCCAGTCCGAGGCCGTCGCCGAGGGCCCGAAGGCTCGCGATCGGATCGGGTCGAGCGGCGAGACGGTCGACGGACATGCGCACCGCCGCCCCGAGCGTCGCGGCCGCCCCAGGCAGGAGCGCGCCGAGGAGGAGGACCCCGGTCCCGAGGGTGGCCGCCATGGTCAGCTCCTGACTCCGGCCGACCGGCTCGCCCTTCCGACGGGCCTCTTCGATCCGGCGAGGGGTAGGGGCTTCGGTGCGCTGGTCGCTCATCGGATCGCTCCGGCGGCGGACACGAAGTACCGGCCGACGGCCGCCGCGCTCGCCGCGAGCTGCGGCAGGGCAGCCACGAGGACCGCGAGCCCGGCGAGGAGCTTGAGCGGCAGGCCGAGGAAGAAGACGTTGACCTGGGGGATCGCCCGGGCGACGAGGGCGACGGCGAGCTCCGCGATGAGGAAGACGAGGGCGATGGGGAGGGCAATCCGACCGCCGAGCTCCAGCGCCACGGCGGTCAGACCGGCCGCCGCCTGCCCGATCCCGCCGGGCCAGCTACCGCCGAGCGGGAGGTGCTCGAACGAGGCCCCGAGGGCGGCGAGCATCGCCAGATGGAGGTCGAGGGCATAGAAGAGGAGGCCCGCGAGGATCGCGAAGAGCGGATCGAGGGCCGAGCCGGTGTCGCCCCGAACGGGGTCGAGGACCGGCGCGAGCGACAGGCCGAGCTGGAGCGAGACGAGCCGCCCGACGCTCTCGACGGCATGGAAGCCCAGGCCGACGACGAAGCCAAGGGCGAGGCCCACGACCAGCTCGAACGGCACGGCGAGCCAGAACGGAACCGGGCTCGGGGCGATGCTCGCGGTCCGGGCGAGACCGACGGCGAGAACGGCGGCGAGGCCCGCCTTGACGGGTCCCGGCACCGCTCGGTGACCGAGGAGCGGGGCGGCGACGACGAACCCCGTGCAGCGGAGGAGGACCAAGAAGAGGGTCGCCACCTCGCCCCCGGACAGCTGGAGGCTGAGGGTGCCGGTCATCGCGCCACCTCGCTCACGGCGAGGAACACCGCCCGGGTGAAGTCGAGGAGGGCACCGAGCATCGCCGGGCCGAACAGGACGAGGAGGACGGCGACGGCGCCGATCTTCGGCACGAAGGTCAACGTCGCCTCCTGGACCTGCGTCGCCGCCTGGAGGATGGAGACGACGAGGCCCACGACGATGGTCACGGCGAGGATCGGCCCGCCGACGACGAGGGCGACGACGAGGGCCTGCTGGAGGACGGTGATGATCTCGCTCGGGGTCATCGTCTTCACCCGAAACTGCGGACGAGGGAGCCGACGATGAGGACCCAGCCGTCGACGAGGACGAACAGCAGGAGCTTGAACGGTAGCGCGATCTGGGTCGGCGGGACCATGACCATCCCCATGCTCATGAGGGCCGAGGCGACGATGAGGTCGATGACGAGAAACGGGACGAAGAGGAGGAAGCCCATCGTGAAGGCCGTCCGGAGCTCGCTCGTGACGAAGGCCGGCACCAGGACCTCGAGCGGCACGTCCGCCGGGGTGCTCGGGCGCGGGGTGCGCGCCAGATCGACGAAGGTGGCCAGGTCGCTCTCCTTCGTCTGGCTGAGCATGAACGTCCGGAGCGGCCCCGTGGCGGCTGCCAGGGCGGTCGCTTGGTCGATCCGGCCGGCGAGGTACGGCTCGATCGCCTCGCGCTGGATCTCGCCTCAGACCGGGGCCATGACGAAAAGCGTCAGAAAGAGGGCCAGACCGAGCAGGACCTGGTTCGGCGGTAGGTTTGGGATCCCGATCGCGCTCCGGAGGAGGGAGAGGACGACGACGATCCGGGTGAAGCTCGTGGCCATGAGCAGGACGGCCGGCACGACCGCCAGGACGGTGACGGCAACGAGGAGCTGGAGCGAGAGGGCGAACGTCCCACCATCGCCCTGAGCCGTCCCGTCCCCGATCTGGACGCTCACCGACGGCGCCCCGTTGCCGCTGCAGCCGGCGAGAACGACGGCCAAGGGGAGCAGCAGCCCGAGGATCGTCGCTCGACGGCTCACCGACCGACCTCCCGACGTTGCGACTCGATGGTGCGCACCTGATCCGACTCGAGCTCGTCGGCCACGAGCTCGGTCAGGCCAACGAGCCCGCTCGGCGACTCGCCGACGAGGAGTCGCCGGTCGCCGACCGCGACGAGATGGAGGGCGGCCTTGGCACCGAGCGGCCGCGAGGCGAGAACGACGATCGGGCCGTTGCGGTCGGCCGTGGGCGCTACGTAGCGGCGAAGGAGGCGGAGCCCGCCATAGAGGAGGAGCCCGACGAGCGCGAACTTCGTCGCCAGGTCGAGTGGGTCGATGGTGACCGCCGAGCTCGCCGGCGGCGGCCAACCAGCGGCCTCGGCCGACGGGCCGGGCTGCGCCAGCGGAGCCGGCTCGACGGCTCCACCGAGCCCGTCGAAGCGGCCGAGGACGATCGCGAGGCCGAAGACGGCGGACGCGCCGACGGCGAGCCAGCCAAGGCGAGCGGCCCGCCCGCTCGGGAGGAACCCCCGGGCAAGGATGGTCGATCTGGTCGGGCCGCGCCCGACCCGATGGGCCATCCGTCGCGGCCGCTCCGGCCTCAGATCCCGGCCGCTCGACGATGGGTCGGCCGGCGCAACGAGCCGACCGAGGACCGAGAGGTCGACGCTCATGGCGCGCCGTCCGCTGACAGGATCCGGCGCTGGCGCGACACGACGTCGGTGATCCGGACGCCGAAGTTCTCGTCCACGACGACGACCTCGCCCTGGGCGACGGGGTGGCCGTTGACGAGGATGTCGGCCTTCTCGCCGGCGAGCTTGTCGAGCTCGACGATCGATCCGGGTCCCAGGTTGAGGACCTCTCTGATCGGGAGCTTTGTCCGGCCGATCTCGACGCTCACCTGGAGCTGGACGCCGAGCAAGAGATCGATCGATCGACCGGGCTCGGTGGCGGTGGGTGTCCCGGAGCCGGAGAGGCCAAGATCGGGGAAGACCGCCGGCCGGATCGTCGGCGCGGATTTGCGCGCATCAACGGGCTCGGCCGCTGCCGCCTCGGCGCTCGTGCGTCCTGCTGCGTTGCCGGACGGGGTCGATCCGTCGCCGGGTTTGGCCTCCGACTCCTCAGACGCCGCGCCCAGGGCGCGGAGGGCGGCGACGTGGGCGGCGAGCTCGCCGACCGCGGCGGCCTCCCCGATGAACACGAGTCGGCCGGCGAGGCCGCCTTCGCCGGCGACCGCGATCCGCACCGCGACGAGCTCGGCGTCCGGCGGTATCGTCGCCGCGTCAGCCGCCCCGAGCCCCAGGCCCTCACCGGCGAATGCGGCGATCGCCTCGTCGACGGCCCGGAGGACTCGCCCGCCGAGCTCCGCCGGACCGGCCGGTTGATGGCCCAGGACAATCTCGGCCGCGGGATCGCCGGCGACGAGGATCTGCCGGCGAGGGGCGCCGACGACCTCGACGCTGGCGAGGGGAAGCGCCAGGTCGGGGAGCTCCGTCCGGCGGAGCTCTGCGACCTCGACACCGGTGAGGGTCACCGGTCCAGCGGCCAGCGCCGCCAGCGCCCCTTGGATCGCGTCGCGAACGAGGGATGCCGCCTCGGCGAGCGGTGCCGCGGCTGGGAGCGACCGTTCGTCGAGGGAACGCCAGTGGAACGACTCCCAGGTCATGGTTCAGGCCTCCAGCGGAGCGAGGGGCGAGACGAGCCGAACGGCCAGCCGGTCGCGGACCCGGCCCGGAAGACCCCAGGCGCGAGCCTGGTCCATGACCGAGACGGCGATCGGCGCGTCGGCCGGCTGGTCGAGGCGAATGACGTCGCCGGGGGCGAGGTCGGCGAGCTGCTCGACCGACAGCGCGGTTCCCCCGAGAACGGCGGCGACGGGGATCTCGACCGACCCGAGGGTATCGGTGAGGGCGTCCCGGAGCGCTCCGTTGCCCCGGCCCGACTGGCCGTACCAGGCCGTCGGCGAGAGGCGAGGGAGGACCGGGGCGAGCGAGTCGTGGGGATAGCAGATCGAAAGCGGCGCGCCCCGGCCCGCAAGACGGACCTGCAACGTCAGGACAGCCGTAACGGCCGAGGGCGCGGCGACCCGGAGGAGGTCGGGTCGCAGCGCCTTCTCGCCGACGCGGACGCCGAGGGCAGCGAGGTGGGACCAGCCCTCCCCGATGGCGGGCACGATGTCCTCGATGAGGCGGTCGATGAGGGCGTCCTCGATGGACGTCGGCTCTCGGCGGGAGAGCGGCGGGGCCCCGGACCCGCCGAGGAGGCGGTCGATGGCGGCGAGCGCCAGGTCGAGGTCGAGGTCGATGAGGAACGGTCCGTCGAGGCCGGAGGCCTCGACGACGACGAGCTGGGTCGGCAGGGTGAGGCCGGCGACGAACTCGTCGAAGACCATCTGAGCCGTCGCCCCGAGACTGACGGCCACGGTGGACCGAAGGCGCGCCGAGAGTCGACCACCAACGAGGCGGGCGACGTCCTCGTGGACGGCCTGGAGCGTCCGCAGTTGGTCCTTGGAGAACTTGTCCGGCCGCCGGAAGTCGTATGGCCGAACCGTCCGCTGCCGACCACGGCCGCCGCCGCCGATGGGCGCCGAGACCTCGGGCGAGGCGGGCGACCCGACGTCGCGCGTCGGCCCATCCGAGCCGATGGCCCCGAGGAGGGTGTCGATCTCTGCCTGCGACAGCATCGTCGAACCCCTACTGCATGACGAGATCGGTGAGGTAGACCGCGAGCACCTCGTGCTCGCCGAGGATCTGCCTGGCGGCCGCGAGGAGATCGGCCTTGAGGGCCGCCCGGCCGGCGCTCGTCGCTAGGGCGGGTCCGCTCGACCCGGCGACCACCGACCCGACGGCGTCGTAGAGGAGCGGCAAGAAGCGCGAGGCGGCAGCGACGATCTCCTCTTCGGCTGCCGCTCGCGCCTCACCGGTCAGGTCGTAGAACCCGGCCGACTCAGGGCGAAGCTCGATCGTCAGCCCGATCTTCACGTATCGGAAGGGTCCGCCGGCCGGCAGGTTGATGATCCGACTCTCGAGGGGCAGCATGGCGCCGTGCTGACCTGGACCTGGATCAGGGACCGCGCGCGGCTCGGTTCCGCCCACAACGGCGAGCTGGGTGAAGGCGAGCCCGGCCGCAGCGGCGAGACCGATCGGCAGGCCGAGGAGGACCATGGCGCGTTTTCCGCGGGGCAGCTTCACGGTCGTCCTCCTGGCAGTTCTGGCTCGATCGGCAGGCCGATCGGGTCGAACGATTTGGCTGGCGACGGGACCGGCACGGGTCGCCGGTCGTCGGGATAGAGCACGAGGATGTCGACCCGGCGGTTCTTCGACCGGCTCGCCTCGTCGACGTTCGGGCTGATCGGGCGGTACTCGCCGTAGCCGGCGGCGGACAGTCGCTGGGGGGCGATGCCGTCGGCCACGAAACGGTCGAGCACCGCGAGGGCTCGCGCGGTCGAGAGCTGCCAGTTGTCGCGGAAGAGGGTGCCGTCCGGCGGGACGTTGTCGGTGTGGCCCTCGATCCGGATCGCGTTCGGCAGGGGGAGCACGACCTGAGCGACGCGGTCGACGACATCGACCGTCTCGGGAGCGAGCGTCGCCCGGCCACGACGGAAGAGCAGCGAGCTCGAGATTCGGATCGCGATCCCCTCGGCGACCGGCTCGACCGTGACCTGTCCGTTGAGGCCGCGCTCGACGACGTAGTCGGTGACGGCGGCTTGGATCGTTCGGTAGTCGGAGACCAGGCCGTTCCCGGCGTCGAACTGGGCGACGTCGGGAACCGACTCCTGGCCGCTCGTGATCGTGAACGCGCGCTGCCCGCTGAAGATGTCGGTGCTGAAGGCCGCGGCGAGACTCTTGGCGAGGGCGGCGAACTTCCGCATGTCCGTGTCCGACAGCGCGTAGAGGGTGACGAAGAGCGCGAGGAGGAGCGTGAGCATGTCGGCGTACGTGACGAGCCAGCGCTCGTCGGCGTGAACGCCGCCACGGTCGCCGGCGGACCCACGGCGAGTCATTACGCTGCCTCCCCGGCCGGCTCCGCCGAGGCCAGGCCGGAGGCCAGGCGAGCCCTCCGCTCGCGGGCGGCGGCGAGGAGCTTCGGCGGGATGAAGCTGTCGAGCTTCTGGGCGACGATCCGCGGGTTGTCGCCGGCCTGGATGGCGAGGATGCCGGCGAGCGCCATCTCCCGGGCTCGGACTTCCTCGGCCGAGCGCCCGCGGAGCGCCACGGCGACCGGCATGAAGAGGATGTTCGCCACCCCGACGGCGATGAGCGTGGCGATGAAGGCGACCTGGATCCCCATGGCGAGCTTCTCGGGCTCCGACAGGTGGGCCATGACGGCGATGAGGCCCATGACCGCGCCGAGGATGCCGAACGTCGGCGCGTAGCCGGCCATCATCTGGAACATCGTCGCCCCGTGGGCGTGCCGCTCCTTGAGGGCGACGGTGTCGAGCTCCAGCACCGTCTCGACCGTCTCGGGCTCGAGGCCGTCGATGATCATCTGGAGGCCGCGGCGGAGGAACGGATCGCGAACCGTGTCGAGGTCCGAATCGAGGGCCAGCAGGCCATCCCGGCGGGCCCGCTCGGCGAACGCGACGAGCTGGTCGCGGATCCCGAGGAGGTCGTAGTGGCTACGGCTGAGGGCCAGCCGCAGGAGCGTCGGCGCCTTCTTGAACTCACCGAGGCCGAAGGACGCGATCGTTGCCCCCGCCGTCCCGACGAGGACGATCATGATCGATGGCAGGTTGATGAGGATGGTCGGGCTGACACCCTTGAGGACAAACGTCGCGATGACGGCGACGACGCCGATGAGAACGCCAATCATCCCTCGGTCTCCCGGGCTGACGACTCGGTCTCGCCGAGCGAGCGGATGTTCGGCCGGTTCGGGTGGCCGTACCGGAGCGGGTCATCGACGGCCTCCGGGTCGGTCTGCCGCCGGCCGCCGTAGCGCGCCCCGGCGTGGACCGCCCGCTTGTAGCCGATGAAGCGTTGGGCAACGGTCGCCGCCGGCTCCCGGACGAGGAGCCTCTTCCCGTCGGCGAGGGTGATGACGGTGTCCGGCGTCTCCTCGACCGTCTCGATCCGGTCGGGGTTGACGAGGAGACAGGAGCCGTCGGGGCGGGTGAGCGGGATCATGGCGCGGCAGCGCTCGGGGGTAGGCAGTCGGCCCGCGCGCGTCAGCTGACGGGGTTGGCCGAGATGGCGAGCCGCATGAGGCCGGCTCGCGAGCGGATGCCGAGCTTGCGGGCGAGGTTCGCCCGGTGCGTCTCGACCGTCTTGACCGACAGGACGAGGGCCTGGGCGATCTCGCGGTTCGAGAGCCCCTCACCGATGAGGTACAGCATCTCGCGCTCGCGGGGGGTCAGGGCGGCCTTCGGGTCGTCGTCGCACCGCTCGGCCTCCAGGGGGGCCTGCGCGAAGCCCGCGACGAGCGGCCGCATCCCGTCAAGGACCCGGCCGACGAGCAGGACGAGCGTCTCGCGGCTGACGCTGTCGAGCGCGACGACGGCATCCGCTCCGGCGCGGATCGCCTCTGCCGGCGAAACGTCACTGGCCTTGCCGGCGAGGGCCACCAGACGCGGCCGCGGCCAGAGCCCCGCGAGCAGCCGACACGCCTCGGCTCCCTCGTTCGGCGGGTAGTCGAAGAGGACGACCTGCGGATGGCGCATCTGCGCCATCCGCAGGGCCTCGAAGATCGAGCTGGCATTCGTCACCTCACAGTGAGCGCCCGACGCGAGGACGGTCGCCACGCCCGCCCGGACGACATCGGCGTGGTGCACGACGAGGGCGTGCGGGGCAGGCCGGGACCGCTCGGTGGGTCGCGGAGCGACGAATGGCGGGCGGCGTCGGTGGAGGGCTGCTGGGTGGGTCGCGATCGCCATCGGTTGCCGAACCTCCTCTGTCGTCGATGTCGAGCGCCCGGCAGGGGGCGCCTCGCCCACTCCGTCCGGTCGCCCGGCCGGCGACGCTCCCGCCCTTCGGCGTCGTGGCTGGGCGGCGGGCGGATGGTTGAAAGTGTTCGGCGCGAATACCGCTCCGCTCCAGTCCCGGGTCGTGGCGCCGAGCCGGGGAATGACGGGCGACGCGCGGGCGCCGACGGGCGTACTACCCTCCCTCAGCGGGCGAGCGGCGAGTCGAGGTCCTCGATCCTGCCTAGGCTGCGGCGGTCGGCGAGCACGACATCGCCCGATCGGTCGGCGACGAGCTGCCAGGCCCGGCCGGCGACCGGCTCGGTGACGAGCAGGAAGCGGGTCCCGGTTGGATCGCCCTCGAACGCGGGTGGTGTGCCGGGCAGGAGATCGGCCGTGCCGATCACCTCTCCGTCCGGCCCCGTGATCCGGGCCGCGGAACAAGCCCGTGAACGTCCGCCGGGACGGCGAGCTCCGGCGCTGCTCCGCCTCGTCGCGCGCCGGGGCCGGACCCGAGCCCGCTTGGGGAGGGACGAACGAGCGGCCCCACCAGCCGGTCGTCCCAGCCCAACCCCGTTCCGGGTACGATCCCTCCGTGCCCCCGAATCATCGCCGCGGCGCGGCCCTCGGGCCGACGATCGCCGCGCTCTTCCTCGTCGCCCTCGCCCTCCGACCACCCATCGTGGGGATCGGTCCGCTCCTGCCCGCCATCGAGCGGGATCTCGGGATCGGCCACGGACCGGCCGGCCTCCTCGGGGCGATCCCGGTCTTCTGCATGGGGCTCTTCGCCCCGCTCGGCTCGTGGCTGGCCCGCCGGGTGGGCGCCGAGACCGCGGTCGCCCTCGCCGTCGCCGCCGTCGCCGGCTTTGGCCTCCTCCGGGCGATCGCCCCCGACGCCGTCGCCGTCATGGCGACGACGTTCGCCGTGGGCGTCGGGATCGGCCTCGTCGGCCCCATCCTCCCGATCGTCGTCCACGATCGCGTCCCGGACCGGCCGGCCCTCGCGACGGGGGCGTACGCGACCGGGATCATCGTCGGGGCGACGGTCTCCGGCGCCGCGGCCGTCCCCCTCTCCGGACCGACCGGCGACTGGCGCCGGACGCTCGCGATCTTCGCCCTCGCGGCCGGCGGCTCCCTCCTCGCCTGGATCGGCCTCGAGCGCCCGACCGGGCGCGGCGCCCGTCGCAGGGCCCCGACCGCGACCGGCGATCCGATGGCGGCCGACGACCCGCCGGCGATCCCGTGGCGCGACCGCCGCGGCTGGGCCCTCGCCCTCGTCTTCGGCCTCCAGTCCGTCCTCTTCTACGCCGTCATCGCCTGGCTCCCGCTCATCCAGATCGAGCGCGGTTGGAGCGAGGTCGCGGCCGGGTTCCTCGTCGCGCTCATGAACGGCGTCTCCCTCGTCAGCGTCCTTGGCGTTCCCATCCTCGCCGACCGGTGGGGCGAACGGCGGTTCCAGCTCGTCGCCTCGAGTCTCCTCTCGGTGACCGGGCTCCTCGGCCTCACGACCGTGCCGGGCCTCGCCGTCGTGTGGGTCGCCATCCTCGGCCTGGGGCTCGGGGCCGTCTTCCCGCTCGCCATGACGCTCCCCGTCGACATCGCCGCCGATCCCCACGAGGTCGGCCGCCTGGCGGCGATCATGCTCCTCGGCGGCTACGTCCTCTCGGCCGTCGGCCCGCTCGTCCTCGGCGTGCTCCGGGACGGGCTCGGGAACTTCGCGGCCGGGCTCTGGCTCCTCGTCGCGACGGCCGTCGGCCTCGTCGCGAGCGCCTGGCGGTTCGTGCCGCCCGGGCTCGGCCGACCGGCCGAGGGGCCGGCCGTCGGCTAGCTCGGCGACCCGGTCACGAGCCTACGGGTTGGGGCTGGGGGCCGGGGTCGGGCTCGGGGCGGGTTCCTGGCTGGGGGCCGGGGTCGGGCTCGGGGCCGGCGTGCCCCCGCCACCCGTCGACTTCGAACCGCCGGTCCCGACGAGGACGACCCCGGTGATCCGGGTGTAGTGGGAGTAGTACGTCTCCTGATGGATGATCGCGCCGGAGCGGTCGCGGACCGTCCGGGTGACCCAGACGTCCATCCCGTCGACCGGGTACTCGACCCGCTTCCGGACCCCGGCCGGGAGCGTGCTCGTGTACTCGACCGTATCGGTCGCCTTCTTGACGTTTTTGACGATCGGCTTCGTGAAGCTGACCGTCCGGCCGTTCGGGACGCTCCAGAGCTCGAACCGCACGTAGCCCCGGCCGCCGCTGCGGCCCGTGTAGCCGCGGATGAGGACCGGGTACGGGGTGTCGTTCGTCCAGGACATCGTCTGGACCGAGCCCGAGGCGCTCTGGAAGACGGTGGCGTCGAGCCCGAGGGGATAGCGGGAGATGTAGTAGTAGTGGTTCCGGCGCGCCCCCATCTTGAACCCGGCCCGGAGGGCGGCGTTGAAGAGCGTCGTCGACGTCGAGCAGATGCCCCCGGCGAGGGCGCCGGTCGGCTCGGTCTTGCCGTTGATGATCGCCCCGCCGTCGCGGTAGCCGCGTTCGTACGTGATCGGCCCGAGCGCCTTCCAGAAGTCGAAGGTCTCCCCCGGCCCGACGACCTGACCGTCGATGTCCCGGGCCGGGATCCAGATGTTGGCCCCGAAGCCGTTCCGCTCGCTGATCTCGAAGTAGGTCGTCCACTGGGAGATCTTCGTCATCTGCGGGGCGACCTTCTCGGCTTCCTCCGTCGTCAGCGCCGGCGCGATGCTCCGGACGGCGAGCTCGACCGGCCCGTCCGCCGCCTCGGCTCCCCGCCGGTTCAGAGCCGCGACGATCCGCTCGACCGTGGGGCCGACGTCCAGCTCCCGACCATCGACCCCGGCCTCGACGCCGACGACCTGCCCGTTTCGGCCGGTCAGGAAGCGCGCGTCCTGCGGCTTGCGGGCGACCTTCTTCGCCAGGTCGCCGAGCGACCGGGCGACCTGCTCCGTGTCGACGACCGGTAGGTAGCGGCCGTCGCTCGTGACTTCGAAGCGGAGCCAGCGCCGGACCGTCGAGCCGTCGATCGTCCAGTGGTCCGGCCCGGCCGTGACGAGGAGGTCGGCGGCCATCCGCTCGGCCCGCGTCTTGGCGATCTCGGCGTCGATCGTCGTCACCGCCGGGCGGACCGAGGTCCGCTCGACCGCGATCGTCAGCGTCCCGATCGGCGACGGGGCGGCGAGCGCCCCCCGAACCCGGGCGAGGATCGCCGCCTCGTCGACGGCCAAGCCGTAGTAGCCGGGCTCGACGACGAACCCGGCCTCGCCGTCTCGGACCGCGGCATCCTGCGGAGGGCGCTCGAGGCTCGCCAGGGTCGCCGCGAGGCGATGCTCGAGGGCGGCAGCGTCGTAGCGGACGAGCGGGGCCAGCTCGACCCCGGCGACCGCGGTTCGAACCTCGATGATCGCCCGCTCGAAGGGCGAGCCGCTCCGGCCGACCGCCATCGCTGCGGCGGCCATCGCCTCGACGTCCGGGCCCCGGCCGATCTGATCGAGGGGCAGGAGGCGTTCCGCGCCGTCGGCAACGAGACGGATCTCGCCCCCGGCGAGGGGCGCGTAGGCCGCGGCGAGACGCGCGGCGGCCGTCTCCGGGTCGAGCCCCGAGAGGTCGACCGACCCGATCCGGACGCCCGGGAGGATCCGCCCGGCGTACGTCTGCTCGTAGGCGTAGAGGGCCGCGGTGGCGAGGCCGAAGACGACGAGCAGCCCGATGAGGAACGCGAGGCCGAAGCGGAGCCAGGGGCTCCGACCCGGCAGGTCGACGGCGGTCGGGCGCTCGGCGATGACCTCGGGCAGGACTTCGCTCGTCATGGGCGGCATCCTAGCAGGACCCGGTCGATGGTCCATAAACGCGCGCGGACACCCCGGCCGGCGAGTCGCGTGCGCACCGAGCGGTGCGGCCCCGACCGGTCACGGCGGCGCCATCGAGGCCTGGGCATTTCCATGACGGTCCGCCGCGAGCCTGCCTCGCCCCGGCCGATCCGACCATCCCCCGAACGTCCCCCCTCGGCACGGATCGCCCCTACTCCGGCCTCGGCAGGACGACGACCCGCCGATTCGGTTCCTCGCCGATCGACTGGGTGGCGACCGCCGGGTGGTCGCGAAGCTCGAGGTGGACCCAACGCCGCTCCAGGGCCGGCATCGGCTCGAGCTGGAGCATCTTGCCGGTCTCGACGACCCGCGCGGCCGCCCGCCAGGCGAGGTCGCGGAGCTGCCGCTCCCGGCGCCCGCGGTAGTCCTCGACGTCGACGAGGACCCGGGTCCAGCTCCCCAGCCGCTTGCTCAGCATGAGATTGAGGAGGTGCTGGAGCGCCGAGAGTCGCTCGCCCTTGCGCCCGATGAGGGCCCCGAGGGACTGCCGGCCACCCTCGCCGACGACGTTCAGGCGACTCGTCTCGCCGGCGATGACGTCGATCCGGACCCGGAAACCCATCCGGGCCATGAGCTCGGCGAGGATCTCCTTGGCGACGGCGAGGTCCTCGGGAGTGGCGGCGGCGCCCACCTCGGCCTGCTCCGCGGCGAGCGACGCCCGGGCGGGGCTGAGCTCGGCGACGTCGCGCTCGGCGAGCGGCGACATCTCGGGACGGCCGCCGCGGGGCGGTCGCTCCCGCCGCCGCTCCGGC